>NZ_JBQCXA010001199.1:0-518 GCF_051956855.1 Neisseria sp. P0021.S007
GTCAAAGATAGGCAGGGTGATGGACGGTGCAAAAGCCCAAATACCTGTGCCGCTCTTAAACAGGCCGCTCAACTCGCCGGAAGCGGTACCGACCGAACCGGTCAGGCTGATGCGCGGGAAAAACGCCGCACGTGCCGCACCGATATTGGCATTAGCTTGTCTGAGCGCGTGTTCGGCCGCACGGATATCTGGACGGTTGAGCAACACGTCCGAACTCAAACCGGCAGGCAGTTTGGTCATTTTGAACTGCTTGCTCAAAGGCAGACCGGCAGGCAAGTCTTCGGGTAAAGGTTGATTAATCAACATAGCCAAAGAATTGCGCGCTTGCTCGCGGTTCTTTACCGCGGATGCGTAATCAGCTTTGGCCGATTCGATCAGCGCTTCCTGTTGGCGCAAATCAACGGCGGAAATCACGCCGGCCTTATGGCGCAATTGCGAGAGCTTGTAAGTCGCTTCACGGGTTTGCAACACGCGTTGTGCCAATGCCATAGATTCCTCAGCGTAGCGTTCGTTAAAGT
>NZ_JBQCXA010001200.1:0-518 GCF_051956855.1 Neisseria sp. P0021.S007
TTAAGAAAATTTTAGTCCTGTTTTGCGTAGCTTTTACCGGCGCGTGCAGTTCCTTTGATGGGGATGGTTTGACAAATGGCTCATATTCTCAAGGAAAACGTCTTGATCCGAATTGTGATCATTATGCTGTCGGTGGTAGTGGTGGCGGTTGTACACCGGCAGGTCAATGGCATCTTAAAGATAAACAAGGACAAAGAGTACCATTCTAGTTTTTAAAAATGATTGTAGAACGGGCATTTAATTATTTAGGCCGCCTGAAATTTGGTTTTCAGACGGCCTTTGTTTTAGAGTAGATCCTGGATGGCTGAACGCTCTTCTTCCAATTCGGCCAGCGTAGCGGCAATACGTTTTTGGCTGAATTCGTCCGACAAATCCAAGCCCTGGACGATGCGGTAGCTGCCTTCGTTACAAATGACGGGGAAGCCGAAAATCAAACCTTCGGGAATGCCGTAAGAGCCGTCGGATGGAACGCCCATGGTTATCCATTTACCACTGCTGCCGAGCAACCAGTCGCGCAG
>NZ_JBQCXA010001201.1:0-518 GCF_051956855.1 Neisseria sp. P0021.S007
ACCTTCAACCAAATGTTGGAAATCGCCGATGATGCGGTTGTAGAAAACGAATTGGAAGGTATTATCCAAATTGCGCCGTTCCATCCCGATTTCCAATTTGAAGGCACGGAAGCCGACGACATCAGCAACTACACCAACCGCTCGCCCTATCCGACCTTACATCTTATTCGTGAAGACAGTATTGCCAAAGCGGCTGAAGCATTTCCCAATGCCTCGGCAATTTTCGACCGCAATATCGCGCTGCTGGAAAAAATGGGACATGAGGGCTGGGATAAATTAGACATTCCGCGTTGTACATTTCCGCATCAAAAGCCGTCTGAAAACAAATAATTGGTGACGGGAATATGGTTCGCTATTTATTGATTTTTTGCGGCGCATTGTCTCTTGTCTTGGGCATTATCGGCATTTTCCTGCCATTACTGCCGACTACGCCTTTCATTTTATTGACCGCCGCCTGCTGGGCAAAGGCTTCGCCGCGCTTTCACAATTGGCTGTATCATCACCGCCATTTCGGCCCC
>NZ_JBQCXA010001202.1:0-518 GCF_051956855.1 Neisseria sp. P0021.S007
TTTGTGGGTGTTGTGGTTATGTGTGCGTGGTTGTTTTTGTGTGTGGTTTTTTTTTTGGTTGGGTTTGTTGTGGTTGGTGTTTTGTATGGGTTTTTGTGGGGTAGGCTGTTTTGGTGGTTGTTCCATGTTTCTTGTAGGTTTTCCCGCATTTTGTGGTGGGTGGTTTTGTGGGTTTGGAGGTTGTTGCTGTTGGTGTTGGTTTTGTGGTTGTTTGGGGGGGGTTGTTTTTTGGGGTTGTTGTTTGGGGTATTGGGTGTTGTTTTGGTTGTTGGTTTTTTGTTGTTTTGGTTGTGTGTGTTGTGGGTGGTGTTGGTGGTGTTGTTGGTGGTGTGGTGTGTTTGGGTGGGGTGTGTGTTTTTTGGGGTTTGTGTGTTGGTTGGGTTAGGGTGGTTTTTTTTGGTGTGTTTTGGGGTGTTTTGGGTTGGTGTTTTGGTGGGTGGGTGGTGGGGGTTGGTGTTGGGTTGGTTGTGTGTGTTTGTTGTGTGTGTGGTGGTTGTTGGTGTGTGGTGGTTGTGGGT
>NZ_JBQCXA010001203.1:0-517 GCF_051956855.1 Neisseria sp. P0021.S007
GTCGAGGATGATGACGGAGCCTGTGATGTTGTGCAGCTTGCGGCAGCGCGAGGAGCGGTCGGCAAAGAGGGATTCGAAGAAGTGCACGGCGGTGGTCACGACAATCGGCGCATCCCAGTTTTCCGAGGCAAGGCGCAATTTGTCTTTGGTGGCCTCATTTTGCAGTTTGCCGTCGTCGAAGGTGCTGTGGTGTTCCAACACGGCTTGTTCGCCCAATTCGCCAAAGGCTTTGCGGAATTCGGCGGCATTTTGTTCGATGATGCTGGTGAACGGGATGACGTAAATCACGCGACGCATGCCGTGATGTTTGGCGTGTTCCAGTGCGAATGCCATGGAAGTGAAAGTTTTTCCGCCACCGGTAGGCACCGTGAGCGTGAACAGCCCTTGCGCTTGTGTCGCTTGTTCTACGGCGTAATCGAGAATTTCACTGCGTAGGCGGTTTAAAGCGGCATTGCGTTTTTCGGCTTCGGTTTTCTTTGGAGTTTGAGCGATACGTCGTCTGAAATCGTTGATGAAT
>NZ_JBQCXA010001204.1:0-517 GCF_051956855.1 Neisseria sp. P0021.S007
GCCTTGTGCGAACCGCGTTTGACCACGCTTTTGGCAACGGCCGGATTCCAGCGTTTGGCCAATTCTTTCAGCGTGGATACGTCTAAGTTCCGGTAGTGGAAATAGGCTTCCAAACGCGGCATGTATTTGACCATGAAGCGGCGGTCTTGATGGATGGAGTTGCCGCACATGGGCGTCGATTTCTCAGGTATCCATGCGGACATGAAGTCCAACAGGTTTTGCTCGACTTCGGCTTCGGTCAGTTTGGATTTGCGCACGCGTTGGGTCAGGCCGGTGCGGCCGTGGGTGGCGGTGTTCCACTCGTCCATGCTGTTGAGCAACTCGTCGCTTTGATGGATGACGTATACGTCCGATTGCGCCAGTACGTTCAAATCGGAGTCGGTAATGATCATGGCGACTTCGATAATGCGGTCGTGTTCCGGGTTGAGGCCGGTCATTTCCATATCGAGCCAGCAGAGATTGTTTGCGTTTTGGGTCATTTCAGACGGCCTTGTGTTTTCAGTTGGCAGTATTATAA
>NZ_JBQCXA010001205.1:0-517 GCF_051956855.1 Neisseria sp. P0021.S007
CTATTTTTTACAGGCATTTGCGCCGTCCCTGCTTCGTTCGCAGTACAGCGTCGTGATTTCCTACGTCTCCAACCTGCTGATTTTCTTGTTTGTCGATGTAGTGATTTTGAAGACGGAGATGTGGCCGCTGATTCAACACTTCTTCTTGCTGACTTTTTTTTGTTTCAGTTTCATGTACATCGAAGCCGCCCGTCGCAACAGCCTTGCGCCTTCCATTTCCGAAGCCAGGCTGAGCGCGTTGACGGCGCGTATCCGTCCGCATTTCTTGTTTAACAGCCTAAATGCCGCCATCAGCTTAATCCGTCTGCGCCCGTATGATGCAGAAACTTTGCTGGAAAATCTGGCCAACCTGTTCCGCGCACAACTGCGCGACGGTAGTCAAAACAGTACCTTAGGGCAGGAAATCGAGTGGGCGCAGGAATATATTGCCATCGAGCAAATCCGCATGGGACATATGCGTGTACAGGTTATGTGGCAACACCATGCACCCGACGATGCAGAAACGCCGCATCTGCTG
>NZ_JBQCXA010001206.1:0-517 GCF_051956855.1 Neisseria sp. P0021.S007
GTGTGGCGCGAACAAATCGCTTTCATCCTCACGCAAGACTTCACGCTCAAACGCATCCAATACCTCGACGTATTGCAGGAAGAAGCCGAGAGCAACGGCGACGATGCCGCCAGCCTTGCCTTTGCCTCGCAAATCCTGATGGCGGAATCCGTCAGCACCATGTTGGAAGAGCTGGTTTCCTATTTGGGCGGCTGGCAAGACTAATTTTTCAGACGACCTTTACACATGATAAAAGGTCGTCTGAAACCTACATCCGATGGACAACCTTATGTTTAAACACCTCGCACTCCTGCCGCTCGCCATTATGCTTGCCCTGCCCGCCTCGGCCGCCGTCCTGAATTCCTATCAGGAACCGGGCTGCACCTACGACGGCGATGTCGGCAAAGACGGCAAACCCGCCGGCAAAGGTACATGGCGCTGCCAAGACGGACGCAGCTACACCGGCGCGTTTAAAAACGGCAAATTCGACGGTCAAGGCGTTTACAGCGTCTACGTCAACCGCGAAACCTTCATCGAA
>NZ_JBQCXA010001207.1:0-516 GCF_051956855.1 Neisseria sp. P0021.S007
GTAGCTACGGCCACGGCCATGGCATTGCGTGTGAACGGTTTGTCGCAATACATCATGTGGGAGTCTGCCCGATTGTTTGAAAACATCGGTACCGTCAACGACGGCATGGCCACCCTGTCCAAACCACACACCATCCTCGACAAGCCGCAAGCCCTGCCGCTGAAAGTCACCCGAGGCGAAATCAAGTTTGATCACGTCGATTTCTCCTACGAAGCCGGCAAACCGCTCCTCAACGGCTTTAACCTGAACATCAAACCCGGCGAAAAAGTCGGCTTGATCGGCCGCAGCGGCGCGGGCAAATCCACCATCGTCAACCTACTCCTGCGCTTTTACGAACCGCAAAGCGGCACGATTTCGATTGACGGGCAAAACGTGGACAGCGTGACCCAAGAAAGTCTGCGCGCCCAAATCGGTTTGGTGACGCAAGATACCTCCCTGCTGCACCGCTCCGTCCGCGACAACATTATCTACGGCCGTCCCGATGCGACAGAAGCCGAAATGATTTCCGCTGCGGAA
>NZ_JBQCXA010001208.1:0-516 GCF_051956855.1 Neisseria sp. P0021.S007
CATCTTCTCTTTCCGCGACGAGTTCGGCCAATGGGATCCTAAAAACCAACGTCCTGAATTATGGTCGCTCTACAATACGCGCCTGTTCCAAGGCGAAAACATGCGCGTATTCCCGATTTCCAACTGGACGGAATTGGACATCTGGCAATACATCGCACGCGAAAAACTCGCCCTGCCACCGATTTATTACACCCACAAACGCGAAGTTGTCGAACGCAACGGCCTGCTCGTTCCCGTTACCCCGTTGACCCCAAAACGCGAAGGCGAAGTTGCCCAAATCCGCGATGTCCGCTTCCGTACCGTCGGCGATATTTCCTGCACCTGCCCGGTTGCCAGTACCGCCGCCACACCCGAAGACATCATTGCGGAAACCGCCGCCGCGACCATTTCCGAACGCAGTGCCACACGCATGGACGACCGCGTATCGGAAGCGGCAATGGAAGAGCGTAAAAAACAAGGTTATTTCTAAACTGTTTTTTTCAGACGGCCCCTATATATTTCAAACCCGAACAACAC
>NZ_JBQCXA010001209.1:0-516 GCF_051956855.1 Neisseria sp. P0021.S007
GTCCATGCTGTTGTCGGTATCGGTCAGCAGGGTAGGTTCAAAGAAGTAGCCTTTGCCATCGGCACGTTTGCCGCCGCAGACTAGTGTCGCCCCTTGTTTGACGGCGCGTTCGACTTTCTCGGAAACGGCTTTGACGGCGCGCTCTTCAATCAACGGGCCCATTTCCAGTGCGCCTGGCTCGGCTTCGGCCGGGTTGCCGTAGCGCACGCCTTTCATTGCGGCGGTCATTTTTTCGATAAATGCGTCTTTCAGGCTGCTGTGGACATATACGCGTTCGGCGCAGTTACAGATTTGGCCGGTATTGCCCACGCGTGAAGCCAAGATGGATTTCACTGCCAAGTCCAAATCCGCGTCTTTCAAAACGATGGCAGGGGCTTTGCCGCCCAGTTCCAGTGAGACTTTGGTAATGTTGGTGGCGGCGGCTTCCATTACTTGGCGGCCTGCATCGACAGAACCGGTCAGGCTGACCATATCGACTTGCGGATGCGATGCCAAGGCATTGCCTATTTCTGCGCC
>NZ_JBQCXA010001210.1:0-516 GCF_051956855.1 Neisseria sp. P0021.S007
ATTCAAAGCCGTCCGCCTTAATCGGATAAGGCTCATATGCCTGTCCCTGCCAGACAACCGCCGTACCCCGCTCGTTGACCTGATTGCAGAAATAGAAAACCCGACCACCCAGCGGCCGCAAGTCCACTTGCCACAAATCGACCAAAACATCCTGCTGCGCGGCAGACAAGGCTTGCAGCATCACGCCCGACATGGCCTTTATACGCGGATTCATGAAAACACCTCCTCAAACGTACAGCTCAATTCGTAGGCTTTGCCACCCTTCGCCGTTTCCTGATATTCCGATACCTTGACCAATACAGGCACGCCGTCGGGCGGTCTCCAATTAAACGGCTCAACACCGCGCCGGGCATCAAAAAAGGCTTTGATTTCTCCCATCAAAGCCTTTTGTCCGACTATCTTGATCTCCCAGCTTCGCAGCTTCGGTTTCAAAGATTTAGGCTGCCGTTGCTCGTAGCCGTCGCCAAAGCGGACGGAACGGACATCGAATTTATGTACAGCCTTATTATCCGAAGC
>NZ_JBQCXA010001211.1:0-516 GCF_051956855.1 Neisseria sp. P0021.S007
CATCGCCTTCAGATGGCTTTGCGCACTCACTTTAATCAGCCCGAAATAGGCTGCCCGGGCATAGCGGAATTTACGGTGCAGCGTACCAAAGCTCTGTTCGACCACATAACGGGTCTTCGACAAATATCGGTTGCGTTTGGTTTGCACTTCCGTCAGCGGACGGTTGCGGTGGGCTTTGCGCATAATACCGTCCAGTAACTGATGTTCTTTCAGATGTTGCCGGTTTTCCGCACTGTCGTAGCCCTTATCTGCATAGACGGTTGTGTCTTCGGCAATGCCTTCCAGCAAAGGCAACAGGTGGTTGCACTCATGGGTATTGGCGGGGGTGATGTGCAGTTTCTCGATATAGCCTTCCTCATCGGTGCGGGTATGTTGTTTGTAACCGAGTTTGTATAAACCGTTTTTCTTTGTCCAACGGGCATCTTTGTCTTTGCTCGGTGTGGTTTGTCCGCTGACTTGTCCTTCTTCATCGACTTCTATAGCCTGACGCTGTTTGCTGCCGGCGGTCTGAATAAT
>NZ_JBQCXA010001212.1:0-515 GCF_051956855.1 Neisseria sp. P0021.S007
CTCGTGGATGTCGGGGCAGTAGTCTTCAGGCAATAATGCCGGGCTGTGCAGTTTGATTTCAGTGGTGATGCCCAGCGGTGCGTCGAGATCGGGCTGGCGGCCTTTTTTGAGGTCGCGCACGGCTTGTTTGAGCATTTCGGTGTAGAGCGTGAAGCCGACCTGTATCATTTCGCCGGACTGTCCTTCGCCGAGGATTTCGCCTGCGCCTCGGATTTCCAAATCCTGCATGGCGAGGGTGAAACCTGCGCCGAGTTCATCTGCCGCCGCGATGGCGTCGAGGCGTTTTTCTGCGTCTTTGGTGATGTATTCGGGCGTGAGCAGGTAGGCGTAGGCTTGGTGGTGGCTGCGGCCGACGCGCCCACGCAACTGATGAAGCTGAGCCAGCCCGAATTTGTCGGCGCGGTTGATGATGATGGTGTTGGCGTTGGGAATGTCGATGCCGGTTTCGATGATGGTGGAGCAGAGCAACACGTTGAATCTTTGCTGCAAAAAGTCGCGCATCACTTGCTCCAGTT
>NZ_JBQCXA010001213.1:0-515 GCF_051956855.1 Neisseria sp. P0021.S007
GTGTTTGGCGCAGCAGTTTGTCGATGAAATCCTGTGCGCTCATGTTGGCGAAGTCTTGACTGAAGCGTAACACCCATACGGCGTCGATGCAGCCGGTATCGCGCAGAAGCTCGAGTTTGGTGCGCAAGGGAGCAATGCGGCATGGGGGCGTAAAGCCTGCTTTTCGGGAGAAAAATTCTTTGGGTTGAGGCTCGAAAATGACGACGATAACGGGAAGGTTGCGCGAATCGGCTTCGTTTTTGAGTTTTTGCAGAATGTGTTTGTGACCGAGGTGTACGCCGTCGAAATTACCGATGGTGACGGTCGCTCCTTGCGGAAAATCAGGTGCATTGTGCTGACCGAGTCGGATTTTCATGGGCGGTTGGTGCGAGTAGTGGAATGGTCGCGTATTGTAAACGTTATTGGTGTTTCTATAAACAGGGCGGCGAGGTAGTGCGGGCTCGTCACCATCTGCCGGTAAATGTTTTTTTCGGGTGCCAGAATTTCCATTTTGAAAACGGCGTGATGTGTAAAGT
>NZ_JBQCXA010001214.1:0-515 GCF_051956855.1 Neisseria sp. P0021.S007
AACACAAGCTGTCCCACAAAAACATCGGACACTGCACCATCCAAATCGAAAGCGAACACCACCCGCATCCCGACAGCGTCTTGTGTTCAAACGAGACCGACGGCGCACACCATCACCACCACTAAACCTAAAGGTCGTCTGAAACCCTTTTCAGACGACCCCATCGAAAAACCAAAGGAAAACACATGATACAAGCCGTATTGTTCGACCTCGACGGCACACTCGCCGACACTGCCCTAGACCTCGGCGGCGCACTCAACACCCTGCTCAACCGCCACGGACTGCCCGAAAAAAGCATGGACGAAATCCGCACCCAAGCCAGCCACGGCGCGGCAGGACTGCTCAAACTCGGCGTAGCCATCACCCCCGACCACCCCGACTACGCCCAATGGCGCACCGAATATCTTGACGAATACGACAGCCGCTACGCCCAAGACACCGCCCTCTTTGACGGCGTGAACGAACTCATCGCCGAACTCGACAGACGCGGCATCAAATGGGGCATCATCACCAAC
>NZ_JBQCXA010001215.1:0-514 GCF_051956855.1 Neisseria sp. P0021.S007
TTTCAGAATGCCGAAGACAACCACTTTTCCTGCCGCACCGCGACCACGTCTGCCTTTACGCCGTCCGCCGAAATAGCTTTCGTCCAACTCGACAGGGCCCTCAAAAACCTCATCGGCAACCAAGGCCAGATAATGGCGGATAACCATACGAATTTTGCAGTAGAACAGAATAGCGGAGTTGGGCTGAATGCCCAAAATATCGGCAGCGGAACGGGCGGTAACTTCGAGTACAAAAAAACGAAGCAGTTCTTTCTGTACTTTTTTTCTTTAATTTGCAGTGTGTTATCTTCATATTTCGAGGGTAACATATCTGCTAATCTAGTACAGCCCCTTTTTTTAATAATGTTAATGTTAATACGTAACAAAACAAATTCCCGCTTGTAGGTTAAAATCAGGCTATGCTAATATGCACAACAACAGGTTTTTACTGAATAATCTGTGCTAAAATGCAGGATTAGATGGAAAACTCTATCCGAATTCGGTACAATACCGACGAATTATTTCCCTTAAACAA
>NZ_JBQCXA010001216.1:0-514 GCF_051956855.1 Neisseria sp. P0021.S007
TTAGCGGCTTCCTCTGCTTTGCTGGCAGCGGCTTCTACTTTATCGGCAGCTTCTTGAGCGGCAGATGCAGTAGCATCGGCGGCAGAAGCAACTTCGTTTTTAACTTCAGATGCAACGGCTTGAGCAGCCTCTTGAGTCTCCTGTTTAGCCTCTTGGGAACAAGCTGTCAGACCAGCCATCATCATTACGGCAATCAGTAATTTGTTCATGTTCTGTCTTTCCTTAGTTTTAGTTTAAATTACTGTTTTATATAAACAGCTTAAAAATTCTAACATAGAAACTAATACCTTCGACCTACACTATAATAAATATTGGTATAAATCAGATTTTGTCACAAAAACAGGAAAAACATATTGACACCACACCTCTACTCAGATAGAAATTTACGCTCATTTGTCATTTAGCGTAATAATTTTCATTTTATTGTTCAAACAGTTATCCCCTTATTTTTAAAGTTTCTTTTTAAATTCAACTTTTTACAAGCTTTCCATATAATACAATAAGCATTAAACCG
>NZ_JBQCXA010001217.1:0-514 GCF_051956855.1 Neisseria sp. P0021.S007
CTGTACCGCCTGTGCACATCGCCATTACCGGTATTGAAAAAGTGGTTGCGAAGCTGTCGGATGTTCCACCTTTGTACAGCCTGTTGCCACGCTCCGCCATTGGTCAGAACATTACTACTTATTTCAATATGATTACCGGCCCTCGCCGTAGCGAAGAGCTTGACGGTCCTCAAGAAATGCACTTGGTACTGCTTGATAACGGCCGTAGCCAAGCTTATGCAGAAGATCAAATGCGCCGCACCTTGCAATGTATCCGTTGCGGTGCGTGTATGAACCACTGTCCGGTTTATACCCGTATCGGTGGCGCGGCTTACGGTACGACTTATCCCGGCCCAATTGGCGAGATTATCTCTCCGCATTTGTTAGGCTTGGATGCGACACGCGATCTGCCGACTGCGTGTACCATGTGTGGCGCCTGCGTTGAAGTTTGTCCGGTACGCATTCCGATTACCGAACAAATGCAACGTCTGCGTGTTGAAGCACAACGTTCGCCAACCGAAACCGTTCCTCATCC
>NZ_JBQCXA010001218.1:0-514 GCF_051956855.1 Neisseria sp. P0021.S007
TTAGCGTATTGCTCCCTGCCCTGCTCCTGAATCTGCGCGAGTTTCTCCTGTACAACAATATATTCTTCGTCCAAGGTCTGTACGGCTTCGCTTAATTCTTCAAGCTTGATGTGCTGCTCGTCGTTTTGGAACTCGGTTTCATAGGCGAGGGCAAGCTCTTGCTGGCGTTCCTGCCAGTCGAATGTTTGCTGTTCAAGCTGGGCAATTTGCTGTTGGTAGTTTTGTTTTTGCTGGTTGAGCTTGTGAACGGCGACTTCCGCCAGCCCGTATTGTCGGTTGGCTTCCAACAGGGCAAGCTGCGCCTGTTTCAGACGGCCTTGCTGCTCTTGGCGGCTGTGTGCGGTGGTTTGCTGCTGGTGTTCGAGTTCAGCGGCGGCCTCTTGCAAGGTAACGATGTCGTCTGCAAGGCCGTCTGAAGTATGTTGCAACACGGTCTGCTCTTCCGCCAACTGCGCCAGTTCGCGCTCGATGTGTTCGCGGCGGATTTGCCCTTGGTTGGTGCGCGCTAAAAGTT
>NZ_JBQCXA010001219.1:0-514 GCF_051956855.1 Neisseria sp. P0021.S007
CCGCGAGCCACCGCCGCGGCAATCTGCTCGCGCAATGCGCCTTCCAAATAGCGCAACTCTTCCGGCATACGGAATTGGACATCCAAATAACGATGGTTGACTGCGCGGATTTCCAAATTAATCCGCTTGCCGCCGCATTCGCCTGCGGCATTGGCAAAGCCGGTCATGCTGTGGATTTGAATATTTCGTCTTGTAGCCATGGTTTTACTCCGTTTCCAAATACGAGTGAAAGTATGGACACTATAACACACCCGACCGACGATTTTCAGACGGCCTTTGATGCCAAATTCCTCTATAATTCAAGGCAACCTATTTTTCATTCCGCCCCAAAGGATCATCATGAGCGACTACACCCGCACCGGCCGCGCCGCCGACAGCCTGCGCGACATCAAAATTACCCCCAATTTCCTCCCCCATGCCGACGGCTCCTGCCTTATTGAGTGCGGCAACACCAAAGTGATTTGCACTGCCTCCATCGACGAAAATGTCCCACCGTTCCTGCGCGGTAAAGAAC
>NZ_JBQCXA010001220.1:0-514 GCF_051956855.1 Neisseria sp. P0021.S007
ATCAGGAAAAGCCCGATGGCGACGAGGATGTTGTAGGTGTGGCCGCTGCGCGGGTTGAAATAGGAAAGCGGCACGGCAAGCAGGCAGAGCAGGAGGACGCTGACGGTCAGCGAGATACGCCACATCAATTCCGCCTGATGTTGCGGGTTGCTGCTGCCGATGAGCTGCGATGTCGGGATGGTGCGGCGGTGGGAAACGGGGTCGATGAGTTTGGGTGTGGTGCTGATAATCAGGCTGAGGTTTTGGAAGGAAACGCGGTTGTAGTTGGCTTTGCCGGGCGTGCCGCTGTAACGGTAGCCGTTGCGCAGGTCGAGCGTGCGCTTGTTGTCGTTCAGCGAGAAATTGCCTTCTTTGGCGAAGATAATGTTGTCGTTGCCGTTTTTATCCTGTTCGCGCAGGAACAGGTTTTTCATGATGCCCGATTCGGTGTCGAAGGTTTCGACGAAGTAAACCCTGCCGTTGCGCTTGCCTAGGCTGTTGAACTCGCCCGCTTCCACCATGGACAATTCTTGTT
>NZ_JBQCXA010001221.1:0-514 GCF_051956855.1 Neisseria sp. P0021.S007
ACGTAGGCTTGATGAGGATATCGATTTTAATAGGAAAGGCCGTCTGAAAGAAATCTTATTCAGACGGCCTTTACCTTATTTAATCCAGCTGCGCTACGGAAACCGGCAAAGAGCGGATGGTAGACAACATCGTGCTGGCATCTTTTTGCTGTTTGCGGAACGCGGCCATATTGGTCGGGGTCAATTTCGGCGTCGGCAAGGCGACGGTAGTCGGGTTGACCGGCTGGCCGTTGACACGTGCTTCGTAGTGCAGGTGCGGACCGGTCGAACGGCCGCTTGTACCCACAAAACCAATCACTTCGCCGGCGCGGACTCTGCCGTCGGCAGGGCTGAATGCGCTCATGTGGCCGTACAGGGTCTCCACACCGTTGGCATGGCGAATCATCACGGTATTGCCGTAACCGCCTTTCCAACCTTTGAAAATCACTTCGCCGTCGGCAGCGGCCTTAATCGGCGTACCGGTCGGCGCGGCATAGTCGATACCGGTGTGCATACGGACGGTATGCAGAACCGG
>NZ_JBQCXA010001222.1:0-514 GCF_051956855.1 Neisseria sp. P0021.S007
GTTATTATGAGACATGCGGCGGCTGCTCGTTGCAACATGCGTCTTTGGCAGCACAAGTTGCATTGAAGCAACGTATTTTGGAGGAGCAGCTTGAGCGTATCGGCAGAGTCATGCCTGAGCAGATTTTGCCGCCCATTTATGGTTCGGCCTGGCATTATCGGGATAGGGCGCGGTTGAGCGTCTAAGTCGATAAGAAAGGTCGTTTGAAAATGGGTTTTCAGGCGAAAAAAACCAATGAAGTAGTCGATATTGAGGTATGTCATGTGTTGCCGCAGCATATTTCAGATGTCCTGCCTGTGGTGAAATTATTGTTGCAAACGCTGTCTGATGGCGGGGCGGCAGTCCGATTTGTAGAATTTTTTAATAGCCGTGAATTGGTTGTTTTGAACATTTGTTTCATAAAAAAACCGTCTAGCCACTCTTTGAAGCAAATTGAGGAATGGTTTGATAGGATATTGGGTGGGGCAAAACGGGCTTGGCAGATTTGGGTTCAATATGGGCGTGAGCCATCATC
>NZ_JBQCXA010001223.1:0-514 GCF_051956855.1 Neisseria sp. P0021.S007
ACTCTATTTGGGTCAACGCGCTTCTAGTCTTGCATCTGCAGCCCAAATTTATTTCAACAAAAATGTTAACGAATTAACATTGGCCGAAGTCGCCATGTTGGCAGGCTTGCCCAAAGCCCCTTCCGCCTACAATCCGATTATACATCCTGAACGCGCCAAACCGCGTCAGGCTTATACTCTGAACAATATGCTGGAAGAAGGTATGCTTACCCTGCCGTAACGCGATCAGGTTTTGAAAGAAGAGTTGCATTACGAGCATTTTGTACAAAACATCGACCAAAGCGCCCTGTACATTGCCGAAATGGTGCATCAAGAGCTGTTTGAGCAATACGACGAAGATACCTACACTCAAGACTTAAAGGTATATCCCACCGTCGACACCGCACCCCAGCGGGTGGTCACCGAGGCCCTGCGTGAAGTCCTGCGCGATTTCGCACTGGGCGGAGGCGAAGGCGGTGGGGAAAACGACAGCGAACTGGGCGGAGGTGGAGCTGGAGGCGAGATAGGGTGCCAG
>NZ_JBQCXA010001224.1:0-513 GCF_051956855.1 Neisseria sp. P0021.S007
GGTCTGATGGACCTTGACCGCAAATACCGACGTATTTGTTTTGTTTGCGGCAAGCAGAGATTGCCAAGTGCAACATCACTTTAACGGCAGGGTTGCGCTCGTCGAAGGAGTCGGATACCAAACCGCTGTCACGGTCGAGGCCGAGGGTCAGCTGGGTCATGTCGTTAGAGCCGATGGAGAAGCCGTCGAAGTATTGCAGGAATTGTTCTGCCAATACAGCGTTGCTTGGCAACTCGCACATCATGATCAGGCGCAGGCCGTTTTTGCCGCGTTCCAAACCGTTTTCTTTCAGGGCTTTAACAACAGCTTCCGCTTCACCCAAAGTACGAACGAATGGAATCATGATTTCGACGTTGGTCAAGCCCATTTCATCGCGAACGCGTTTCAAGGCTTTACACTCGAGTGCGAAGCAGTCTTTGAAGTTATCGGCTACATAACGCGCTGCACCACGGAAGCCCAACATTGGGTTTTCTTCGTGTGGTTCGTAGATGCTGCCACCCACCAAGTTAGCGT
>NZ_JBQCXA010001225.1:0-513 GCF_051956855.1 Neisseria sp. P0021.S007
GCTTTATCGTTTGGCAGGATATATTGGACGAATCTGAGCTGCATTTGATTGCCACCGCACCCGAATACCGCCGCCAAGGCATTGCCGCCGCACTATTGGAGCATTGGTTCCGCCACGCCCAAACCGCCGGCATCACGCGCCTGCTGCTGGAAGTCCGCGCAGACAATGCCGCCGCCCAATCGCTGTATCTCAAATACGGCTTTACCGAGGCCGGCATTCGCAAACATTACTATTCCCTGCCCGAAGGCGGGCATGAAGACGCCGTTTTAATGGAAAAACCATGTTAAGCAGCCGCTATCTCCACTTGCATCAGGCATTAGGCTTAGGCCCGATGTGGCTGAACCGTAACGCCAAAGTCATCCCGCCCGCAGGTGATGCCTCCGTTACGCAGCCGCAAAAACCTGCCGCCGCCCAAGTTGCCGAAGCCGTCCGCACGATTTCCGCATCGGCACATCATGCCCGTATGGCGGCGATGGCGGCGGTTCAACACGAAAAAACTGCCCCCGCAGCGGC
>NZ_JBQCXA010001226.1:0-513 GCF_051956855.1 Neisseria sp. P0021.S007
AATTATGATGTTGCAGTTTTGTTTCCATGTAAGGAAATCCTGATGAACCTTTTTCAAAACGCCAAATTCTTTACAACGGTCAACCATCTGAAAGACCTGCCCGACACGCCAGCCGAGATTGCCTTTGTCGGCCGAAGCAATGCCGGCAAATCCAGCGCCATCAATACTTTAACCAATCATGTGCGCCTTGCCTACGTTTCCAAAACACCGGGCCGCACCCAACACATCAATTTCTTTGAACTGGAAAACGGCAATTTCATGGTCGACTTGCCCGGCTACGGCTACGCGCAAGTACCGGAGGCCATCCGTGCGCACTGGGTCAAACTCTTGGGCGACTACCTGCAACAACGCCGCCAACTGATCGGCCTGATTTTGATTATGGACTCGCGCCATCCGCTCAAAGCTTTAGACATCCAAATGCTGGACTTTTTCCACATCACCGGCCGTCCTGTGCATATCCTGCTGTCAAAAGCAGACAAGCTGTCTAAAAACGACCAGATTAAAACTTTGGCG
>NZ_JBQCXA010001227.1:0-513 GCF_051956855.1 Neisseria sp. P0021.S007
GATTGACCTTGGTGCGGTGAATGTTGAGGTCGTCTGAAAAAGCGGCTGAGCTGTCGAAACCCATGCGTTCGGCGAGCAGTTGCTGCTGTTCGGGTGAGGCAGGCAGGGTTTGGGTTTGCTGGTCGTCCCAGTATTGCAGGCGGTGTTCGACGTCGCGCAGGAAGCGGTAGGCGGCAAGCAGGGTTTCGACGTTTTCAGACGGCATGATGCCCAGCTCGGCAAGTTTCTTCAGCGTTTCCTGCGTGCCTTTCAGTTGCAGCGCGCGCATTTGCCCGCCGCGTATCATCTGGAAAATCTGGGCGATAAATTCGACTTCGCGGATGCCGCCCGCGCCGAGTTTGATGTTGTCCGCCATGCCTTTTTTGCTGACTTCGCTGCGGATTTGGCGGTGCAGGTTGCGCATTGCTTCATATGCGCTGTAATCCAGATATTTGCGGAACACAAAGGGGCGCACCAACGCTTTGATGTCGTTCGGATACGGCGTAACCACGCGGCCTTTGCACCACGCATAGC
>NZ_JBQCXA010001228.1:0-513 GCF_051956855.1 Neisseria sp. P0021.S007
GTGCATCTCATTTGCGCGGCCTGCGCGGCCAGCTTGATCCGGTTTTGACCAATCTCGCACTGGGCTACAAGCAGGCGGATTTTATTGCCGAGAAAATCTTCCCGGTGGTGTTTACTGAAAAAGAAGGCGTGCGTGTGCCGGTGTTCGGCAAGGGTTCGTTTGTCGAGTATCAGACCGAACGTGCGGTCGGTGCGGCATCGAATGTGATTACGCTGGACTCGCCAAGCTTTATGCCGGTCGTGTTGGAAGAGCATGATTTGGCCGCCGGTGTGGATTACCGCGAACAAGCAGAATCCATATACGACGAGCGCGCCAAGGCAACACGCCGTGCGGTCAAGGGCGTACAGCTGCGTCAGGAAATCGAAACTGCCGCCCTCCTGCAAAACAAATCGGCTTATCAGTCCGGTTTCAGCAAAGACTTGGCCGCCACCCAAAAATGGAGCGATAAAAACTCTGATCCGTTGGCAGACATCGAAACCGCCCGCGAAACGGTGCGTGCCGGCTGCGGTGTAC
>NZ_JBQCXA010001229.1:0-513 GCF_051956855.1 Neisseria sp. P0021.S007
GCCTGCGCCCAGTTCGGCAAATTTGGCATCAAAGTCTTTGCCTGCTTGGCAGAAGTTGGGATAGGAGGAGTCGCCAAGGCCCAATACGGCAAAGGTCAGTTTGCTGAAATCGGGTTTCTTTTTGCCGTAGATGAATTTGTACAGGGGCAGGGCTTCTTCGGGCGGTTCGCCTTCGCCTTGGGTGGAGGTAACCAAAAGGATGATGTCTTCGTCGGGCAGGGTTTTGCTTTTGAAATCGCCTGCGCTGCTGAGGCGGGCTTCTACGCCGGCGGCTTGAAGTTTGGCGTGTAAGGATTCGGCAACGCTGCGGGCATTACCGGTTTGTGAGGCGGAGAGGACTAATACGCGGCGGCTGACTGTCTGGACGGCTGTTTGCAGGGCAGATGGTTGGGTTGCTATACCGGATATGCCTTGGCTTTGCGCCCAGCAATAGCCGGAGAGCCATGCAAGTTGGGTGGGGGATAGGGTGGAGAGTTGGACGGAGAGTTCGGGTGGAAGCGGATTGGCTTGGCT
>NZ_JBQCXA010001230.1:0-513 GCF_051956855.1 Neisseria sp. P0021.S007
GCGGTGGTCATGGAAGGATTCCTTTCTGTAAGTGTTGAAACGGTAGGGGTACATGCAGCAAGCATGGAAACTGTCAGCAATACACTAGCGATCGGTTTCATCATAAGCTCCTTGAAGAGATTAATCTTCCTGTCCGCGTAAAGCGACAGATTCTAAAACAGCAAACAAGGCATCATGGCGGACTTCATCAAAATTATATGAAGAACCATGCTCGTAGCCGCCTACATTTTTATTTCCGGTTACCAATACATCTTTTCTATCAAAAAAGCCTTGGGTAATCGGTGCTCCTCCCGAAGCAGTAGGGACGGTACCATCTCCTCTGTCTGTCCTCTTTTTTTCAGTAAGATGAAGAAAGTAATCTTCACCCCTCAGTTTCATTTTTACCGTACCTCTAGGTCCGGAATCTTTAGGCTTAGTTAATACCGCCTCGATCAACTCTTGCTTAGTCAAGTCTTCAGGGAAATTCCTATCACTCACCCATTTAATAGTATCCCAGGTGAGATGGTCTTTACT
>NZ_JBQCXA010001231.1:0-513 GCF_051956855.1 Neisseria sp. P0021.S007
CTATAAGGCGACGCGCCCGCCGATGCCGGACGATTTGCGCCCGCAAGCGGAAGCCTTGCCGGATTTGGTGCGGCTGATGGGCTGGCCGGTGTTGGTCATTCCGCAAGTCGAAGCGGACGACGTTATCGGCACGCTGGCGGCGATGGCAGGCGAAGCGGGTTGGAATGTGGTGGTGTCCACCGGCGATAAGGACATGGCGCAGCTGGTGAACGAGCGCGTGACGCTGGTGAACACGATGAGCGGCGAAACGCTGGACATTGAAGGCGTGAAGGAGAAATTCGGCGTGCGCCCCGACCAAATCCGCGATTATCTCGCGCTGATGGGCGACAAGGTGGACAACGTGCCGGGCGTGGAAAAGTGCGGCCCGAAAACGGCGGTGAAGTGGCTGGAAGCCTACGGTTCGCTGGCCGGTGTGGTGGAACACGCTGCGGAAATCAAGGGCAAGGTCGGCGAAAACCTGCAAGCTGCGCTGCCCCAACTGCCGCTTTCGTATGATTTGGTGACGATTAAAAC
>NZ_JBQCXA010001232.1:0-513 GCF_051956855.1 Neisseria sp. P0021.S007
GGCTTGGGCAAACGCGCCCTCTGCGAACACGCGCCGCAACAGGTTGGGCAGTTTGAACGCGACAAAAAACGCATCCGTCGCCATGCCTGCACCAAACGCACGGGCGATAATCGTATCGCGCACAAAGCCCAAAATGCGCGACACCATCGTCAGGCTGCCAACCTTGGCCAAGGCTCCCAATAAATTCATGTATTTTCCTTACTTGTCTTTCAGGCCGTCTGAAAATCCGGCTTCTTCCAATACTGCGGCCGCCGCCAATGCCGCCGTATCTTTTTTCAACAGCAGATGCAAGGCGTGGAAATCCTGTTCCAACGCGGCCACGGCCTCAGGGCGGTCATACCAGTCTGCAACGGCCTGCGCCAGTTTTTCAGGGACGGCATCGTGTTGCAGCAGCTCGGGAACGGCGGCTTTACCCAATAGAATATTAGGCAAACCGACATGCGGCACTTTGATTTTGTTTTTCACATACGCATAAGTCAGCGGCGAAAGTTTGTAGCTGATGACCATAGGCCG
>NZ_JBQCXA010001233.1:0-513 GCF_051956855.1 Neisseria sp. P0021.S007
AGCTTGTAAGGCGAATGGGTGAAGACATAATTCACCGTCGAGTGTGGTCGGCCCCAGCCTGCTCCGCGTAGGGCGGCGCATTCGCGGTGTTGCCCTAAAAGTTGGGCGCGGGGGAGCAGGGGAATGAGGGTTTGGTGCCAGAGTCTCATTTTGATTCGAATAATGTCAGGTACTCGGAATAGGCTTGTTTTAAACCTTTTTTGGAGTAGGTGGTATAAATAATGTTGCTGCCTTGGACGGTAATGTTGCCCTCGCGGCTGCGGATATTGATGTCGCCGCCAGCTTTCAGGCTGCTTTCGCGGCTTTGGCGGTAGTTTTGGTTTTGTTCCTTGCCGGCGGTTTTAAAGCCGAAGCCGGCTTCAACGGACAAGAGGACGGCGCCTTGCTGTCCGGTTTGGTTTTTGACGGCATCGGCCACTTTGCCGACGCCATCGGCCAGTTGGTAGGCTTGGGCGCCGGCGGCATCTGATTATTTTGAAATTGCCATTTCAATGACTTGCTCAACATAGTTGT
>NZ_JBQCXA010001234.1:0-513 GCF_051956855.1 Neisseria sp. P0021.S007
TATCGCGACCATGTTCGGCGTTTTCATGGCGTTTAACGTGGGCGGTAACGATATCGCCAATTCCTTCGGTACCAGCGTCGGCTCCGGTACGCTGACGATTCCCCAAGCTTTGTTGATTGCGGCGGTGTTTGAGGTCAGCGGCGCAGTGATTGCGGGCGGCGAAGTGACCGATACCATACGCAAAGGCATCGTGGACTTGAACGGCATCGACCTTCAGCCCATGCAGTTTGTCTTTATCATGATGTCCGCGCTGCTCGCGGCGGCATTGTGGCTCTTGTTTGCTTCACGCAAAGGTCTGCCCGTTTCCACCACACATGCCATTATCGGCGGTATTGTCGGTAGCGCGGTGTGTATGGCGGTCATGAACAATATGAATGCGGGCGAGCTGATTCAGTGGGGCAAATTGGGCGAAATCGCCTTGTCTTGGGTTTTGTCTCCCGTCTTGGGCGGTACGGTTTCCTATTTATTGTTTTCCCGAGTCAAGAAAAACGTCTTGGACTACAACGCTTGGGC
>NZ_JBQCXA010001235.1:0-513 GCF_051956855.1 Neisseria sp. P0021.S007
CCGGCCCTATTGAACGACCAGCGCCGTCGCTTTGTTTCCGAACCGGACATCATCTTGCAACCGCATTCCATAGAAAATGTACAAGAAATCATGCGGTTTTGTTTTGAACACCGTATCCCCGTTACCCCGCAGGGCGGCAATACCGGTTTGTGCGGCGCAGCGGTAGCTTCCGGCGGCGTACTGCTCAACCTTTCCAAAATCAACCGCATCCGCGAAATCAACCTTGCCGATAACAGCATCACCGTCGAGGCGGGCGTAATCCTGCAAAACGTCCAAAAAGCGACAGCCGAAGCAGGCAGGCTGTTTCCTCTCAGTCTTGCCAGTGAAGGTGCGTGCGAAATCGGCGGCAATATTGCCTGCAACGCCGGCGGATTAAACGTTTTACGCTACGGCAGTATGCGCGACTTGGTATTGGGCTTGGAAGTCGTCCTACCCAATGGCGAACTTGTTTCCCATCTCCAACCATTGCACAAAAATACCACCGGCTACGACCTGCGCCACCTCTTTATCGGA
>NZ_JBQCXA010001236.1:0-512 GCF_051956855.1 Neisseria sp. P0021.S007
TTGCAACAGCTCGTTCCAGTCAAAATTGTTTTCGGCAGTATAGACTTCGCGGTTGAGATAACCTTGTTTTTTTGCAGCTGCGCGCAGCGTATCCAAAGCCTCGATGCGCAACAAATCCTCTTCGCCGTGAATAATGTACAACGGTTTGAGCGGCGTATCGGGGCGCAGGCTCTCAATGGGTGCGGCAGCCATTATCGCGCCTTCAGGAAAGTCAGGCGGCGGACGATTTGATCTGCGGCGTCGATGCGCATTTCAGACCAAATGGTTTCTTCCTCTTCCTGTTTGCCCAAAACTTCGCTGTCGGCGTAGTCCATGGTGCGGTGAACCTTGACTTCCATCGGTTCGCCAACCGGCTCGCCGTTGCGGAAGGCTTGGACTTTGACGGTCATGGCCAGCAGGTATTCGTTGATTGCGGCGGCGCGGGTGATGGTGTAGATATCGCGACGTTTTTGGAAGTCGACAACGCGCAGGGTGATTTGTGATTCGGCTTCGCTAACCGGATGGCCGTCGGC
>NZ_JBQCXA010001237.1:0-512 GCF_051956855.1 Neisseria sp. P0021.S007
GTCATTGCCGACATCGTGCGCAAAGAAGTCAACAGCTACAAACAACTGCCAAAAAACTTTTACCACATCCAAACCAAATTCCGCGATGAAGTACGTCCGCGCTTTGGCGTGATGCGCGCGCGCGAGTTCATCATGAAAGACGCTTATTCCTTCCATGCCGACTATGCCTCGCTTCAGACGACCTATCAAGATATGTACGACGCTTATTGCCGTATCTTCACCCGTTTGGGTTTGGAATTCCGTCCTGTTGCCGCAGATACTGGCAGCATCGGCGGTACCGGCTCTCACGAATTCCAAGTATTGGCTGAAAGCGGAGAAGATGTTATTGCATATAGCGACACTTCCGATTACGCCGCCAATATCGAATTGGCACCGACTTTGCCGCTTAAAGGCGAACGCGCTGCTGCTCAGGCCGAGTTGACCAAAGTACATACACCAAACGTCAAAACCATTGAGTCTTTGGTTGAATTCCTGAATATTCCGGTTGAACAAACCCTCAAATCCATCGTGGT
>NZ_JBQCXA010001238.1:0-512 GCF_051956855.1 Neisseria sp. P0021.S007
CCTTAGTCCTCGAATACAACAACATCGCCCAACTCGAAGAAGCGTTCGCCCGCAACGGCGACGAAATCGCCTGCGTCATCCTCGAACCCTTCGTCGGCAATATGAACCTTGTCCGCCCGACCGAAGCCTTCGTCAAAGCCCTGCGCGAATTGACCGAAAAACACGGCGCGGTGTTGATTTACGACGAAGTGATGACCGGCTTTCGCGTCGCGCTCGGCGGCGCGCAGTCGCTGCACGGCATCACGCCCGACCTGACTACGATGGGCAAAGTCATCGGCGGCGGTATGCCGCTTGCCGCATTCGGCGGACGCAAAGACATCATGGAATGTATTTCCCCGCTGGGCGGCGTGTATCAGGCAGGCACCTTGTCGGGCAACCCGATTGCCGTCGCCGCCGGCTTGAAAACGCTCGAAATCATCCAACGCGAAGGCTTCTACGAAGACCTGACCGCTTTGACCCGCCGCCTCGCCGACGGGCTTGCCGCCGCCGCCAAATCACACGGCATCGAGTTC
>NZ_JBQCXA010001239.1:0-511 GCF_051956855.1 Neisseria sp. P0021.S007
CGACAAAGCCCTCCTCGTCGAAACCTACCGGCGGCATAAAGGACACTACGGGCAAAGGCGCATTGCCGCAGCATTGGATTGGAACCGCAAAAAAGCAGCGCGGTTGATGAGGCAGCTAGGACTGAAAGCCCTCATACGGGCGAAAAAAGCCTACCGCCATCCCGCCATGGGCGAAATATCGGAACACCTCCTCAAACGCCGGTTCAAAGCCCAAAAGCCCAACGAAAAATGGCTGACCGACGTGACCGAACTCAAAGGAAAAGACGGCAAACTGTACCTCTCGCCGATATTGGACTTGTTCAACCGCGAAATCATCGCCTACGCCATGAGCCGCAGAGCCGACAGCGAAATGGTGAAGGAAATGCTCGAAAAAGCCGCACCCCGGCTGACCGGCGAAGGAACGATGCTTCATTCCGACCAAGGCGTGCTGTACCGTACGGCGGGGTATAGGGAATTGCTGGCGGAACATTCCATGGTTCAAAGCATGTCGCGTAAGGCGAACTGTTGGGAC
>NZ_JBQCXA010001240.1:0-511 GCF_051956855.1 Neisseria sp. P0021.S007
CGTTGTTGAGTGCTTCGGCGTAGGCGAGGGCGCGGTCGAGTTCGCGGTGGAGTTTGGGGAGGATGTTTTCGCCGTCAACGTAAACGGGTGCTGCGTCGGGCGGCAGGCGCAGAGCGGTATGGAGGACGGCGCGGTGTTCGCTGAGGTTGATTTTTTCGCCGTTTTGCATGGCGTGCATTTGTCCGGCTAGGGGCGAGGCTTCGGCAAGGCGGCACAAAAGTTGCAAAGTGTCTTCGCCGAGGCGGTTTTTGCTGTAATCGAAGAGGAGGCCGTCGAGGGTTTCGTGCATATTGCCGAAGCGGTCGGGTTCGGCGGCGAAGCGGTCGCGTAGGTGGATGTGTTGTGTGTCGAGCCGGTGTTGTTCAAGGGCTTGCCATGCTTCGGTAAATGCGGTCATCGGGTTTCCTTCGGAATTGGGTTCGCCCCGCTCATTCGGGGGATGTGATTCAGTTATAGATTGTCGTTGTAGTGATTGGTTCGATAGGGTGAGTATTTATGTAGTCGTATGTAG
>NZ_JBQCXA010001241.1:0-511 GCF_051956855.1 Neisseria sp. P0021.S007
GATTTACGATACGCAGGCGGGGCGGGAAATTGCGCCCGAAGCTTTGGTGCAGCAGTTGAAGCAGGCGGATGTCGTCTTAATCGGCGAGAAACACGACGAAGCGGCGCACCACAACGCGGAAACATGGCTGTTGGCTCAGACTGCCGATGCAAGGCAGTCAGGCTCGGTGCTTTTGGAAATGCTGGACGCTTCGCAGCAGCGGCAGGTTGGCGAAGTGCAGGCATGGATGCAGTCGGGCGGTAAAACCACGCCGCGCCGCCTGAATGAAAAAATGGGCTGGAACAACGCATGGCAATGGCAGGATTACAGCACGCTCGTCCATTTTCTGATGGGACAAAAAGCCAAAGTTTTGGCAGCAAACCCCGATCGCGCCGCCGTGCGACAGGCAGCTTCGTTCGTGCCGCAAGGGAAAGCGGGCGGCGATGCGCGCGTACGCGAGGCGTTGGGCAAAATCATGGGCGGCAACCACGGCAGCACTGACGGGCTGGTGTCCATGCAGCAGTTTAAAGAC
>NZ_JBQCXA010001242.1:0-511 GCF_051956855.1 Neisseria sp. P0021.S007
TCATAATGCCATGCGGCGCCATCCCGTATTTGCATCAAATTCAAATCAATCGTGCCGACTGATACTTGGGCAACTTCGCGCTGGTAGCGGTCGGCTTCAAACACGCGGACTTTGGCTTTTTTATGCAATGCTGCATCAATCAGATTGTCTCGTGATTGCGTACCATAAGCCTGGTTGATTTCCGGCGCATCGACATATGCCATGCGGATTTTGTGTTTCCTGCCGTCGCTATCGATAATGTGCATGGTATCGCCATCATGGATTTTGATGATTTTTCCGTTGTATGTGTAGGATTGTCGCGATGACTTTTGTTTTTGTTCCGGTTTGGGTTTAGCTTCGGCTTTAGTGTCAGATGTGGCTTTGACGACATTTTCACCCAGCCATTCATTGACCTTTTCTAAACCGATATTGTCGCCTTGTGCCAATGTTGCAGCAACGCTTACCCCTGTACGAATCACCTCAGTATCACGTGAACTGTAACCAAGTGCGCCCAAAACGGATACAACAACAG
>NZ_JBQCXA010001243.1:0-511 GCF_051956855.1 Neisseria sp. P0021.S007
CTCATGCAAACCCTGACCATCATCCGCCCCGACGATATGCACCTGCACCTGCGCGACGGCGACGCGCTCAAAGCCGTTGCCCCCTATACCGCCCGCCAGATGGGGCGTGCCGTCATCATGCCCAATCTCAAACCGCCCGTCGTCAGCGTTGCCGACGCGCTTGCCTACAAAGCGCGCATCATGGCGGCATTGCCCGAAGGCAGCGCGTTTGAGCCGTTGATGACGCTTTACCTGACCGACCAAGCCACGCCTGCACTTGTGCGCGAAGCCAAAGCCGCCGGCATCGTTGCCTTCAAACTCTACCCTGCCGGCGCGACCACCAATTCCGATTCCGGCGTAACCGACCTGTTCAAACTCATTCCCGTTTTGGAAGAAATGGCAAAACAGGGCATCCTGTTCCTCGTTCACGGCGAAGTAACCGATCCCGAAATCGATATTTTCGACCGCGAAGCCGCCTTTATCGAGCGCGTGATGAAACCCGTTTTGGCGCAAGTACCGAATCTCAAAGTCG
>NZ_JBQCXA010001244.1:0-511 GCF_051956855.1 Neisseria sp. P0021.S007
GCGTTAATGGCAATATCCGCAGTTTCCAAATCACGAATCTCACCTACCATGATGATGTCAGGGTCTTGACGCAAGAAAGATTTTAATGCTGCAGCAAAAGTCAAACCTTGTTTATCATTGACGTTGACTTGGTTGATGCCTGGTAAATTAATCTCTGCAGGGTCTTCTGCAGTGGAAATGTTGACGTCTTCTGTATTTAAAATATTCAGACAGGTATACAGCGATACAGTTTTACCTGAACCTGTCGGACCTGTTACCAATACCATGCCATAAGGCCGATGAATGGCCTCAAGCAGCATTTCTTTTTGGAAAGGTTCGAACCCCAGCTGGTCAATATTTAAAGTTGCCGCATCAGAATTCAGAATACGCATTACTACTTTTTCACCAAAAAGGGTAGGTAGCGTACTCACGCGGAAATCAATGGGGCGACCATGTTTATGGAAAGCAATCTGAATGCGACCATCTTGTGGTACACGTTTTTCAGAAATATCCAAACGCGCCATCACTTTAA
>NZ_JBQCXA010001245.1:0-511 GCF_051956855.1 Neisseria sp. P0021.S007
ACTGTATTTTGAGCACAATTATTCCTCCAAATACATTTACTAGCTGGAAATGCTGTTTGAGCAGATGTACTTGGAAATTGGCTAATACAAATTCGCCAACCGATATCTGGAAATTTTCTAACTAACTCTTTTAATAATTGAATACGTTCTTGCGTATTGATATTTGTAGCAGGTAACCAAGCTCTAAAAACTCCAGATAATGAATTAAAAGGTTTGTTGCTATAATTATCAGTGATTTCCTCTTGACTTAATTGAGCCAAAATTTTTACCACTCTAGCAACTGTTAATTTATCCCAAGCTAATTTCTCTAATGCCCACAACAAATCAGTATACTTAGGTGAAGAGAAAATATCAGTAGAAACAGGTTGCATTAGCTCTAAGAATTGCTTATCAGTTTTCAAATCGTTTTCTATAATACTTAAAAATACTTTTGGGCTCGCTTCTGCATACACTGAGAAATCAGATGCTTGTGCAAGCAATACTCTTAAGTTAAGTGGAGAGAATAATTCTT
>NZ_JBQCXA010001246.1:0-510 GCF_051956855.1 Neisseria sp. P0021.S007
ATATCAAAAGGAAAAGAACATGCAAAACTACCTGACGCCCAATTTCTCATTCGCCCCCATGATTCCGGAACGCGCGCTCGGCAGCCGGGTTTGGGATACCGAAGGACGAGAATACATTGACCTGTCAGGCGGCATTGCTGTGAACGCGCTGGGGCATTGCCATCCCGATTTGGTCGCGGCCTTGGCCGAACAATCGCAAAAACTCTGGCACATTTCTAATATCTATACCACCCAACCGGCACAAGAATTGGCCAAAAAACTGGTCGAAAACACCTTTACCGACAAAGTGTTTTTCTGCAACTCCGGCGCAGAGGCCAATGAAGCCGCGTTGAAATTGGCGCGCAAATACGGACGCGATTATTTTGGCGAACACAAAACCGAAATCATCTCCTGCCTCAACAGCTTCCACGGCCGCACCCTGTTTACCGTTTCCGTCGGCGGCCAGCCCAAATACAGCAAAGACTACGCGCCGCTGCCGTCAGATATTACCCATGTTCCATTTAATGATAT
>NZ_JBQCXA010001247.1:0-510 GCF_051956855.1 Neisseria sp. P0021.S007
CTGATAGGTTTCGCTATCTTGTACGCTTTGAATACTTAGGTTTTTGGCATTAACTTGTACGCCTGTGCCGCATACTTGTGCGCCTTTGATGATGGTATCGCCACCACTTTGGATAAGGGTTTGGCTGCCTTTTTCTCCTATGTGGCTATGGCGGTGGGTTACGCTATCGCCATTGCCGTAGCCTTTGCCGACATTGCCGCCTGCGGTAAAGCCTAGACCAGCCTCCTTGTCCGAATGATACGGCAGCACCTGCGTTCCAGCCGCTGCTTTTGTTGTTGCTGCGTTCGCTGCTGCTTTGTTCGGCGGATTGGAGTGTGATGTCGTTATCGGCAATCAGGCCGGTTCCTGCTTTGCCGGCAACATCTGAGCCGGTAATGTGGATATTGGATTGTTCTGCTGCGCCTGTGGCGATTAATGTGGTTTTACCGCCTGCTTGAATTTGACTCGCTTGGGCTTGGCTTGCTTGAACTCGGGTGGTTTGTCAGTTTTGCTGTTCGCCGTAGGTTATAG
>NZ_JBQCXA010001248.1:0-510 GCF_051956855.1 Neisseria sp. P0021.S007
TCACCGGCTTGGGTTTCAATAATCGGCAATGCAGTCAAAGAGCCTGTTTTACCTATCACTTCGCCATTAGTCAGTTTTTCAACTTCGTGTTCATTTACACGAGCCGCACGTTCCAACAAGCGGGAGTGCAGATAGAAAACGTCGCCAGGATATGCTTCGCGTCCGGGTGGGCGGCGCAGCAACAGGGAAATTTGACGGTAAGCAACAGCTTGTTTGGACAAGTCATCATATACGATCAATGCGTCTTCACCGCGGTCGCGGAAGAACTCGCCCATAGTACAACCTGCATAAGGTGCGATATATTGCAGAGCGGCAGCCTCAGAAGCAGTCGCAGCAACCACAATCGTGTGTTCCATTGCACCATGCTCTTCCAATTTGCGTACTACGTTAGCAATAGAAGATGCTTTTTGACCGATTGCGACATAAATACAAATAACGCCTGTACCTTTTTGGTTAACAATAGCATCCAATGCTACGGCTGTTTTACCTGTTTGACGGTCACCAATGATC
>NZ_JBQCXA010001249.1:0-510 GCF_051956855.1 Neisseria sp. P0021.S007
ATGGTAACGCATGACATCGAAAAATCGCTGGAAATTGTCGATCAAGTCATTTTCCTGGCACACGGCAAAATCATGTTCTCCGGCTCGCCCGAAGAAATGCGCGAACTCGACTCGCCTTGGGTACGCCAGTTTGTCGGTGGTTTGGCAGACGGCCCTGTCGCCTACCGCTATCCGGCGCAAACGACTTTAAAACAAGACTTACTGGGCTGATGTTCAGACGGCTTGAAACTTAAACAAGGCCGTCTGAAAACCATTTAACCAATCAACTGAAACCTATGAATTTTATCCGTTCCGTCGGGGCAAAAACCCTCGGCTTCATCCAATCGCTGGGCAGCATTACGCTGTTTTTCCTGCAGATCCTGGCCAAATCAGGCACGGCGTTTGCCCGTCCGCGCCTGAGCATCCGCCAGATTTACTTTGCAGGCGTGTTGTCCGTCCTGATTGTCGCCGTGTCCGGCCTGTTTGTCGGCATGGTATTGGGCTTGCAAGGCTATACGCAGCTGGCAAAAT
>NZ_JBQCXA010001250.1:0-510 GCF_051956855.1 Neisseria sp. P0021.S007
CCCGTTGCCCGAGCTTTACGATGTTTTGGCGGAAACCATGAAAACCATCTGTTGCGAGGCCAACCACATAGCCGCTTTGCGCCGTTTTGAATGGTCGCTGTTGACACGTTTGGGTTTTGCCCCCGATTTGTTTCATGACGGCAACGGCAATGAAATCAATGGCGAAGAAACATATTGGCTCACGCCTGAAGAAGCTGTGGTTCCCCTGGCCGAGGCCGACCGTTTCCATGCGCTTAATAAGGGCGTTGCCGTATTGGGCGCGACTTTAATCGATTTGAGGGAACGCAGTTTCGTTCATCAGGAAAGCCTCGGTCAGGCTTTGAAAGTAACGCGGCTTTTGATTGACAACCTTCTACCCGAGGGCATCAAGTCTCGGCAGGTTTTACAGCAGTTGCAGCAGTTTGGCTTGGGCAGTTGAATTTTTTCAGACGGCCTTTGATAGGTAATGACTCAGGCCATCTGAAACCTTAATGAAAGGACATTATTATGTTGTTAGGCGTAAACATCGAC
>NZ_JBQCXA010001251.1:0-510 GCF_051956855.1 Neisseria sp. P0021.S007
GCGGTGGCGGCGGCTCCTCCCCCAGTACGCAATCCACGCCGACACAGGCTCCAAAATCTGCCCAAGCTCTGCCCTCGGCAGACGCAGCTTCCGTATTGCCGGTATCTGCGAAGTCGGAAAAACCGGAATCCGGCAAACAATTTTTCAGCGGAACCAATTCTTCCGATTCCGCAGTGGCATTCAATCATGCCGATTGGAACAAAATCACCATCGAAGGCGTAGAGGTCGATCTTGCAGCCGTACAAGGCGAGAGTTTTAAAAACGGCTGGCGAGACAGCGTCGGCGGTTCCGAGAATAAACGCCTTGCCAATTTTGGCGGCAATTACGTCCTGCACCACAGCACACCCGATGCGGTTGCCGGCATCGTGAAGACCGAATCGCAAAACAATTACGCTTTCTTCAACGGTAATTTTACCCGTGAAGCAGAAATGCCGAAAATCGGACAGGCGGTTTACGACGTATCGACCGTCAGCGTGCGCGGTACTCTGGCGCAGGCATACGGTACAGGCC
>NZ_JBQCXA010001252.1:0-509 GCF_051956855.1 Neisseria sp. P0021.S007
ATTATGGGTATTTAAGAAGAGTCAATCATCTGCTAAATTCCGTGGATGGCATGTGAAAACTGATCCTGCCATAGAACAGCTTTTTCGAGATGCAGCAAGTAAAGATGTAACATTGACAACAGAACATCTTTCTTATCAACCATTATCTCAAAATAATGAAAATAGTTGTCTAACTCACTCTTTATCAGAAAGTGAAGGCTTGACTGCATTATTAAATGTAGTTAACCAGCCCGCGACTGAGAATATTGATGCTAAACTAAAGCATCTGAAAGGAGCTATTGGTTATTTAGTTAAATTTCAATTTGATAGCCAAGTGGTTTATGCAATTAGAAAAACTGCTCCAACATGGAAACCTAAAATTCGTAATTCTTTTATTAATGCTATTTTCCAAAATGGAGAATTATCCGCAACACCTGAAGAAACCTTCTCTTTTGATGACTATTTTGATTTTTACTGCATTAATGAGGTCATTTTTATAAAATCGAAGCGTGCATATGAAAGTACAACTT
>NZ_JBQCXA010001253.1:0-509 GCF_051956855.1 Neisseria sp. P0021.S007
GTGTTGGGTATGGTGACCATGAAAGATTTGTTGGAAACCATTGCCGGTGAGTTCCCAGAGGAATTCGAGCGTGAGGAAGAAGAAGCTGCTCCAGCCAGCCAGGATGAAACGCTGTCTGTGGATGGTGCATTGGAGTATGTGGAATTGGCTTCCCAGTTAAATCTGCCTGCTCAAGAAGAAGATGCGGACTTCCATACTGTTGCCGGCTTGATTATGGAAGAATTGCAAAGTATTCCTGATGTGGGCGACTTCATCGATTATCATGGCTGGCGTTTTGAAGTGGTTGAGAAGGACGGACAACGGATTGCCCGTGTGAAAATCAATCGTTTGCCGGAAGAAGAATAAGGAAAGGCTAATATAGTAAAGGCCGTCTGAAAATGTTCAGACGGCCTTTTTATTGATTTAACTTTAGTTGCCGTAATGTCCTGAGCCTAAAATTCGGTGTGAATGTGCGCCGGTTGCATGGTGGGGATTGCTCGGGACTTGATTGCACCAACAGGCTGCAAGCC
>NZ_JBQCXA010001254.1:0-509 GCF_051956855.1 Neisseria sp. P0021.S007
GCCTTTTATTAAAACAGTTTAGTTTGGTCCGGGCCATTTCCATACGCACATAGCTGCCAGTATCGTACAGATTAAAAAAATAATACTGGATAAGCCATGCCAAATGCCGAATGTTCCGCCTACTAGGGATAAGAGCCAGTTATCCAGTCCGTACTTGTGCGCCTCGATAACCGGCGTAACCAAAAGATGATTACAGGCTAAGAGTAGCCAAAGTACCAAAACCCACCAAGAGAGGGAGGCAAGTTGCCGTCTGAAAAAGGCATAGGCTGCGCCAAAAATAACTAAGCCGCATATTGCGGTAATGGCAAACAAAATGCCGGCGATTTCTCCTGCCAGCATCTTAGGCAGGAGATGGAATAGTATGGGGGCGACAATGTAGCCGGCTGTCAGTTGCATGCCTAGCCAAATGGCAGCAGCGGTTTGAGTAATTTTGTAGGGTAGGCTCATCTGGTTTCTCTTTGGGAAATTCTGTTTTAGTTGTGATGGTGTAACAAAAGGCCGTCTGAAAA
>NZ_JBQCXA010001255.1:0-509 GCF_051956855.1 Neisseria sp. P0021.S007
TTTTTGTGCGCCGGCCTGCAAAATGTCTTCAATTTGAGATGGTTTGGCTGTCAACTCATTGTAACGCTCGCGCGGTTCTGCGAGCTCGGCATTGATTTTTGCACCCAAGAGTTTCTTGGCCTCACCCCAAGCAAGGCCTTCGGCCAGCATTTGCGTGAACTCAGCAGTTTCAGACAGCGTGGAGAAGGCTTTGTAGATTTCAAACAGAGGACTTTCATCAGGCTGTTTCGGCTCGCCGGGTTCTTTCATATTGGTGATGATTTTGTTGACCGATTTTTGGGTTTTTTTATCGTTTTCCCAAAGCGGAATGGTATTGCCGTAAGACTTGGACATTTTGCGTCCGTCCAAGCCGACCAAGAGTTCGACGTTTTCATCAATCTTCACTTCTGGCAGGGTGAAGAGTTCTTGGAAGCGGTGGTTAAAGCGACCGGCAATATCGCGTGCCATTTCAACGTGTTGGATTTGGTCGCGACCGACTGGTACTTCATGGGCATTGAACATAAGGATGT
>NZ_JBQCXA010001256.1:0-509 GCF_051956855.1 Neisseria sp. P0021.S007
TCTTTCCTGCTTGCCGGAAAAATTACCGAGCTGACGCTGATTGTTTTGATGGGCGTGGCCTTGGTAAAAGCCGGGCTGTTGAAATCGGAAAACAGCTACACGCTCTCCGTTATCGCGCTTTACCTGATCAGCCCGTCCGTCATGATTCATGCCTTTCAGATGGACAATACGCCGCAGATTATCGAAGGGCTGAAGCTTTCCGTCATGCTGGCGGTGTTTTTCCATGTGGTGTTGATTGTTTTGGGCAGGGTGTTTAAACACTTGTTCAAACTCGATGGGCTCGAACACGCGGCGACGGTGTACAGTAATTCGGGCAACTTGATTATCCCTTTGGTGATGTCGGTATTTGGTGCGGAATGGGTGATTTATACCACTGGTTTTATCTTGGTGCAGACGTTTTTGTTTTGGACGCATCTGCGCCTGTTGATTTGCGGCCGAGGCAATGTGGCTTGGAAAACCATTTTTACCAATATCAACATCTTATCCATGTTGGTCGGGCTGCTAATGTT
>NZ_JBQCXA010001257.1:0-509 GCF_051956855.1 Neisseria sp. P0021.S007
GTGGGTAGTGACGAGTGCCACCCGCAATCCGCCGCCCGCGAGCATCATGACGACTTGTTCGGTTTGGCTTTTTTCGGCGAGGTATTCGGTGTGGCCGCTGAAGAAATGATCGCTGGCGTGTCCGTCGTTGATGACGCCTTTGTGCAGCGGTGCGGTCACCATGCCGTCGAAGAGGTCGTCTGAAATGCCTTGATAGGCAGTGTCCAGCAGTTTGAGGACGTAGGCGGCATTGGCGGGATTGAGTTTGCCTGCTTGGCAGGGCGCGTCCAAGGGAATGTGCAACACTTCCAATATGCCGCGTTCGGGCTTGCCGCCCTGCGGGTCGAAATCTTGCAGGGTAATGGTTTTGCCTAATTGTTCGGCACGGGTTTGCAGCAGATATTTGTCGCCCAATACGACACAACGGCATGGCAAATCGGCAAACGCCAAATCCAAGCAGATATCGGGGCCGATGCCGGCGGGTTCGCCCGAAGTGACGGCTAAAACAGGTAAAGTCATGCGGATTCCTT
>NZ_JBQCXA010001258.1:0-509 GCF_051956855.1 Neisseria sp. P0021.S007
GTGTATTTATCCTCCGCCGAATGCCTGCCCGCAACATGATGGTTGCCCGACAGCGCATGACAGATTAAAACCGCATTATTTTTTTCGGCATTCAGCTCGCCGTAGGTTTCAATCATCAGATCAAAACGCGGCAAAGTTTTACCGTTTTCCAAAACCAGCGGCATCTCAAACGGAATTTTTTGGGGCGTTACAATGCCCACCGAGGCATTTTGACTCATATCCTATTCCAACAAATGCGGCGAAAAGCGTTATTATATAGCAAACGGCATGACTTTTTGACACGGACGGACAAGCAGCCTGACGCGCTGAAACATCTGTCCCCATGCCACCGTGCCCGAACCATACTTTTTCAGACGACCTCCACCGTTTCCCGATATGATAGGCAGACTTTTCCGTATTTTTTTCTTTTTCGCACTTGCCGCGCTGATTATCAACCGCCTCTTCAGCCGCAAGCACAAACGCGCCCTGCGCGATGTCGCCAAAATCAGCGCATGGGTATTGCTCGGCGC
>NZ_JBQCXA010001259.1:0-509 GCF_051956855.1 Neisseria sp. P0021.S007
GTTTCAGACGACCTTTTGAAAAACGAAACACACATGAAAACATTACAAGACTGGCTCTCGCATTTGGAAACCGCCCACAGCGGCGGCTTAATCGACATGGGCTTGGAACGCACGGGCGAAGTGAAAAAACGCATGAAGCTCGAGCCGCAATGCCCCGTCGTCGTCGTTGCGGGAACAAACGGTAAAGGTTCGGTCTGCGCCTACCTGACACAGATTTACAAACAGGCAGGCTTCAAAGTCGGTACGCTGACCAGCCCGCATTTATTGCGTTACAACGAACGCATCGCCGTCAACGCCGAGCCGGTTTCAGACGACCTCATCACCGCTTCTTTCGAGCGCATCGAAGCGGCGCGCGGCGAAATATCGCTGACTTATTTTGAATTCAATGCCTTGGCGGCGGTCGATATCTTCATACGCGAACAAGTCGATGTGATGATATTGGAAGTCGGCTTGGGCGGACGTTTGGACGCGGTCAATGTGTTCGACTGCGATTGCGCGGTGGTTACCAG
>NZ_JBQCXA010001260.1:0-509 GCF_051956855.1 Neisseria sp. P0021.S007
GGTTTGTGTGGGGGGTGGTTTTGTTTTTGTTTTTTTGGTGTGTTGTTGTTTTTTTGTTGTGGCTGTTGTTTTTGTTGTTGGTGTTGGTGTTTTTTTTGTTGTTGGTTGTGGGGTTGGTTGGTTGGTTGGTTTGGTTGGTTTGGGTTGGGGGGGGTGGTCGGTTGTTTTTGGGGGTGTTGTGTTGGGTTTGGGTGTGGGGTTGTGTTTGTTTGGTGTTGGGTGTGGGTGGGTGGGGGTGTTGGTTGGTGGGGTGTTGGTGTGGGTTTTGTGGTTGGGGGGGGTTTTTGGTTTGTGTTGGGGTGGTGGTTTGGTTGGTTGTTTGGGTTGGGGGGGTTGTTTGGGGGGTTTGTTGTTTGGTTTTTTGTGGTTGTTTGGTGTTGGTTGGGGTGTTTGTTGGTTGGTGTGGGGTGTGTTTGGTTTTGGTGTTTGGTTGTTGTGGGGTTTGTGTGTTGGTTGTTTTGGGTGGGGTTTTGGGGTTGGGGTGTTGTTGTTTGGGTGTGGTGTTGGGG
>NZ_JBQCXA010001261.1:0-508 GCF_051956855.1 Neisseria sp. P0021.S007
ATAGACAATGCGTTCAACCGGATTTGGCGTGTCAATTCGCAACGGCCTTGGATGATGCAGTTTTTGGTGTATTGGGCGTTACTGACGTTTGGGCCTTTGTCTTTGGGCGTGGGCTTGTCGGTCGTAATCGGTCAGGTGCAAGTGGTGGGCGGCTCGGAATGGCTGAGGGGCATAACCACGGTTTCATTTATTACGCTACTGCTGTGGGGTTTATACCGCTTTGTGCCCAACCGTTTCGTGCCTGCCAGCCATGCTTTGGTCGGCGCGGCCGTAACGGCGTTTTGCTTGGAAACGGCACGCTTTTTGTTCGCGTGGTACATGGGCAACTTTGACGGCTACAAATCGATTTACGGCGCATTTGCCGCTGTACCGTTTTTCCTGTTGTGGCTCAACCTATTGTGGACGCTGGTATTGGGCGGCGCGGTTTTGACCTCGTCCCTGTCCTACTGGCGCGGCGAAGCGTTCCGCCGCAGTTTGGATGCGCGCGGCCGCTTTGACGATGTATTGA
>NZ_JBQCXA010001262.1:0-508 GCF_051956855.1 Neisseria sp. P0021.S007
CGAATGCCCGCGGCGGCTGGGGAATAGAGGTAAAGCGGATCGTAAGTAATGGCGTATTCGGGGAAGAGCTCGACCAGTTGTCCCGAATGGAGTGCATCTGCCAAGCTCATACTGTGCTATCCACGCGATGCCGAGGTCGTCTGAAAAGAGTTTCGGAAAAATTTTTATACCAATATTTTAAAAACGGCGTTCTAGCAAAGTTGATACTTATCTGAGAATTCATGTAAGAATAATGTTTTTTAAAACAATAGTATAGCTTGATTTTTGCACAAGAAAAAGGTTGCCATCCTATGAAATGCTCTGTATGCTTTCAAACACGTTTTGTTGATAAATTCAAGAGAATTAAAAATGAAAATTAACTATTTGGAAATTAAAGGATTTAAAAGTATCCAAAATGTAGAGCTAAAAGATGTTTCTCCTTTTATGGTTTTAGCGGGGGCAAACGGTACGGGTAAAAGCAATTTTGTCGATGCCTTGGCATTTTTATCAAAAGTGATTGATATGGGAG
>NZ_JBQCXA010001263.1:0-508 GCF_051956855.1 Neisseria sp. P0021.S007
CCTGACCAGAGTAGCGGCTGATTAAATGCAGTTGCGAAACAGGCACATAAAGCTGCGCTTCGCCCGCGTATTCGAGCAACATCATTTCGTTGGTTTCGTCGCCCAAGTCCATTGTGACCAAGCCCATATATCGGCCGATACCGTGTTCTTCGTGTACAACAGGATCGCCGATATTGATTTCGGCAAGGTCGCGTAACAGGCCGTCTGAAACGGCGGCGTGTTTCTTACGATGATGTTTGCTCGAGCGGGCGACATATTGATAAAGATCGGATTCGGTAATGACCGCGATGTTTTGATCTTCTAATTTAAACCCGTAAGCCAACGGCGCCACTGTAATCATCAGCGGCTCATGCGCCGACAAAAAGCCCTGCCAGTCGGACACGCTTTTGGCTTTCAAACCGTTTTGCTGCAAGAAACCGAGCATGGTTTCGCGCCGTCCCAAACTTTCGGCGCAAAGCAAAATTCGTCCGTCAAAGGCCGTCTGAAAATCTTTCAATGCCTGCAACGG
>NZ_JBQCXA010001264.1:0-508 GCF_051956855.1 Neisseria sp. P0021.S007
CAGTTGGCTTTGGTAGTAGTTGCCTTCGCCGACGAGTTCGATCAGGCGCAGTTGTTGTTCCAGCCAGTGCGCGTGATCTTCTTCAGTGTCTTTCAACTGGGCAATCATCAAATCACGGGTAACGTAGTCTTGTGCTTCTTCGCACAGTTTGATGCCTTTTTTCAATGCATCGCGTACTTCGTATTCGGTGTTCAAATCCGCTTTCAGGCAGGAAATCACGTCGGTACCGATGTTCAGTTCGGCACGGGTCATTTTAGGCGTACCGCCCAGCATCAGGATACGGCGGATGAAGTCTTCGGCGTGAGTGGTTTCTTCTTCCATCTCATGGTTCAGACGCTCGAACAGTTTGTTGTAGCCCCATTCGGAGTACAGGCGTGAGTGGATGAAGTATTGATCGCGTGCAGCTAGCTCGCCGGACAACAGTTCGTTCATATAATCGATAACAGCTTGATTGCCTTGCATAATTCTTTCTCTTTCTTTGAAATTGTAAAGTGTCTGTAAAAAACAT
>NZ_JBQCXA010001265.1:0-508 GCF_051956855.1 Neisseria sp. P0021.S007
GTTTTGGAACGACCCGCAAACCAGAGTTGAAAAAACGATGACGCCGATGATTAACCAAGTGTTCATATCTATTCCTTAAAGGCGGCTCAGTTTCAGGTAGCCTTTTTTGGAAAAGGATGTTCTACCCATCTTTCCAAATATTCTTTTTCGCCGATATTCAGATAAATATCTTCTAAAATCAGACGGATGTTTTCCGCCAATTCATACCGGGCCACTTTGCCGTGCCATAAGGTTTGTTGTGGACTGCGATTGAAGTTGAAACTGAAAAACCAGTCGTCTGAATAAATCAGCCTCACTTCGGCTTCGTTGCTTTGTTCGGCTGCAGATACCAGTAAGGTCAGTTCGCCGGGTTCGTCTAAAAACAGGACTTTCGCCTCAGTAATGCTGCCGCCGCTTTGCAGAGCAATTGCTAAATCACATAAATCTTTCAGCGAATCATGCAGATAGGAAACAGCCTGTTGATAGTTCTCTTCGCCATATTTCACGGTAACGTTTGCCCAGCCTGCAT
>NZ_JBQCXA010001266.1:0-508 GCF_051956855.1 Neisseria sp. P0021.S007
GTTGAACACAGGGATACGCATCAGTTCGCGCATGGAGGGCACACCGATCAAGCGCATTTCGCCTGACTGACCGCCGGAGAGCAAACCGTAATATTGGTCAAGCTCGCCCGGACCGACTTCGGAAGTCTGTTTACCCGGTTCGGCAGGGGCTTGGGCTTCGGCTTTGGAAGCGGGCGCCGCACCTGAAGCAGCAGCTTTGTCGCCACCCTCTTTGGAGCAGCCTGCTAATCCCAACAGACCGGCGCCGGCAATACCTGCGCCGGAAGCGGCGGCAGTACCTAAGAATGAACGACGGCTTAAACCGTTTTGTTCTAATTTTTCGTCTGACATACAACACTCCTTGGATAAAATTCGGCAGCCGGCGTTTTCAGACGACCTGCCGATCAAAAAAACGAATTTATGTTTATAAGTATGGTTACGGGTGGGCCGGCATTTTTTCAGGGTTCTTTAGGGGTTTAGATTATTTGCCGGCCATGGGGCGGTTTATTTTTTCACAAACTGCACAACC
>NZ_JBQCXA010001267.1:0-508 GCF_051956855.1 Neisseria sp. P0021.S007
GTACTCCGTTTTCTGCAATATAAGACATCAATGGCACAAAAGTAGCAGCCCCGTTGTCAATGACAGCAATACCTTCCTCGTTTACCAGCTTCTCAATCAATCCATCAAAACAGCGGGAATCAATATTATTACTGTCATTTAAAATATCGATTACTTCAGGATTTAACGCCGAGAAACGGCTAAAAGAAGGATTTACGGGATCAGTATCAAAGCAATGCAGTTGCTCTCCACTGGCTTTTGCTTTGAGGTAGTCACCTAAAAAACTTGCAATCGTTGATTTACCAACGCCGCCTTTACCTTGTGCAATAAAATGGACTTCTTTCATGGCATAACCTTTCGTTTGTTCAAATGATTTTTTACAAAAAGAAACCTGCTCGTCCCTGAACAAGTTTGTGTTTGTAAAAAAAGCAGCCCTATAAGCAGGGCTGCCGAAGCTGCTAAACATTTATGCCTATGTAGAGCAGGAGTGAAGATTTAACGAATATCTACCCAGCGACCACCATTCTTC
>NZ_JBQCXA010001268.1:0-507 GCF_051956855.1 Neisseria sp. P0021.S007
GCAGATCCGCATGGAAAAAGCCGCCACGGAAAACTTGCGTGAAGAAGATTTCCACGCCGTAATCGGCAAGTTTGTGCAAATCGATACCGTCTGCTTTGAGTTTGGCGATATCGGATACCGGTGTGCCGTCCATCCATTCGATGGTCAGCACGTCGCTGGTGCAGTAGTCGTAAAACACCTTCGGCACAATCAGCATATCGCTGTTTTGGAAATTGCGTCCGAGTTGGCTGGCATTGGCGGCTTCGCGCATTAAGTCCAATTCGTCGTGCAGGTATTTGTCAAATTCGGCCACCACTTCGCGCGGCTTCAAACGCTTGCCGTCTGAAAACAAACGCTCTACCCAGCCTGCACCAAAGCGCATCAGCGACAAATCCTGTTCGATAACGGGCAAAAGGTTGGGGCGCAAGACTTTCACGGCGACCTGTTCGCCCGAATGCAGGCGGGCTTTGTGTACTTGGGCGATGGACGCGCTGGCGACAGGCTCTGTTTCAAATTCCGCGTATAAAG
>NZ_JBQCXA010001269.1:0-507 GCF_051956855.1 Neisseria sp. P0021.S007
CGACCTCTTGTTAGTACAACTCAAAAACCTCATTATTATAGTGGATTAAATTTAAATCAGGACAAGGCGACGAAGCCGCAGACAGTACAAATAGTACGGAACCGATTCACTTGGTGCTTCAGCACCTTAGAGAATCGTTCTCTTTGAGCTAAGGCGAGGCAACGCCGTACTGGTTTAAATTTAATCCACTAGAAAAAATAACGGCAGACACCCCGCCTTTGCCACAAACCCTAAAAACGGAAACCCACCCGTTCCCGTTTCAGACGACCTCGCGGCCGTTTTTCCCACAAAACCGTCCAACCTCAGGAGCATCCGATGAAACACCTTCACGACTTACCGGCTTGGTCAAAATTATGGATACATTTTGACGAAACCAAAGAACAACACATGCGCGAAATGTTCGAGCAAGACCCGCAGCGTGCGGAACGCTACTGGCTGCAAGTCGGCGGGCTGACGCTGGATTACTCCAAAAACCGCATCACCGACGAAACCATGTCGCTGCTGACC
>NZ_JBQCXA010001270.1:0-507 GCF_051956855.1 Neisseria sp. P0021.S007
TGCTTGGGTACAACAATTTTTATCCCAAGCCAGCGACAGCGCAATGGCTGAAAACGTCCGCAACGAATGGCTGAAAACCTTGGGCGCGCGCGGCCAATGGGATTTGTTCCGTCAAGAATTCAGTAAATTGAACGCCGCCGGCGTCGCCCAAGAAGTGCAATGTTATGCCGATTTGAGCAGCGGCAATTACAGCAAAGCCGCCGAGCTGGTTCGCGTGACCGGCAAACTACCTGCCGGCTGTACCCGCTTGGTTGAAAGTGCGGCAGCTTCAGGTCGTCTGAACACCAACGACGCATGGCGTCGCGTGCGCGGCTTGTTGAGCAACAGTCAAACCACAGATGCACGCAACCTCGCCGCCGCATTGGGCAGCCCGTTTGAAGGTGGAGCGCAAGGTGCGACCGAATACAGCCTGTTGAGCGTGATCGGCAAAGATGCACGCAAATCCGCTTCTGCCGCCGCTACCCTGTCCGACATGGAATCAGGCCTCAGCCGCGAACAACGCAGCTT
>NZ_JBQCXA010001271.1:0-507 GCF_051956855.1 Neisseria sp. P0021.S007
ATCCTGAAATGGGTTTTCAGACGACCTCTTTAAGTCTTTTCTTTGTCTGTTGAGGATGTTGTGGATAGGATTTCGGATACATGGCATAAGAGTTCGCGTAGCTAATTCCTTATTCACTATAAAAAGGTCGTCTGAAAACCTGATTTTCAAGTTTTCAGACGACCTTTTCAGTATATGCCTTGTACGGTTTACTCAATCCAAAACCCAGTTCGGGTTCAGGTTGTCCGAAATAAATATTCCAAGGCTTTTTGCAAAGCAAAAATATCTGTCAGTTGATATAAACCTATCGATGCTTCCAGATGCTTGCTCGAGGGCGGTTGGACAACGGCCGCTGCAATCAGTTTGACTTGATTTGCAGGGTCGGGCAGGTATTTCATTTGCGCCACGGCATAGCGGGAAATCCGAACTCTGCCGTCTTGATAATGTGCGCCGCGGGCAGGCAGTTTCTGTACTTCTTCCAAGCTTGGCACATGGTCGAACACGCCGTCGTAAAACTCTATGACGGGG
>NZ_JBQCXA010001272.1:0-507 GCF_051956855.1 Neisseria sp. P0021.S007
TGTCGCAAAAAATCCCCGTGACCGGCTCCGTTGTCGTCACCACGCCACAAGACATCGCCCTGATTGATGCACGCAAAGCCGTGGATATGTTCAACAAAGTCGATATCCCGATTTTGGGCGTTTTAGAAAACATGTCTGTCCATATTTGCACCAACTGCGGCCATGCCGAAGCAATCTTCGGCGCAGAAGGCGGCAAAAACTTGGCAGAGCGTTTGAATGTACCGTTGCTTGGCCAACTTCCATTAAGCCTGCCTGTACGCGAAGCTATGGATAGCGGCACATCTTCGGCCTTGTTTGAAAACAACCAAACCATCGCCGACATCTACACCGAAGCCGCCTTCCAAATTGCACTGGCCATTGCCGATAAAGGTAAAGACTTAAGCAGCCGCTTCCCGAAACTCGTTGTCGAATAAAAAAATTTAACAAAGGTGTTGACAGCTGTGTACCCCATCTCTATAATGCACAGCTTATCGGGTAGTTAGCTCAGTCGGTAGAGCAGCTGTCTAT
>NZ_JBQCXA010001273.1:0-506 GCF_051956855.1 Neisseria sp. P0021.S007
GTATTGAGCCAGCGCACTTGGATGGCGGGGTGGTGTGGCGACAGCCGGCTTTCGGCGCGGCTAGCGGAGACCTCGCTGTAATTGATGTTTTCCAACACGAAGGGGTGTTTTTTTTGTTTGAACAAGGCGCTGATGCCGTTGATCAGCTTGGCATGGCTGCGGTAGTTGACGGCGAGGGTGTAATGCCTGTCCGCATCTTGCGCGGCTTGCAGATAGGCGTAAATGTCCGCACCGCGAAAGCTGTAAATCGCCTGTTTGGGGTCGCCAACGAGAAACAGCGGGCAGCCTTGTTCGATAAAAATTTGGAGGAAAATTTCGTATTGCAACGGGTCGGTATCTTGGAATTCGTCAATCAGCGCGATTTCCCAGTTTGCCGCTGCCGCTTTTGCCAATGCGTTACCGTGTTCATTGGTGGTCAATGCCTGATGGACATCCAGCAGCAAATCATCAAACACGCGCTCGCGGCGTGATTTTTTTTGTTCGGCAATGGATTGGTTGATGTAGGA
>NZ_JBQCXA010001274.1:0-506 GCF_051956855.1 Neisseria sp. P0021.S007
CCAACAAACCGAGCCAGTAAAGATGGTCGCTCATCTTTTCATAGATTTGTTTACGATCGCCCATAATCTCCTGCATCATTTCCCAATATTGATCTTTTTGCAGTTTCACACGGTCTTCATAAATCAAAATATTGGGTTGGCTGCCGCCAAAAAAGCGCGTTTCGGTACTACTGAGGCGGGTTTTCAAATCCCGCAGTTTCGAACGGCCGCGGATGAAATCCTTAAACCATGTACGCGCCGCCTGCATTTTACCGATACGTTCCGGCGAAGCAGAAAGCAATGCAAACACGATAGATGCTGCGGCAGTAATCATAAACGTACTGGCCGGAATCAAAAATTCGGGCGACGATGAAAAAATAAACGCGCCCGAAATCATCAGCGCAGAAACAATAAAACCATTCAGCGAAATCATAATATTTGCTTTGGTTGCCGCCAGCGCCAACAATTCCATCTCCGAGCGTACGGCATTGCGGAACATGGTTTCCACGCCCTTATTCGTACCCAAC
>NZ_JBQCXA010001275.1:0-506 GCF_051956855.1 Neisseria sp. P0021.S007
ATGGATAGTTCAGGGTAACCGGTGCAGAGAAGTCACGCAGCAGAGACGGGATAACCGGCTCATTGACACCGCCCAAGACAAAAATCTGCTCGGCCTCGGTCAATACCAAAACCGCCTCTTTCACCCGTTTGCCTTGATATTCAAACTCAACCGCTTCGCCTTTTTCGTTCAGCAAACCAGTTTTGACCGGAATCATCATCGGCTGTTTGTCCGCCATATCGGGCGTGGCCGGAATGGTTTGTTTGATGGTCAATTCAAACGCTCCATCTTTCAGACGGCCTTGAGCATCTAAAACCGGCGTGCCAGCTTGGCTGTACCACAAAGCAAACTGATCAAGATTGATGCCGTTTGCGTCTGCCATTGCGGCACGGAAATCATCACAAGTCACAGCTTGACCGTCGTGGCGTTGGAAATACAGCTTCATGCCTTTTTGGAAGCCTTCTTCCCCAAGCAAGGTGTGATACATGCGCACCACTTCCGCACCTTTTTCATAAACGGTCATGGTG
>NZ_JBQCXA010001276.1:0-506 GCF_051956855.1 Neisseria sp. P0021.S007
GCCTGATGCGGGTGTTCGCCCGCATCAGGCAACGGTTGCCATTCTACCTGCTTTAGATTAAAGAAACTAGGGCAGAGCGATATTTCGACTTCTTCACAGTTCGAGAAAAATTGGGGGAAATCAAGTGTCGATACAGATATTTATCATGAATGAAGCAATGATTTCAGACGACCTTTTGCTATAATCCGTCCGTTTCCCCACGCCCCTTTTGATATGAACACCCCAAAAGCCTTTGCCATACTCGGCCCGACTGCCGGCGGGAAAACCGCCCTCGCCTTGAAAATCGCCGAAGCCCTGCCGGTTGAAATCATCAGCCTCGATTCCGCGCTGGTGTACCGCGATATGGACATCGGCACGGCAAAGCCAACGGCTGCCGAGCTTGATGCCGTGCCGCACCACCTTATCGACATCATCCTGCCGACGGAATCTTACAGCGCTGCGGAGTTTGTCGGCGACTGCGTGCGGCTGGCGGAGGAAATCCACGCGCGCGGCATGCTGCCTTTGAT
>NZ_JBQCXA010001277.1:0-506 GCF_051956855.1 Neisseria sp. P0021.S007
GCCCATACCGCAAAGATTGGCATCTTGCAGTTTGGAAACAATGCTTTGAGGATCGGCAAGCGCAGCCAGCAAGCCTTCGCCGCCAACGACTTTGCGCCAGGCGGCTAAATCTGCGCCGACTTGGCGGGAAGGATGCAGTAAGTTTTGATTGGCTTGGTTCATGATTGTTGCTCCTGCAAACCGGCGTGTTCGCGCAAATCGAATTTGCCGTAGTCGGGATATAAAACGGGGGCTTTGATGTCGCTGGTCAGACCGGCGCGGGTCATTTCGCGTTGCAGGTCATGGACGTGTCCGACACCGCCGCGTACTTTTTTCAGCGGCAGGCCGCAACCTGCGGCGGCTTTACCGGCACGGCGGCCGAAGCTGATGATGTCCAAAAGCGCATTGCCCATCAGGCGGTTGCGGCCGTGAATACCGCCGGTTACTTCGCCGGCGCAATAGAGGCCTTCAACGCAGGTTGCGCCGTCGCCGTTGATTTCGATACCGCCGTTTTGATAGTGCAGGGT
>NZ_JBQCXA010001278.1:0-506 GCF_051956855.1 Neisseria sp. P0021.S007
GGTACATATTGCGGCGGGCAATTTCGCTTCCGTTGCCACCGTCAGCTTCTTTTAGAATGGCTACTGCAGCAGAGAAGTTGTTGCGCTGATAGTATTTTTGCGCCTGATTATAAAGGCGCAGTTCGTTTTGTGCGGCTGAGTCTGTTTCAGACGGCACGCCTCCGCCATTGGCTAAATAGTTCATTTTCAGCTTGTGGTCGTCTAATCGCTGGGCTTTTGGTTTGGAAGCCGAAGTAGTCGGACGTTTGATGTTTCGTTGTTGTTCCAATGTGTGCAAGCGTTGATTTAATTCTTCAACAGTGCGTTCCAGTCGGGCGATTTGTATGCCCAAGTGGTCAATCTGGGTTTGTGCGTCCAAGCGTGGATAGGGGATACTTTTTGTATGCAAAGGCTCACGCGGAATATCCGGCAGGACAAAGTTGGGATTGTCGGCAGGTTGGGAAGGATGGGAAACGGCGCATGATGCGGCCAATAGAGTAAGCGGCAAAAGAAACAGGGAATGTGAT
>NZ_JBQCXA010001279.1:0-506 GCF_051956855.1 Neisseria sp. P0021.S007
ACCCTTTATCGTCCGCGCCGTGCAGCCGGTATTGGAGGAATTGTCGGGCGACTATGAGGAAGCGGCGGCGACTTTGGGCGCAAACCGCTTCACGACGTTCCGCCGCGTACTGCTGCCGGAAATCACGCCGGCGCTCTTAACCGGCGCGGGCATGATGTTCGCGCGGGCAACGGGGGAATACGGCTCGGTAATTTTTATCGCGGGCAACATTCCGATGGTTTCCGAAATCCTGCCGCTGATTATTACGGGCAAGCTGGAACAGTTCGACGTACAAGGCGCGTCGGCGGTGGCGTTGTTTATGCTGCTGGTTTCGTTTGTGATTTTGTTTGCGCTGAACGTGATGCAGTGGGCGTTGAGCAGGCGTTCGGAGGCGAAGGGTTGAGGAGTCGTCTGAAAATCTGAACTACGCTGTTGCCGTCATTCCCGCGCAGGCGGGAATCCACCGCACGGCAACAGAAAAACCAAAAATAAATAAGGCAGCCGAACTTTACCGATGGATTCCCGCC
>NZ_JBQCXA010001280.1:0-506 GCF_051956855.1 Neisseria sp. P0021.S007
GTACCGACAAGGCAATCAGGCTTTGCCATAAGAAAAGCGGCAGGCGGATTTTGGGAAAGCGCGTCCAATAAAATGCACCCACGATAATCGCCAACGCGATATGCAAAGATGGCGCTTGGTTGTACGGCAAATCAAATGCAGCCAATGAATCAAACAGCCAGCCTGACAGCCCATCGGCAGGCGGTTTAGGCCACCCGAAACGCAGCGGAAACAGTACAAAGCAAACAGTTGCAATCAGTTGGGCGGCTACAAGGTGCGCTACATATCGGTTTTGTTCATGTGTATCACGGCAAAGAAAAAATGCCGCGGTATACATCAGGTTTAGCGACCAATAAGGCACAATCGTCCATGCCCAAAACGGAATATTGCTCTCCCATGTAAAAGCGATTTCAGGCACATAGTCCAGCGACGCCGCGTAATGGTTGGATAGGCCGTAGCTGGTGTAGAACAGTGCGCCAACTAAAATCAGCTTGAGCAGGGAGGTTTTTAGGGAGGGTTTCATGGAT
>NZ_JBQCXA010001281.1:0-506 GCF_051956855.1 Neisseria sp. P0021.S007
GGCGGTGACTTGACCGCCAAAGGGCTGGGCAGCACGTTCGGTGTAAACATCCCTCTGACCGTCGGACAACTCGCCTTCTTCCTGATTTTCGCCACCTGCGTGTGGGCATCCGCCCGCCTGGTAGACCGTTTCACCTCCATCCTCATCGGCGGCATGGTGCTGACTTTCATCTGGGCGACCGGCGGGCTGATTGCCGATGTCAAACTGCCCGTCCTCTTCGACACCCAAGCCCCCGCAGGCACCAGCTACTGGATTTACGCCGCTACCGCCCTACCCGTCTGCCTCACGTCCTTCGGCTTCCACGGCAACGTCTCCAGCCTGCTCAAATACTTTAAAGGCGATGCGCGCAAAGTCGCCAAATCCATTTGGGCAGGTACGTTGGTCGCGCTGGTGATTTACGTCCTGTGGCAAATCGCCATCCAAGGCAACTTGCCGCGCAGCGAGTTCGCCCCCGTGATTGCCGCCGAAGGGAAAGTCTCCGTCCTCATCGAAGCCCTGTCCAAGTT
>NZ_JBQCXA010001282.1:0-506 GCF_051956855.1 Neisseria sp. P0021.S007
GCGTAAAGCAATGTTTGTTGCCGCCTGCTGCTTTAGCTTGGGCTTTTTTGTGTCGGCGATCGGCGTCCATACGCACAATCTGTTTTTGCTTTATTTGGGCAACGGTGTGATTGGCGGGGTTGGTTTGGGCTTGGGCTATATCGGGCCTGTATCGACTTTGATGAAATGGTTTCCCGATAAACCAGGCATGGCTACAGGTTTGGCGATTATGGGTTTTGGCGGCGGCGCGATGTTGGCTTCGCCTTTGTCGGTATCGCTGATGAGTTTTTTCTCCAGTGAAACTTCGGTTGGCGTCGCGCAGACTTTTGTGGTTTTAGGGTTGTTTTATTTGGTGTTGATGATGTTCGGTGCATTTACGATCCGTGTACCTGCCGATGGCTGGAAACCTAAAGGTTATGTTGCGCCGAAAATCAAAAGCAAATTGGTCAGCAGTAATCATGTCAATGTCTCACAAGCCATGAAAACGCCGCAATTCTGGCTCTTGTTTTGGGTGTTGTGTCTGAACG
>NZ_JBQCXA010001283.1:0-506 GCF_051956855.1 Neisseria sp. P0021.S007
GTCCTGAATATCGCGGCTGTCTGTAACAATACGCGAAACGGGTTGATTTTCAGACGGCATCGGAAGGCCGAGAGTTTGGCAGATGAAATTTAGGTCTAGTGATTTCATGGTTGTGTTTCTTGTCCTTGTTCTAACGGCTCCACATTTTTATCCGTATTTTGGGAAACCATTTTTAAATGACGATAATTGCGTCTTGCCAGCACAATAAAAAGAATAGCGGCAAAATTTACACCGACAGTAAGCTTATGTACCGTAAGGCTAAATGATAATTGCAGTACACTTTCTATATAATACGTAAAAGAAAATGCCTCTCCTACAAAGACTATTTGCAACAAGCATGGCGTGTACACATATATCATTCTATTAAAACCTACTGCACGGAATTTAAACGCATTCCATGCTGCAGACAGCGCCAACACACCCAAAATGAAAAGTAAAATCCCAAAAAACACAGCCCATGCCATGTTGTTAATCAATCCTTGCACACTCTGAATTGATGCCAGAAT
>NZ_JBQCXA010001284.1:0-505 GCF_051956855.1 Neisseria sp. P0021.S007
CTTTGGATTGTACGGAGCGGTCAAGTGCAGAGGTCGGCTCGTCCAAAAGGATGAATTTCGGGCGCAGGATAACGGCGCGTGCAATAGCGATACGCTGACGCTGGCCGCCGGAAAATTCATGCGGATAACGATTGAGTGCATCAAGCGGCAGGGACACTTCCTTCATGACTTCCAAAACGCGTTGGATACGTTCTTTTTTGGTCATCTCGGGATGATGAACCGTCAAACCTTCGCCAATAATTTCGCCAACGGTTAAACGCGGAGAAAGCGAACCGAACGGATCTTGGAACACAATTTGCCGTTGCGATTTCAGACGGCGTGCTTCTTCGGCGGTATAGTTTTTCAGGTCTTTGCCTTCAAAGGAGATATGACCGGTATAAGGCAGCATCTGCATGACGGCTTTGCCCAGCGTGGATTTACCGGAACCGGACTCGCCGACAACGCCCAATGTTTCGCCTTCTTTAATTTTGAGGCTGATGCCTTTAACGGCGTCAAAGGTTTTGAG
>NZ_JBQCXA010001285.1:0-505 GCF_051956855.1 Neisseria sp. P0021.S007
GGTTTGTACGCCGCCGATGGCGTCGGCGTTGTTTTGGGTTTGGGCAAGGAATTTTGCCGCCGAGCTGGTCGCTCCTTTGGTATTGAGCATATATACGCCGGTACCGCGAGCGGACGGGCTGGTAAAGGCATCGGCGTGGATGGACACGAATACGTCGGCATTGCGTGCACGGCCTTTGGCAACGCGTACGCCCAATGGGATAAAGATGTCTTCGTTGCGCGTCATGAATACGTTGTAACCCAAGGCTTCGAGGCGTTTTTTGGTTTCGCGTGCAATGGAGAGTACAACGTTTTTTTCTTTGAGGCCGCTCGGGCCGATTGCGCCGGGGTCTTCGCCACCGTGACCGGGGTCAATCATAATCACGGGACGGCGGTTGCCGCCGCTGCCGCGATTGTTTTTAGGGGCAGGGGTGTCGTATGCGATATTGGTATTCGGACGTTGTTTGGGGACATTGCCGTTGAGCAAGGCCATCATCGGGTCGTTGGCATCTGCGCCGTGCGGATAG
>NZ_JBQCXA010001286.1:0-505 GCF_051956855.1 Neisseria sp. P0021.S007
GTAAACGGCTTCCGCCATTTTTTCTTGATGTTGCGCCATCAGATCGGCCATATTTTCTTCCAACCAGGCAAAAAATTCGGCATCGCCCAATGCGCCGTATTTGATAACTTCGGCCATGCCTGCGGAAAGTTCGCGCTGCGGCAGCGTTTGCAGGGCGGTCAAATCGGCCAGAACGGCTTGCGGCTGATAAAATGCGCCAATCATGTTTTTACCGAACGGATGGTTGATGGCGGTTTTGCCGCCGACCGAGGAATCAACCTGGCTGAGCAATGTGGTCGGTACTTGGATAAAAGGTGCGCCACGCTGATAAGTCGCTGCGGCAAAACCGACCATGTCGCCTATCACGCCGCCGCCCAAAGCGATTAAAGTGGTTTTGCGCTCGGCACGGTTTTGCATCAGGCCATCGTAAATCAGGTTGAGCGTCTGCCAGTTTTTATATTCTTCGCCGTCGGGAAGGATAATGCTGAAATGCGGCACACCCAGTCTGTCTAAGGCCGTCTGGAGC
>NZ_JBQCXA010001287.1:0-505 GCF_051956855.1 Neisseria sp. P0021.S007
AGGTATTCTTAAACGCGTGCCAACGGTCGGTTTGCAGATGGACGACGGCAAACATATCGTGTGAAATATTAACGCCGACACTGAATAGCTTGGCCGAGGCTTGCAGGCAGAAACTGCTGTCGCCAAACAGGCACAGCCCCATGTTTTCCGGATAGCGGAACAATTCGATTTTCACGGCTTCGGGTGCGGCAAAGATGTTGCAAAACAGCCGTTCAAACAACGATGGCTGCGCCACGCCTTCGCTCAACATGCCGTAAAGCCCACCCAGCCAATCGACATAGCCGAGAAAAGTGAAACGGTAGTCCTGCATAATGGCTTCGATGCGCTTGGGATCGCGTTTGCTGATCAAGCGGACAAATTCAAAACCGACTTCCGGCAGCCGCGCCCGAAGCGTTTGGTGCAGGCGGTGGGCAAACAGGTTTTTGTGGTTGTGCGGATTGCGCAGAATGCCGAGGAATTTCAGCCGCAATATCCGCCACAAGGCATCCGGTACTTTGACGGTATC
>NZ_JBQCXA010001288.1:0-505 GCF_051956855.1 Neisseria sp. P0021.S007
CTGTATATGTTGGCTTTCGCGCTGGGAACGTTGCCGAATTTGTTGGCGATGGGGATTTTTGCAGCGCAATTGAAAACACTTTTGCAACGCAGAGCCATCCGTTTGTGCGCCGGACTATTGGTTGCAGGCTGGGCGATTTTCCGTTTGGCGGTAATGCTTTGAATCTGGCACTGAAACGCTTTTCAAAAGGGTAGGGGTTCATACATTAAAGGTCGTCTGAAAATCCGTTTTCAGACGACCTTTATTCATTACTTGCAACGGCGGCGTTAGTTCATCGCAGTTTCAGCTCAAGCTGCCGGAAGCCAGCCGCGTATGCGTTTTTCCATTGCGTCGGCACTCAAACCTAAATCATCTAAAAGTTTTTTCGGTTCGCCGTGTTCGGTTACGATGTCGGCAACGCCCAAAAGTAAAACGGGTTTGCAGATGCCGTGTTTTGCCAACACTTCCAACACCGCGCTGCCTGCGCCGCCTTGTTCGGCGTTTTCTTCAGCGGTAATGATGTAGT
>NZ_JBQCXA010001289.1:0-504 GCF_051956855.1 Neisseria sp. P0021.S007
GTGGTGTCATCCACGATATAAGGCGTGTAATGCTCGGTATAGCCGTGTTTCAGCGTGTGCGTGTCCAGCATGAACTGAGCCAAAGCGCGATGCAGACGGGCGATTTGGCCTTTCATCACGGTAAAGCGCGCGCCGGAAAGTTTCGCACCGCCTTCAAAATCCAAACCCAAAGGCTCGCCCAAATCAACATGGTCTTTGATTTCAAAGTCAAATTCTCGCGGCGTGCCAACTTTGCGGACCTCAACGTTTTCAGTTTCGTCTTTACCGACAGGCACACTTTCGTGCGGCAGGTTCGGAATGCTCAGCAGCCAAGCATCCAATTCTTTCTGAACGGCATCCAAATCAGCGGCTGCCTGCTCCAAATCAACTTTGATTTGGGCAACCTGATCCATCGCAGCTTGAGCCTCCTCGTGTTTGCCTTGACCTTTCAACGCACCGATTTGTTTGGAAATACTGTTGCGCGAAGCCTGCAACTCTTCTGTTTTCACTTGAACGGCTTTGCGT
>NZ_JBQCXA010001290.1:0-504 GCF_051956855.1 Neisseria sp. P0021.S007
TGATAATCTTCCCAGCCTTCGGGATAAGCCGAGTCCGCCGCGTTTTCAAAGTGCATCACGCAATTCTGATACGCCGCACCTTGCAGACGGAAATAAAACCATTGGGCGAAATCGGAAGCGTTGTCCGGACGCAGCTCGAGGCGGATATTGGCGGGGTCGGTCAGGTCTTTGACAACAACGGAGCCGGCGTCAAATTGAGTGCTGATTTTAATCATGGGAAAGTCCTCGGTATATCAGGTAAACCGGATAACCGTTGTTTGAGAAAATGTGTGGGCGATACCGTATCCGTCGGCGACGGCAAACCGATATGCCCGAATCCGTTGATTCTACCATTCCGACGGGCGCATCCTCAACCGATAAGGGCTGCGGAATGTTGTTTCATACGACCTTTGACGTTAAGATAGGGCAGTTTGGCTTTAAATCATGGCAAGGCGGCAAAGCTGCAAAGAGTGGCAGAGCCGGTTTGTACCGATTCAAAGCGAATCCGCTATAATGATTAAATTG
>NZ_JBQCXA010001291.1:0-504 GCF_051956855.1 Neisseria sp. P0021.S007
GTATCAGGAATACGGGCAGATGGCGGCAGCGGGCTTTATGCTTGCGTTCAGCCTGCTGATGCTGCTGCAACTCTTGTACTACCGCGAGCCGGAAAGTCCGACTGCGCAAGGCAGTTGGACGGCGTTGGCAGCACGGCTGGTTTCTTTTTGGCAGCAACCTGAAACGGGCTGGCGGTGGCTGGTTTTGCTGTTTGCCGTTGCCGCACCGTATGCGTTTATGGCGGCAACCTTTGTGCCCAAGCTGGCGGATTTGGGCTTCACTCCGAAACAGACGGGCGGAATTTTGGCGGTAGGTATTCCTGTTGCCTGCCTGATTGTGACGCCGCTGTCGGGCTGGTTTTTGCGCAATTATCCGCGCCGCAAACTCGTGTTCCTACTCTACGCGCTGCAACTGCCGCTTTTAGCGTCCATGACTGCCATCGACACGCTCGCACGTGTCGGCTCTTGGCTGCCGCCCGCGCAAATCGTCGCTCTGAGCCTGAGCTACACGCTGCTGCTGCCGGT
>NZ_JBQCXA010001292.1:0-504 GCF_051956855.1 Neisseria sp. P0021.S007
AGAATAATCTATTCATAATTTAAACCTCATGCGCGCCTTTAGGCATTTATGCTTCTTCTCAACCTGTTTTAAGGTTATGATTCAATCCAAATGAAAACGACAGACATCAAGGCCATGAAAGAACTCGACAAAACCGACTTAAAAATTCTCAAGCTCCTACAACAAAACGCACGTATCCCCATGACCGAATTGGCTGAAAAAGTCGGCCTCTCCACCACGCCGGTAACCGAACGCGTCCGCCGCTTGGAACGCGACAACCTTATTACCGGCTATCACGCCCATCTGAATCCTCATGCTTTAGGTCAAAGCATCTTGGTCTTTGTCGAGCTGAAACTGCGCTCCAAATCCGGCAATATTTTTGAAGACTTCAAACGCGAAGTGCTAAAAATTCCGCAAATTTTGGAATGCCACTTGGTCTCCGGCGAATACGACTACCTTATCAAAGTCCGCCTGCCCAATATGTCCGCCTATCGCGATATGCTCGGCAATATCCTGCTGCAACTA
>NZ_JBQCXA010001293.1:0-504 GCF_051956855.1 Neisseria sp. P0021.S007
GTGGCAGGTTTCAGACGACCTGCGGCTCGGTATGGCGAAAGTATGCCGTTTTGACGCAGGTGAGGCAAGGACGGCGTCTACCGAGATGTTGTCATGTCTTTGTAAACAATATTTTTTATGGTTAAGGAATCATTTTCCGTTAAGCCTGCCTCTCTTGTTTGCCGAAGGTGGAAAATTGTCCGTTATTATCTTGTAGTTGCAAGTAGCTGCAAACCATTCTCTTGCCATTTGAATTGGAATGATATATATTTTTAAAAAATATTTCATAAAATAACGAAACCCGATGGTTTGTTTTCAACCAGGTTTGGTGGGTTTCCAATCCCACAAACCTTGGCTTCCATCCCGTGTCCGTTTTCAAATCTATCCAATCCACCTTGTTTAAATAAAGGCGGCCGGAAGGTCGTCTGAAACTGTATGAAGGATATTCACATGAGCGAAACACAAGAGCTGACTTTTGCCAAACGGCTGAAAGAGCAAACTACAACTATTCACGATAGCGTGGAC
>NZ_JBQCXA010001294.1:0-504 GCF_051956855.1 Neisseria sp. P0021.S007
CAGCTACGAACAAAACCATACTGAATGGTTCGGCGGCTGGACCATCTTATACTGGGCGTGGTGGTGTTCTTGGGCGCCTTTTGTCGGACTCTTCATCGCCCGCATTTCGCGCGGACGCACCATACGCGAATTTATTTTCGGCGTTTTGGCAGTTCCCTCCTTGTTCTGCGTCATCTGGTTTACCATCTTCGGCGACACCGCCATTTGGATTAACGACCACGTCGCAGGAGGCGCGCTCGGCGCATTGACCGGCACGCCTGAAAAACTCCTCTTCCGCTTCCTCGAATACCTGCCGCTGCCGACTATTACCGGATTCATCAGCCTGACGGTTATCGCCCTATTCTTCATTACCTCCGCCGACTCCGGCATTTACGTTCTCAACAACATCGCCTCCCGCGACAAAAGCCTAACCGCTCCGCGTTGGCAGGCAGTGATGTGGGGGCTGTTGATGTCAGCCGCAGCCATCGTCCTCTTGCGCTTCGGCGGACTGCCCACCCTGCAAAC
>NZ_JBQCXA010001295.1:0-503 GCF_051956855.1 Neisseria sp. P0021.S007
CGCAATCGCTCAATACACGATTATGCCCCTGCTTGCCATCGGCATTGCCAAAGCCTTTGACCTTTCGCCCGGATTGACGCTGGGTCTGGTTTTGGTCGGCACCTGCCCGGGCGGCGTTTCGTCCAATATCATGAGTTTTTTGGCTAAAGGCGATGTTGCCTTTTCAGTCGGTATGACCACGGTTTCCACCGTCCTCGCTCCTGTGATGACGCCGCTGTGGATGACTTATTTGGTCGGACAAACCGTCGAAATGGACGGTTGGGGTATGTTCAAATTTATGTTACTCGTTACCCTATTGCCTGTCGTTATCGGCTCTGCCGCCAATATATTGCTGCATAAAAAACATTGGTTTGAAGACGTGCGCGCGATTATGCCTGCCGTTGCCGTTGTCGCGTTTGCCTGTATCGTCGGCGGCGTTGCTGCCGTTCACGGCCACCGTTTCGCTGAATCCGCTTTCGTTATGGTACTCGCCATCGCTGCCCACAACATCGTCGGCTACATCC
>NZ_JBQCXA010001296.1:0-503 GCF_051956855.1 Neisseria sp. P0021.S007
GTTTTCAACCGAATACCTTTTATTTTTTTGCAATAAAAAACCCTTTACCTATCCATTCCAGCTACTGCCCACCATGGCTTTAGGCACCCCATATCATTCCTTTTTACTAGGTCTTCAGTACACCCCAGCCCTATATAAACACTATCCCTTCGTTTTAATGATGAAACTTTTTATTCCGAAATATGTCTACTCACTCGTTTCACTTGAAAAAAGATTCAATACCTTTTAAATTCACAAAAAGATAATGGTTATCATCATATTTTAAAGGAATGATTCATGAGATTTACGCAACTTTCTGCTTTGATTGCCACCGCAGCTTTATCAGTCGGCTCCGTATCCGCTTTTGCCAAACCCGTTCAGCTGACCGATATCCTCGGCCGTAAGGTAACTGTCGACCTGCCTGCCAAGCGCGTGGTTTTGGGCTTCTACTACCAAGACTACATGGCCATCGGCGGTAAAACCGCGCTGGACAACGTCGTCGGTTTTTCCAAAGCAGTTTGGGC
>NZ_JBQCXA010001297.1:0-503 GCF_051956855.1 Neisseria sp. P0021.S007
GTAATGGGCGGCGCGGAAGAGGGCGGTACGATTGACTGGTTCGGCTGTTTGCTGATTTTACTTGCAGGATTCGGTTTTGCAGGCGTGATACGTCCGAGCCAGCAGATGATTGTCCGTATTGGTGCGCCTGCATTTACCGCGGCTTCCATGGCGGTGGCGGCGGTGTTGTGCCTGCCGTTTTCGCTGGTGTTGGCAGACAGTTATCAAATCAATTGGTCATGGGGCGGTACGCTGTCGGTTTTGTATATGGGGATTGGTTGCAGTTGGCTTGCCTATCTGTTGTGGAACAAAGGCATGAACACAGTCCCTGCCAACGTCTCCGGCCTACTGATCTCGCTTGAGCCGGTCATCGGCGTTATCATGGCGGTGTTAATTTTGGGCGAACATTTAAGTACCATGTCTGCGATGGGCATTACCGTCGTTATTGCGTCCACTTTTGTCGCCGGTATGCTGACGCGTGTGAGCAACAAACATAAAAAGGCCGTCTGAAAACGGTTTCAGAC
>NZ_JBQCXA010001298.1:0-503 GCF_051956855.1 Neisseria sp. P0021.S007
GATTTTATGAAATTCACAGTAAATGATTGCCAAAATGATGATTACAAATATTCCATTGAATATAAAATTGGTGGCAAAATCCAAACAAAGAGTGGAAAGCGAAATCAGTTTACGAAAAAATGGTCTGGGGTAGCAAAAAAAGAAGGACAAATTAAAAATAGGGAAGTTAGATATATAGACCTATCTAGACTATTACCTGCTCGTAATTTTGGAAAGGCTATTCTACGAAAAAATCCCAGCAACAGTGCTGTAGATGCAAAACTAACGATGTGCTTATCGCATATTTTAGAAACTAATTTTACTATAACAACCCAATTTTCTCATCAAGATAAGGACACTTTTTGCTATCAAGGGTTATATTCTAGTTTTAATGCTGCCTCAGGCGAAGAATCTTTAATTAGATTATTAAGAGAGATTATAGAGGCATCAGAAAAATCATTAATTTTAATTGATGAAATAGAGGCTAGCTTACACCCCAAAATTCAACGTAGGCTAATAGATAT
>NZ_JBQCXA010001299.1:0-503 GCF_051956855.1 Neisseria sp. P0021.S007
GAACTACCTGATTCAAAACGCCGGTAAAGATGGTGTGGAAGAAGTCATCATCGGTATGGCACACCGTGGCCGTCTGAATGTTTTGGTTAACATTTTGGGCAAAAAACCGGCTGATCTGTTTGCCGAATTCGAAGGCCGAGCCGAAATCAAATTGCCTAGCGGCGACGTGAAATACCACATGGGCTTCAGCTCCGACATCGCCACTCCGCACGGCCCAATGCACGTTTCTTTGGCATTTAACCCGTCACACTTGGAAATTGTTAACCCAGTAGTGGAAGGTTCTGCGCGCGCCAAACAAAAACGTTTGGGAGAAAACGGCCGCGATAAAGTTTTGCCAGTATTGATTCACGGTGACTCCGCATTTATCGGTTTGGGTGTTAACCAAGCAACATTCAACCTGTCTAAAACACGCGGCTATACCACCGGCGGTACTGTTCACATCGTGATCAACAACCAAATCGGCTTTACCACTTCCGATACCCGCGATACCCGTTCTACCGTAT
>NZ_JBQCXA010001300.1:0-503 GCF_051956855.1 Neisseria sp. P0021.S007
CTCCATCATCTGCGCCAAACACCAAAGCGGCTGGGAAACCCTCGCCCTGCAAGAAATCTTCCCGCCGCCGGTTTACGTCGCCAAACGCGAATTGTTCAAAATCCCCTTCTTCGGCTGGGGACTGAAACTCGTCAAAACCATAGGCATAGACCGCAGCAACAGCCGCGAAGCCAGCAAACAACTGATGGAACAAGGCATGGCGCGCAAAAACGAAGGCTACTGGATCACCATCTTCCCCGAAGGCACACGCCTGCCGCCCGGCGAAAAAGGCCGCTACAAACTCGGCGGCGCGCGCATGGCGAAAATGTTTGAAATGGACATCGTCCCCGTCTCCCTCAACAGCGGCGAATTTTGGCCGAAAAATTCCTTCCTCAAACACCCCGGCACCATCACCGTCGTCATCCACCCCGTTATCCCCCACAGCAGCGGGACGGAGGTCGAATTGATGGCGGAATGCGAAAAACGGATTGAAACGCAACAACCCCTGATTGAAGGAAAAGGAC
>NZ_JBQCXA010001301.1:0-502 GCF_051956855.1 Neisseria sp. P0021.S007
GGTCGAGGTAAGCGTTCACTTCTGCGTTCACCACATTGGCCATGCGGATAATGCCGAGCGCACCGTCAATCACACCGGCGCCGATACCCATTTGCAGCAAGATGAAACCGGCTTTAATAGTTGGAATATAAGACTGGAACTGCTCAGGCGAAGCAATCACATCTTCATCGGGAATAAACACATCTTTAAAATTCAGGCTGTAAGTGCGCGTGCCTTCCAAACCGCAGAACTCAGGGCAATCTTGCAAGGTAACGCCTTCCCATTGGCCGCCGGTGATAAACATCACATAGCTGTCGCCGATTTGGGCGGTATTTGCCCAAATGTGGTCTTCGCCGATATTAGATACCCAAGGCAAAGCGCCGTTGACTTTGTAGCCGCCTTCAACGCGCTCGGCTTGCAAGTTGTGTTTTTCGATACCGGCAAGGTGTTTGACGGTATTGGACATGCCCGTACCGGCCAAAATTTTGCCCTGCAGAATATCGGCCAAATATTTGTCTTTAAC
>NZ_JBQCXA010001302.1:0-502 GCF_051956855.1 Neisseria sp. P0021.S007
GCTCTACATTGTGGCGTGCAGCAATATCCAACACATTCCATGCAACGTTTAAATAAAGCTGTCTGGTGTTGCGCGTTGCACTGCCTTCCAAATCGAGGGCAGGCAGGCGTTCGGCTTTGGAAGCGTCCAAATCGGCACGGACGCTGTCGCGTTCGGCTAATTGTGCCTGATAGGACGGATTGTTGTTACGGTTGGGGTTGTTAAAGCGTTCGCTGATGGATTTTGCTGTGTCGTTTTTAAACGGATCTTCCAAATCGTTGGCGGTCAGTTGGCGCGAGGTATAGCGGGACAGACGGCTCAGAGCCAAATCCATGGTGCGGCGTTGTTGGGCGATAATGTTGGCTACTTGCAGCTGGCGTGCGCGCGCTTCAATCAGTTCAAAGTGGCGGCCGGCATCCTGTTTGACGATTGTGGTCAAGGTTTTTATGAGGGCGTTATGGCGCGCCAAAGTCTGTTCGTTGAGGATCAGGGTTTCTTTTGCACGTAATGCGCTCAGGTAGAG
>NZ_JBQCXA010001303.1:0-502 GCF_051956855.1 Neisseria sp. P0021.S007
AGTAAAGCTTGAGCGAGCCTTGTTTGCCGGGCGCATTGGGAATGTGATGAACCACATTGTCCTCTTTATCGAGAATATCCAAGCCGCTCAAATGGTCGATGGCAGGCATGGTGGCCAGATTATCTTGGAAGCTCATGATTGTCCTTTCTGATGTGGGTTTTAAAGCAAACCATATAACAAGGCCGTCTGAAAGTTGATGTTTGACACTTTTCAGACGGCCTTAAACATTTCAATTAACGTGTACCGAAAATCTTATCGCCGGCATCGCCCAAGCCTGGGATGATGTAGCCGTGTTCGTTCAAGTGGCTGTCGAGCGCGGCAGTGTAGATGGTTACATCAGGATGCGCGTCATTGACGGCTTTCACGCCTTCCGGAGCGGCAACCAATACCAATGCTTTGATGTTACGGCAACCTTTGGCTTTCAAAAGGTCGATGGTGGCAACCATAGAGCCGCCGGTCGCCAACATTGGGTCGATAATCAGAGCTGGACGTTCGTCCATGC
>NZ_JBQCXA010001304.1:0-502 GCF_051956855.1 Neisseria sp. P0021.S007
ACAACACGCCGTCCACTTATGCGATTTATATGTCGGGCTTGGTGTTCCGCTGGCTGCAAACGCAGGGCGGTGTGAAAAAAATTGAAGCGGTCAATCGAATGAAGGCGCAAACCTTGTATGAGGCGATAGACGGCAGCAGCGGTTTTTACATCAACGATATTCATCCTGATGCGCGTTCCAAAATGAACGTGGTCTTCAAAACCACAAGCGAGGATTTGGACCGCCGCTTTGTGTTGGAAGCCGAGTTGCAGGGCTTGTGCCTGCTCAAGGGCTATAAAACCGTCGGCGGCATGCGCGCCAGCATTTACAATGCGATGCCGCTTGAAGGTGTGAACGCGTTGGCCGAATTTATGAAAGATTTCCAACGACGTTACGGTTAAGACTTAAGATAAAAAGGCCGTCTGAAACTGGGTTTCAGACGGCCTTTTGATTTGAACAAGCCTTATTCGGTCACTTCTTCAGTAATGCTGTCGCGGTAGATGGTGCTGTCGTAAGTCGGTAC
>NZ_JBQCXA010001305.1:0-502 GCF_051956855.1 Neisseria sp. P0021.S007
GGTAACGGCGTGTTGCTCAGCGATTCCGACGTCGAAATAGCGGTCGGGGAATTGCTGTTCAAACTCAACCAAGCCGCTGCCCTCGCGCATGGCAGGCGTGATGGCAACCAGACGCTCGTCCGCCGCCGCTTGGTCGCACAGCCATTGGCCGAATACTTGCGTATAAGTCGGTTTGGCCGCGGCAGGTTTGACTTCCGGCGCAGGCACTTCGCTCGGCAGCTTGGCGACAGCGTGGTATTTGACAGGATCGTTTTCGGCGAATTTGTAGCCGTTGCCTTTTTTGGTGATGACGTGCAGCAACTGAGGGCCTTTGCGGCCGCGCAAGTCTTTTAATACATCCACCAGATTTTCAACGTTGTGTCCGTCCACCGGGCCTGTATAACGGAAACCGAAGTTTTCAAACAAAGACAGCGACTGTTTTGCGTGTTCCGCTTCGCCTGCCAAGGTTTTGATTTTATTTTCAACTTTTTGGGCAAGCTCCATCGCACCGGGCAATTTATCC
>NZ_JBQCXA010001306.1:0-502 GCF_051956855.1 Neisseria sp. P0021.S007
CTACGAATTTTTTAGCGGCTGGCTCGGCGGCCCGCAACTTTTTGTCGAAAAATACGGCCATCCCCAACTGCGCGCCCGCCATATGCCTTTTGCCGTCAACGTACAAGTCCGCAACGAATGGATCGCCTGCTTTGCCCAAGCCATGAGCGAACTGGACATCGACAAAGCACTTGCCGAACCTGTTTTAATCCAAGTTTTTGCCATGGCAGATTGGTGCCGTAACCAAAACGAAGATGGTATCGAACCGCCTATGCCGCCGATGGCGGTTGATCCATGGGTACGTGCCCCGGAATTGCAGCAGATTTTAGCCAGCTATGATGTCAACGGATTTTTTGAGGAATTCACTAGTTGAGGCCGTCTGAAAAAACTAGGATAAAATAGAAACAATAATTTGAAAGAAATGGATTTTAGAATGAATAAATTATTAAAAAAAATGATGGTAGCCCTGTTGTCTTTGGGCTTGGCGCAGGCAGTTTGGGCTGACAGTCTCCAAGATTACAAG
>NZ_JBQCXA010001307.1:0-502 GCF_051956855.1 Neisseria sp. P0021.S007
GTCGGGCCGCCGATGTCGATGTTTTCAATCGCGTCTTCCAGCGTGCAGTTTGGTTTGGCGATGGTGGCGGCGAAGGGGTAGAGGTTGACGCACACGAGGTCGATGTTGCCGATGCCGTGTTCTTCCATCTTGGCGACGTGTTCGTCCAAATCGCGACGGCCGAGGATACCGCCGTGGATTTTCGGATGCAGGGTTTTCACGCGGCCGTCGAGCATTTCGGGAAAGCCGGTATAGTCGGCAACTTCGATAACGGGAACGCCTGCATCAGCCAAGAGTTTTGCTGTACCGCCGGTAGAGAGAATTTCAACACCGAGCTTGGTCAGGGTTTGGGCAAATTCGACTGCGCCTGTCTTGTCGGATAGGCTGATCAGGGCGCGTTTGATGGAAGACATTTGGATTTCCTTTGTTGAAGGTTTAATCAGTATGGGATGAAATTTCAGGGCGGTCTTATCCTCCAGTTTCGCATTTTTGGCAGTAGGTTTTTACAAATATTGTTAACAAT
>NZ_JBQCXA010001308.1:0-502 GCF_051956855.1 Neisseria sp. P0021.S007
GCTATTGCTTTGATTTACCTCATTATCCGCCGTTTCGACTTCAAACAGTTGCCGATTCGCTTTAATTTAGGCGTATTGTTTTGGACGCCTGTGATTTTTATCCTGATGGGTCTGACCGCCGATGCGGTAACTTCGTTAAGCGGCGGCTATAATTACTTCACCACTGAAATCTTCCAATACATCAAACCATTATCCATTTTCGACAAATTCGCCGCCCTTGCGCCGATGGCCATCCTCTACGGCCTTTTAAACGGCTTTTACGAAGAATTCTGTTTCCTCGGCCTTTTAACCTGCGTGGAAGACAAATACAAATGGCAGGCATTGGCCTATTCAACCTTGGTACGTGTCTCCTTCCATACTTACCAAGGCATGCTTTGGGCGACCGTTATCGGCGTTGTTTTCGGCTTGATGTACTACTTTTTCTACAAATACAAAGTCAAAAACCTGTTGCCGTTTTTCCTGATTCACGCCTTGGCAGATATCTTCGGCTCCGGCTTCATCT
>NZ_JBQCXA010001309.1:0-502 GCF_051956855.1 Neisseria sp. P0021.S007
CCCCTGCACGGTTGGCACCGGATACCTCAACCCTACTGATTAAAGTATGGTCGGCATCATTGACCAAAATGCCGCTCACTTTTCCGAAGTAGCTCAAGCCCTTCCGATAGAAGTCCGAATTGGTATATTTAACAGACAGATTGGCAATGGTTTTGTGGTTTTGTCCGTCCACCAAAATACCGGCACATGCGCGAATATCATCATGGTTGGTGTTGGGGTTGAACACGCCTACTTGTGCTTTATCAAATGTGATCAGCGTCTTACCCATGCCGGAACCGAAAATGCCTTTGACACCTGAATTATTGCCATTGATAACAATTTGATCAGAAATATAGTAAGTGCCGTCCATAAACAGCATGGCTTTTTCTTTGTGTGCCGCATTCAATGCCGCTTTGATGGCAGCCAAACTGTCTTTTTTGCCTGTCGGATCTGCACCAAAATCATCGACGTTAATGTATTTGCCAAACTCTTTTGATTGATGGACGGTGTAGTTGACAACTAC
>NZ_JBQCXA010001310.1:0-501 GCF_051956855.1 Neisseria sp. P0021.S007
CCATTCTACTTGGCAAAGCAAACGCTATCTGCTGACCCTGATTGGCGCCATCGTCGTTTCCCTGCCCCTGCTGATTCTGTATCCGCTGGTTTTATCAAAAACCAATCCCGAATGGTTTGATATTTGGTTCAGCCATTATTCCTTAGGCGTATTCGGCGGTTTCCATCAGATTCAGACGGCCTTCAACCTGCCCTATTATCTGAAAAACCTGCTGTGGTTTGCCTTGCCTGCCTGGCCGCTGGCAGCATGGACGCTCAGCCGCACGCGTATCCACGATAAAAACTGGGGCATTCTGAGCCTGTCGTGGCTGGTTATTATGACAGCCCTACTTGCCATCAACCCGCAACGCCTGCAAGACAACCTCGTTTGGCTGTTGCCGCCGCTCGCCCTGCTCGGCGCGGCACAACTGGACGGCCTGCGTCGCGGTGCAGTGGCATTTATCAACTGGTTCGGCATCATGGCATTCGGTTTGATTGCCGTCTTCCTGTGGCTGGGCTTTTT
>NZ_JBQCXA010001311.1:0-501 GCF_051956855.1 Neisseria sp. P0021.S007
GTTTTCAGGGTGGCGCGGTACGATGACCAGCAAGGCATTGCCGCGGTAGCCCTGCCATGCTTTGAGGAGCAGCTCGGCTTCGTCTGTGCCTTTGTACACGCGCGTGCTGGCGCAGACGACGACGGCTCGTGCGCCGATGCGTTCTTTAAAGGCGACGGCAAGCGGGCGCGAGTCATCGGGGGGCGCGATGTCGTATTTGGTGTTGCCGCAAACGTGGACGTTGGATGCGCCGATGAGGTGCAGGCGTTCGGCATCGGCGGCGGTTTGGGCAAAGCAGCCGGAGAGGGTCTGCATGGCAGGCTCGACCAGCTTGCGGATTTTGAGGTAGCCGCGTTGGGATTTTTCGGAGAGGCGCGCGTTGGCCAAAAAGAGGGGAATGCCTGCTTCTTGGCAGCCGTGCATCAGGTTGGGCCAGATTTCGGTTTCCATCAAAATGCCGCAGATGGGGCGGTGTTCGGCTAAAAATCGGGCGACCCATTCGGATTTGTCGTAGGGTAGGTA
>NZ_JBQCXA010001312.1:0-501 GCF_051956855.1 Neisseria sp. P0021.S007
GTTTTCCACATGCGGTTTTGCGAGAACGCTTGGGTGGTGCGCACGCCGCCGGGCGCGGCTTTGAAGCGTTCGATGGCGTGGGTGTTTTCGGGATTGGTGACGTCCCATTTTTCAATCGCGTCTTTCAGCGTCGGCGCATGGATGGTGTAGACGTCGGTGTGCAGTTTGCCCGCTTTGTCCAATTCTTTCAGGATGGCGAAGATGCCGCCCGCGCGGTGCACGTCTTCCATGTAGTAGTCGTGGTTGTTGGGCGCGGTTTTGCAGATGCAGGGGACGACGCGGCTTAAGCGGTCGATGTCGGCCATTTTGAAATCCACGCCCGCTTCGTTGGCGACGGCGAGCAAATGCAGGATGGTGTTGGTGGAGCCGCCCATGGCGATGTCCATGGTCATGGCATTTTCAAACGCTTTTTTGGTGGCGATGCTGCGCGGCAGTACGGTTTCGTCGTCTTGCTCGTAATAGCGTTTGGTGATTTCGACAATCATGCGGCCTGCTTCGAGG
>NZ_JBQCXA010001313.1:0-500 GCF_051956855.1 Neisseria sp. P0021.S007
GAACAAGCTCTGGCTTACGGCACTAAAGTTGTCGGCGGCGTTACCCCGGGCAAAGGCGGTCAAACCCACCTGAACCTGCCTGTATTCAACACCATGAAAGAAGCCGTTAAAGAAACCGGCGCTGACGCATCTGTAATTTACGTTCCAGCTCCGTTTGTTTTGGATTCTATCGTTGAAGCCGTTGATTCAGGCGTAGGCTTGGTCGTTGTGATTACCGAAGGCGTGCCTACTTTGGACATGCTCAAAGCCAAACGTTACTTGGAAACCAACGGCAACGGCACCCGCTTGGTCGGCCCAAACTGCCCGGGCGTGATTACTCCGGGTGAGTGCAAAATCGGTATTATGCCGGGCCACATTCACACTCCGGGCCGCATCGGCATCATTTCCCGTTCCGGTACATTGACTTACGAAGCCGTGGCACAAACCACCAAACTGGGCTTGGGTCAATCAACCTGTATCGGTATCGGCGGCGACCCGATTCCTGGCATGCACCAAATCGA
>NZ_JBQCXA010001314.1:0-500 GCF_051956855.1 Neisseria sp. P0021.S007
CAACTCATTGGTATTTATAGTACTTACGTTCAAAAATATCCAATTAAGGCCGTTAACAGACATAATGACTGCAGATATTTGTATCACATACAAAAGCGTTCCGCCCAACAATACCCTGATGTGCCATTTTTTGGCCTTCAGCCACACTGAGACGACATTAAAAAGCCACCACAAAGCCATAAACACCATTAAAGAGATTTCATAACGATCCATCGCCCTACTCCTGAAAAACAGTCAATCCAGCCATTTCAAAAAAAGCCCGATACGCCGCTGCTTTTTTTGCCAAACTCAAAGGATAGGCACGCGAAGTCGAAGGCAGACGCGTCAGGGTCAACTCACGCCCTGCATAGGGGAACGGCACTGTTTCGCCGGTTTTCGGCATTTTCATGCCGCTGCCTTGAATCTCCAACAAAACTTCGGTTGCCTTGCCGCCAGTGGTGCAAAGATGGCGGCACTCGGGCATTTGCGCCAATACTGCCGCCAAATCGACAGTTTCTATC
>NZ_JBQCXA010001315.1:0-500 GCF_051956855.1 Neisseria sp. P0021.S007
CAACCAAGCTGCTCAAGAGCTGACCACTGTTCGCGATTTATTGCGTTTCGCCGTCAGCCGTTTTAATGATGCCGGACTGTTTTTCGGACACGGAAGTGATAATGCCCATGACGAGGCAGCCTATCTGATTTTGCACACTTTGAACCTGCCTTTGGATACGTTGGAGCCTTATTTGGGTGCTAAATTGTTGCAAAGCGAGAAGGAAGAGGTATTGTCCATTCTCGAACGCCGCGCAGTGGAGCATATTCCTGCCGCGTATCTGACACATCAAGCATGGCAGGGCGAGTTTGATTTTTATGTCGATGAGCGCGTTATCGTGCCTCGTTCTTTCATTTACGAATTGCTTGGTGACGGTATCCGTCCTTGGATTGAACACGATGAATTGGTGCATCGAGCTTTGGATTTGTGTACCGGTAGCGGCTGTTTGGCCATTCAAATGGCGCATCATTATCCCGACGCACAAATCGATGCCGTTGATTTGAGCTTGGATGCGCTGGAAG
>NZ_JBQCXA010001316.1:0-500 GCF_051956855.1 Neisseria sp. P0021.S007
GTATTGGCGAGCAACAAATTAACCAGTATTTAAGCGAAAAAGGCACGATTAGTGACAAGCTCGGTATCCCTGGATTATTTTCTGTCGATTACGCATTGAAAGATTTGGTGACTCAAATCGGGCAAACTGAAAGTAATCGTGTTGAAATGAGCGGTTTGGTTGATACGCTTATTCGTTTATCTGGTAAAACCTACCCAGCTAAATTGCATTTAACCTTTGATGCCGTTCCAGAGTATAACGCACAAGAAGGTGCACTCTATTTAAAAAATCTGCGAATTTTACGCTGGTCTGGCGAACCTAATAGTGCAATGGAGCAACTCCAAGATGTTATGCCGCTATTAAGCGATGGTGTGGCAGCATTATTAAGTCGGATGCCTGTTTACACCTTGGATGAAAGTGACATGAAACAAATGCTGATTAAGAAGTTTGCCAAAGAAATTAAAGTTGAAAAAGGTCGACTGGAATTAATTGGTGGAATGTTTTAACAATAAGGGCGTATT
>NZ_JBQCXA010001317.1:0-500 GCF_051956855.1 Neisseria sp. P0021.S007
ATTATTTGGTGGATAAAGAATATTTCCATCGGGAAAAAGTATATCAAATGCTGATATTTGCAGATCCAAATCAAGAGCGTGCCATTGAAGATGAAATTCAACAAAACGGATTTAAATTGGTTCGTTGGCATGAATCTGCTTTAGATATGCTTCGTGCTGAAGGTTCTAAGGCAAGAGGCATTGCTCATGCGGTAGGTAAGCTGGGGATTGAAATGAAGGATGTCATGGCATTTGGCGACAGCTTCAACGACTTGGAAATGTTGTCTACTGTCGGATTCGGGGTGGCAATGGGTAATGGTGAAGCTGAGGCAAAGGCTGTGGCAAAGTTTGTATGTCCGAGCGTGGACGAGGATGGGGTATTGCGGGGATTACAGGAATTGGGTGTTATCGACTAAATATAGTGGATTAACTTTAAACCAGTACGGCGTTGCCTCGCCTTAGCTCAAAGAGAACGAGTCTCTAAGGTGCTGAAGCACCAAGTGAATTGGTTCCGTACTATC
>NZ_JBQCXA010001318.1:0-499 GCF_051956855.1 Neisseria sp. P0021.S007
TCTCTCCTGTAACTAGTCAGGCGTGGACGTTGCCGTTACCACACACCGCCATAAACTTTGATATGCCGTCCAAAGCCTGTGAATAGGCTTCAAACGCCATAAGAGAAAATGGCGATAAAAAATCAGCGTTTACCCTGCTGATTTGGGCTAGTTAATTTAAGAGAGAAACTTAATTCTGCTTCTCAAAGCTCAATCTGTCAAATGGTTTTTTACGGGGTTAGATGGCGTTATGCTTACTCTTTCCCGACACCAGCAAAGAAAACCGCCCGCGTTTCACGGTCGCCCCGAATTGGTTTTGCACTTCTTCCATCACGGTTATGATTTCATGCCCCGCTCTGCGAAGTTCCATAATGCGTGAGTTATAGCCAAGTATGCCCATCTGTGCCAGCTCCCATGATGTAACGCTCCCTTTTCTCAATCGGGCTAAAATGCGCTCTCTTTGGCTTGGCGTTTTGGGCTTGTTATTGATACAATCAAGTTTCATAATCTACTCTTCTTT
>NZ_JBQCXA010001319.1:0-499 GCF_051956855.1 Neisseria sp. P0021.S007
CGTTAAAGCCGATGATGAATGCGCCGGAAGCGATGGCCAAGTTGACATCAGATTCGGTAATGCCGCCAACGCCGCTGTGCAACACGTTCACTTTCACTTCGTCTGTGGACAGTTTTTTCAGGCTGCCCGCCAAAGCTTCGTAAGAACCTTGTACGTCTGCTTTGATGATGACGGACAAGGATTGGGCTTGGTTTTCGCCCATGTTGTTGAACATGTTTTCCAGTTTTGCGGCCTGTTGTTTGGCCAAGCGCACGTCGCGGTATTTGCCTTGACGGAAGAGGGCGATTTCGCGCGCTTTTTTCTCGTCGGCCAATACCATTGCATCTTCGCCTGCGTTCGGAACGTCGGACAAGCCGAGGATTTCGACAGGGATAGACGGACCGGCTTCATTGATGGCTTTGCCGTTTTCGTCAACCATTGCACGGATTTTACCGAATGCAGTACCGGCCAGCAGCATATCGCCCTTTTTCAGCGTACCGCTTTGTACCAAGAGGGTGGC
>NZ_JBQCXA010001320.1:0-499 GCF_051956855.1 Neisseria sp. P0021.S007
CCGATACAACGGTAAACTCAGGAGAGGTCGTCACCATAATGTGTTCCAAAGATGCACCATCGGCCAACGACATCAGCTGCAAACCGCGGCCTTTAGGCATGACTTTAAGCTCGCCGATGGAAAACGCCAAGAGGCGGTGGTCGCTGCTGGCCAGTACGATTTTGCAGTCGGGATTGATGAGCGAAGATGCATAGACGGCAACGGGCAGCAGGACGGTTTCGCCGCTGTCCACGGTCATTACCACTTTGCCTGCTTTCACGCGTCCGACCATATCGCCCAGTTTGGCGATGAAGCCGTAGCCGCCACTGCCTGAGAGCAGGTAGTGCTGTTCGGGCTGACCGGTAAGCATGGCAACGGGTTTCGCACCGTTTTGCAGCTCGACTAACGATGAAACCGGCACGCCGTCACCGCGTCCGCCGGGGATTTCGGCGGCATCGAGCGTGTAGGTTCTGCCCAATGAATCCAAGATGATGACAGGCAAAACGGTGCGGCCTTCGAG
>NZ_JBQCXA010001321.1:0-499 GCF_051956855.1 Neisseria sp. P0021.S007
CTATAATTTGGGTGAGGAATATTCTGGCTCTGTAAAAAATATATGTGATATTTTATCAATAAAAATTTACCAGGAAGACTTTATTGATATATGGTTTGATAATCTTCAAATTATGAAAAAGGGTAATGTTAAGCTAGTAATTGGAGGTCGAATACTTCAATTTCGATAAAAGTTGCAATAATATCAAAAGTATTTGAATTCAAACATATCCAAGGTCGTCTGAAAACCTTTCAAGGTTTTCAGACGATGTTATATTCAACATGACTAGATTTTAAGAATTTGATTTAATGGCAACCACCATTTCAATGGGTGTAATTAAAAAATAATTATGGTATCGAAAATAAAAAAATGAATAGAATTGGTAACATAAGATGGATTTTTTACTTGCTTGTTTTTTAATAGCTGTCGCGATTTTTCTTTTCAGACTTATGCGACGGAGTACAGATTAAAAAATCTGCTCCTGACCATATTTCTGATTCTGAAATAGCATTCCTACTGG
>NZ_JBQCXA010001322.1:0-499 GCF_051956855.1 Neisseria sp. P0021.S007
GTATATTGGCATTGAAACTTTTTCTTCCCTTCAGGAGTATCCAATCTCGGATCATAATTTGGCAGATCAAAATATACTTCACCTTTAAGGCCGATTCCTGAAAATTCCTTACCTTGCCCATGTTTATTTTCATAAGCTTTTACTTCAGACGGCCCAAAATATTCATAGACCTCATCCGAGCTACGATCAATAGCACGGTAATAGTTTGAATAATAATATTTTCGGTCATAATTGAAGTTAGTATTGGGAGATTTACGTGGGTCTTCTCCAGAGGCCTGATTGCTACAACTCATATTGGCATCGCCATCAGAAACCACGACAACATAGGATTTTTGACAACGGTATTTAATATTTGGAATAACGAAATTTTTGACAACTTCATAATAACGGCGCGTTGTCGGCGTAGCTTGGTAAGCCAACATCTCGTCTACCTTTTTCCTGACATATTCCCAGTTTCGACCGGCAGAACCATCCGTAAAGCCATCAGAATCCTTCATAT
>NZ_JBQCXA010001323.1:0-499 GCF_051956855.1 Neisseria sp. P0021.S007
GCCACCATCACTTCGTTCAATTGCGCATTAATCTGCGTAAAATCACCCGGCTTGTAAGGCATTTCCACATCAAATTGAGCAAAAGTATAGTTCAGGGCAGGGCGTTCTCAGGGTAAAACGGCAAAGACTCGGCATGATCCTGCAGCCATATTTGCCATGCCTTTTCAGCACCCGACAATATCTTATCAAACCAATTACGCAATTCGCTTAATATTTGTCCAAACGGTTGATTTACGAAACGAATGTTGAATACGGTCACATTTTTTCCGCAATAAAGCTCAACAAATTTCACTTTCACACCGTCATCATGCAGCTTTTGCAGCAAATTGCGGACATCAGGCAACCTATCGGACACATGCTTAGGCAAAATATGGCAATGGCGGATATTGACGACATCATGGCTTTTTTTGGCCTGAAAACCGAGTTTCAGACGGCCTTGCTTATCCATCGAAACACTTAAACGTGCTCTATCGCGATAATACCAGGAGTAACCATATAA
>NZ_JBQCXA010001324.1:0-499 GCF_051956855.1 Neisseria sp. P0021.S007
GATAATCAACACCAACGCCAGCGTCAGCGGTATAAACCAAAGCCACATCGGCATTTTTTCCAACGCCGCCACCGCGCCGTCAAACAGGCGAAGCAAATACGGGTAGAGCAAAATCATCAGACCAAACGCGGCAAGCAGCAGGATATCTGCCTGCTTCGGCGCAGCCCAACCTGTTTCGTTGGTAAATAAGGCATCAAAAACCATCTGCGTATCGGCGAGGCTGCCGGTGTTGAACACGACGAAAGTGAAGCAGACGAAATGAAAAGTGACGAACCAGGCAAGCGGTCGCAAGATTTTCAGACGACGTGAACCGTCCCGACCGAATATCTTGTCGCCGCAGTTGAGCAAAATTAATGCCACGCCGTGCAGCGCGCCCCACAGCAGGAAATTCCAGCCGTAGCCGTGCCAAACGCCCGACAATACCATCGCCAGCAACAAGTTAAACTGCGTCAGGACGAAGCCGTGTTTGTTGCCGCCCAAAGGAATATAAATGTAGTCG
>NZ_JBQCXA010001325.1:0-499 GCF_051956855.1 Neisseria sp. P0021.S007
GGGTGTGTATGGGGGGTGGGTGTTGGTTGGTTCGTTGCGGTGTTGTGGGGGTTGATTGGTGTGTTGGTTTTTTTTTGGCTGTGGGCTGTTTTTATGTCTTTCAGGGTTGTTTTGTGTGGTTGGGTGCGCGTTTGTGGTGTGTTGGTTTTGGTGGTTGGTTGGGTTGTGTGTTTTTTTGGGGTTGTTTTTGGTTGGGGGTGTTTGTTTTTTGGTGTGTTTTTTTGGGGGTTTTGTGTGTTTGGGTTGGGGGGTGTGGTGTTTTTGGTGTTTTGGGGGGGTTGGTTTGGTGGGGTGTTTGTTTTTTGTGTTTTGGGTGGGTGTTTTGGTGGTGTGTTGTTGGGTGGTGTGGTGGGTGTGTTGGTGTGTGGTGTTGGCGCGGTGGGGGGTGGTGGTAGGGTTTTTGGTTTTGTTTTTTTTTACTTTTCGGTGGGGGGTGGATGTTTTTAGGTGGTTGGGGGGTTGTTTGGCGTGTTTTGGCGGATGTTTGTTGTTTTTGTAT
>NZ_JBQCXA010001326.1:0-498 GCF_051956855.1 Neisseria sp. P0021.S007
GTGCACACGCGCCGCTTCAATCAGTTGCGCACCGATACGCATAAACGGATTGAGCGAGGTCATCGGCTCTTGGAAAATCACGCTGATGCGATTGCCGAGCAAATCACGCAAGGTTTTCTCATTGGCATCCAAAATGGAAATGCCGTCAAAAGTAATGCGTGAATCTTTGCCATAGCGGGCAAATTTCTCAGGCAGCAGGCGCATAACGGACATAGACGTTACGGACTTGCCCGAGCCGGACTCGCCGACCAAAGCCAATGTTTCGCCCTCTGCCACTTTAAAGCTGACATTACGCACGGCGTGCACGTTCTTTTCATGCAATTCGAAATTGATGTCCAGATTTTCTACAACCAGTAACTGTTTTGTCATTTTGATTATCCTTTTGGTTGTCGTTTAGCGGTCTTTCGGGTCGAGCGCATCGCGCAGGCCGTCGCCGATAAAGTTGAAACAGAACAAAGTGGTTACCAAGAAGAAACTCGGCACGAGCAGCTGCCATGG
>NZ_JBQCXA010001327.1:0-497 GCF_051956855.1 Neisseria sp. P0021.S007
CATAATAACCACTATCAATAAGAAAACTGATGGATTCATTTTTTAATGAATGAAATTCGTACATTCCCTCTCTATTTAAAACAGAATAACTGCCTCTTTCTAGAATTTTGATTTACATCAGAAGTCATGAACTTAATCTCCATGACACGTTTTTAGATGAAATAAGTAATCCGCTATGTTGCACATATGTTTCAGACGGCCATATTGAAATAAAGAGATATCTAAGATAATAAAAATAAAAGTTTTTCTCACAAACTCAGGCCGTCTGAAAGATAAGTTCGTCAAAAGGCCGCTTTTCATATGCTCAACTCTACTTTTAATCAAAATCAAACACTTGAAAAAACCTTTTCCGGAGCCGCGAAAACCCTATGCACACTCAAGCACTTCCAGTATCATTGAGACAGTTTCTTGACGCAAAATTACAGTCTTAGTCGCCCACAATCGGCATGGATTTGCAAAAGAAGTGAAACCAAGCTTCAAAACAATTTCACCTTAAC
>NZ_JBQCXA010001328.1:0-497 GCF_051956855.1 Neisseria sp. P0021.S007
TTGCAAGCGGAAGAAGGATAGAAATGAAGCTGTATTCTGCTACAAGAAATCGAACAAATCCAAAGCTCGGCGGCTGTTTTACCTCAGTTTACACAAATGAGAATAACTACTATTTCTGACGTATTTCTTTAGTATTAGACCCTATCGGTCAGACGAAATATTTTTTAACCCTAATTAACAAACATCGCAACTATTCCAAGTCAGCGGCTGTGTTTGCGCACCAACTCCGCCAGCGCGGCAGCCAATTCAGGATGCTTGTCTTCCAATTTTGCCGCCGCCGCATCAAAACTCTCCAATGCCGCCCCACTCAAATGCAGGCTGTTGACCTTGGGTTGCGCCGGCGGCTTCGGTACGACTTTGACCGCCACATCTTGAATACCCGCGTTCAATTCCTGAAGCTGCGGCACAAGCGCGGGCAATATCATTTTCAGTCGCGAGGCAGCCATGCCGTTTGCTGCCAGCAACACCAACCTGCCCTCTTCGATGCAGGCGGTTTG
>NZ_JBQCXA010001329.1:0-497 GCF_051956855.1 Neisseria sp. P0021.S007
AGCGTTTGGAATGGCAGTTTAATGAATTGAACCAATTGGAGCTCAAACCCAACGAATGGGAAACCTTAAGCCAAAGCCACGACAGCCTGGCGCATTCGGCCGAGTTGCTGCAAACCGCCGAGCAGGTGAGCGACAGTATAGACGGAGACAACGGCATCCAACGTCAAATCTACCAATGCCAAAAACTGCTGGGCAATCTGCAAAACATTGAGCCGCGCTTTGCCGAAAGTCTGAATATGCTGGCAAGTATTGAAGCTGAGTTGGGTGAAATCAGTGCCAATATGCGTGATGTGGCCGGTCGCAGCGACATCGATCCTAATGAATTAGCCGCACAAGAAAGCCGTATGGGCGAATTGATGAGCATGGCGCGCAAATACCGCATTGAGCCGGAAGAGTTGCCGCAAAAGTTGGCAGAAATTGACGAGCGCCTGCAAAACCTGCACGCGGCTGCCGATTTGGAAGCCTTGGAAAATACAGTCGCACGCAATCTTGCCGAA
>NZ_JBQCXA010001330.1:0-497 GCF_051956855.1 Neisseria sp. P0021.S007
TATCTTATCTATTCTGATGGAAAACGAATCAGGTGCGATGAGCCGTGTGGTAGGTTTGTTCTCCGCACGCGATTACAATATCGACTCCTTGGCTGTTGCGCCAACCGAAGACAAAACCTTGTCTCGCATGACCATCGTTACTCATGGCGACGAACACGTTATCGAGCAAATCACCAAACAACTCAACAAACTGATTGAAGTTATCAAAGTGGTTGACTTGAACGAAAGCCGTTTTGTCGAACGCGAACTGATGTTGGTAAAAGTCCGCGCCGTCGGCAAAGACCGCGACGAATTCCTGCGATTGACCGAAATCTACCGCGGCAGCGTTATTGATGTAACAGACCGCAGCTACACCATCGAAATCACAGGTTCCACCGAAAAACTCGACTCTTTCCTCGAAACAGTCGGTCGCGCCCAAATTTTGGAAACCGTACGCACAGGCGCAGCCGGTATCGGTCGTGGCGAGCGCATTTTGAAAATTTAACGCTGTATCGTTC
>NZ_JBQCXA010001331.1:0-497 GCF_051956855.1 Neisseria sp. P0021.S007
TTACCGACCAAGTCGCGCATATTACGGGTACGGAACACTTCGCGCACCATGCCTTTGCCCTTGTGCATATGAAATATATTGCCTTCGGCAGTAACAATACCTGCTGCGTCCTGACCACGGTGTTGCAACATCTGGAAACCATCATACAACATCTGATTGACTGGCTCATGACTAACCAAACCTAATACACCACACATATCGTGCTTCTCCGAGTTTGAAGATTAAATGGGTAAGCCGTCATTATAAAATAATTTAGATGAGTTTGCTCAAATTGTTGACAATATGATGCTAAATTTACGCAAATAAAAACGGATTCAGACGACCCATAGGCCGTCTGAATCCGTCAAACTTAATCATCCAATTCTTCAACTTCAGCCGCTTTACCCGAAAGATGGGACATTGCGGTATCTTTTCCAGGCAGATAAGGCATTGCAGCATCGGCAAGTGATTCAAAATACGGAATTGTGTGCGAACTTTGCCACTCTTCCGTTTTCGGC
>NZ_JBQCXA010001332.1:0-497 GCF_051956855.1 Neisseria sp. P0021.S007
ACACACAGCCGCCTAAAGGCGGCTGGGGGGATATATTGCGCATGTATAAACCCTATACTAAGTTTCAACACACAGCCGCCTAAAGGCGGCTGGCTTATATTGCTGATACGCAAAGCACTGAAGCAACTTGTTTCAACACACAGCAGCCCGAAGGCGGCTGGTTGTACGCAATCTCGTTTCAAAACATACACACCTTGTTTCAACACACAGCAGCCCGAAGGCGGCTGGGTCACTGGCCACATCTGCTTATGCTGCTTTGCCTGTTTCAACACACAGCAGCCCGAAGGCGGCTGGCAAACCATAGCGAGTTGACAAACCAATTTTTTGAGTGTTTCAACACATAGCAGCCCGAAGGCGGCTGGGTAAAGTGTCTTTATGCAAAGCATCATAATCAAAGTTTCAACACACAGCAGCCCGAAGGCGGCTGGACGAAGGAACCTGAAAATGAAACATACCGACGAAGTTTCAACACACAGCAGCCCGAAGGCGGCTGGGTA
>NZ_JBQCXA010001333.1:0-497 GCF_051956855.1 Neisseria sp. P0021.S007
TCACTGCACCGTCAGGCATTTGGCCGTCTGAAGGCTCTTCATAAGGTTTTGCCAAGCCTTTGCTGGCCAAATCGGCGGTCGCAAAACGGGCATGCGGGTTACTTGGACCTGCCATGTTGCGCGTTACGCTGCTCAAATCAAATTTCAATACGCGCGGATAAACGGCGGTTTTCAAGGCATCTGCCCACAAGCCTGCGGTTTTGGCGTAGGTTTCCACCAATTTCACTTGCGCGTCATCGCGACCGGTCAGTTTCAAATAATCAATGGTTTGCTCATCAATAGCGAACATCGCGGCAGTCGCGCCGAACTCGGGGGTCATGTTGGAAATGGTGGCACGGTCGCCGATGGACAGACTTCTTGCGCCCTCACCGAAAAATTCGACAAATGCGCCAACCACGCGCTCTTTACGCAAAAATTCGGTCAGTGCCAACACGATGTCGGTAGCAGTAATGCCCGGCTGGCGTTTGCCGGTCAGCTCAACGCCAACAATATCAGGC
>NZ_JBQCXA010001334.1:0-497 GCF_051956855.1 Neisseria sp. P0021.S007
ATCCGACTTGGCACATCCCTAAATCCATCCAAAAAGAACGTGGCGACGGCGTCAAAAGCGTACCGGCCGGTCCTAACAATCCGCTCGGTCCTGTTTTCGTCCGCCTCGGCGACCCAAAACTCGGGTTAGGCATTCACGGCACTAACGCTCCTGCCAGCGTACCGGGCGTCCGCAGTCACGGCTGCGTCCGCATGAAGTCTCCGGATGCACTGGAATTTGCCAAAACGATTGCCACAGGCGTTCCCGCCTCTGTCATCTACCAAATGGCGAGCCTCAACGAAGATGCCAACCAAAACCTTTGGCTTGCCGTACACCGCGATCCATACAACAAAAAAAATCTGGACACGGCAGCCTTGAAAAAAAGTATTACCGCGTGGGCAAAAGCACACGGCAAAACCATTAATCCCGCCAAAGTAGACGCTATTTTAAAAAACCGTACCGGCACAGCCAACTGTCTGACCTGCGCCAAAGGCGTCAAACTCAAAACCCCATTGAAA
>NZ_JBQCXA010001335.1:0-497 GCF_051956855.1 Neisseria sp. P0021.S007
CGCCAAGTCTTTGTTTTAACAGATAAGCCAATGCCGGCGCGGTAATTTGCGCCAAAAGCGGCGAACTGGTTTTCACCAATTCCGCCTTACCTTCCTGCGTATTGAGATTGAGGTCGTCTGAAAGATGTTCCCAGAAATACTCCGACAGCGGCTTGCTTTGGTTCAACAGCGCATCTTCAAATTGCGCTTTTCCGTAAGCGCGGATGTAGCTGTCAGGGTCGTGTTCTTCCGGCAGGAACAAAAAATGCAGCGATTTGTCGTCTTTCAACTGCGGCAACGCATTTTCCAGCGCGCGCCACGCCGCTTTCCTTCCCGCGCTTCCCCCATCAACCCCAAACTAAATACTGTCGGCATGACGCATCAGGATTTTGACGTGTTCCGCCGTGGTTGCCGTACCAAAAGCCGCCAAGCCGTAGCCGACGCAGAACTGCGACAACGCGAATACGTCGATGTAACCCTCGACCGCCAAAATCTGTCTTGCCTCTTCTCCTGCCGCC
>NZ_JBQCXA010001336.1:0-496 GCF_051956855.1 Neisseria sp. P0021.S007
GGCTATATCTTTGCCCATGCCGCGCTTATTGTGATTTGTTTGGGCGGTTTGATAGACAGCAATATCCTGCTGAAAATCGGTATGCTTACCGGCCAAGTCGTGCCGGACAATACGGCGGTTTATGCCAAAGACTTTAAGCCCGAAAGCGTGTTGGGAGAATCCAACCTGTCGTTTAGGGGCAACGTCAATATCGCGGAAGGGCAGAGCGCGGACGTGGTGTTTCTGAATGCGGATAACGGCATGCTCGTGCAAGACTTACCGTTTTCCGTCAAATTGAAGAAATTCCATATTGATTTTTACGATACCGGTATGCCGCGTGATTTTGCTAGTGACTTGGAAGTAACGGACAAGGCGACCGGCAAAGTCAGCGAACACACCATCCGCGTCAACCATCCTTTGACGCTGCACGGTATTACAGTTTATCAGGCAAGTTTTGCCGACGGCGGCTCGGACTTGACGTTTAAAGCGTGGAATCTGGCTGATGCCGACCGCACTC
>NZ_JBQCXA010001337.1:0-496 GCF_051956855.1 Neisseria sp. P0021.S007
TTGCTGAGTTGGCTTCTATTCCGAGCCGCGAAGAGCTGTTGTCCAAACTGTTGTTCGTTATGCAAGCTCCTGTATCAGGCTTTGCGCGCGGTTTGGCTGCTTTGGCAGAGAAAAAAGCAGGCGAAGAAGCCGCTTAATCAATTTTGTTTCTGTTAATCAATTATTTTTTAATACAATATTTGGAGTATAAATAGCATGGCTATTACTAAAGAAGACATTTTGGAAGCAGTTGGTTCTTTGACCGTAATGGAATTGAACGACTTGGTTAAAGCTTTTGAAGAAAAATTCGGTGTTTCTGCTGCTGCAGTTGCAGTTGCAGGTCCTGCAGGTGCTGGTGCAGCTGCTGCTGAAGAAAAAACTGAATTTGACGTAGTACTGGCTTCTGCCGGTGACCAAAAAGTTGGCGTGATTAAAGTAGTTCGCGCAATTACTGGTCTGGGTCTGAAAGAAGCTAAAGACATCGTTGATGGCGCACCTAAAACTCTTAAAGAAGGTG
>NZ_JBQCXA010001338.1:0-496 GCF_051956855.1 Neisseria sp. P0021.S007
TTATTTTACAAGCCCCGCGCCTGTTTGCCGGACAAATCAAAATCGGCGACATCCAGCAGACCGTCCAAGCCTTCGCACGACTGCAAAACGCGCTGTCTTTCTTTCGAATGTTCTACAACAAATTCACCGCCTACCGCGCCCGACTGGAACGTCTGTACGGCTTTTTGCTGAGTACGGAAGAAAAACACACCGCACGACAACCCGACCTTACCGAAGTTTCAGACGGCCTGATCTTGGAAAACGTTGCCCTATACCGCCACAACGGCGAAGTTTTATTAGACGGCATCAACATCAACCTCAAAAGCGGCAATTCCCTACTGATACGCGGCCCGAGCGGTTGCGGCAAAACTTCGTTGCTGCGCGCGCTGGCAGGGCTTTGGCCTTTCGGCAGCAGCGGTAAAGTCAGCCATCCGCCGCATCAAGACATCCTCTTCCTGCCGCAACGCCCATACACGGCACAAGGCAGCCTGCGCGATGCGATTTGTTACCCCGACAT
>NZ_JBQCXA010001339.1:0-496 GCF_051956855.1 Neisseria sp. P0021.S007
GTTGTAGCGGCGGTATTGCGAAGGCTGGATGCTTTGCTCATCGTACACAACGCAGGACGCAATAGTGGCCTCGCCTTGCGTGTGGCTGATATCGAAACACTCAAGGCGGTTGAGGCTGTCTGAATCCATGCCGAGGATTTTGGCCAGTTCATCAATACGGTGCTGCTGGCTGCTTTGTTGCAGGCGGCGTTGAGCAATCGCCATTTGTGCGTTTTGTTCCGCCATTTTCAACCAGACTTTACGTTCGCCTATGGTCTTGGTGACAAATTGCATCTGCTTGCCGTGTTCGCCTTCCAAAGCCTCTTTCAGCGCATCGGGAACGGGAAAGTTACTGATGATGATGTCGGGTTTGCTTTTGCCCAGATAGTGTTGGGCGACGAAGGCTTCAGCGTAATCTTGTCCGTTTGGCTCGGGATCGTTTTTGGTGTCGGGGAAAAAGCTTTTGTCGCCTACGTGCCGCCCACCGCGGATGCTGACCCAGTGTATGCAGACCAGG
>NZ_JBQCXA010001340.1:0-496 GCF_051956855.1 Neisseria sp. P0021.S007
CGGGGTAACGTTGACGATGATGCCGCAGCGTGCGTAAGTGGATTTCCCTAAGCAGACAGTCAGGACGTTGCGCGGGATGCGGAAATATTCGACTGTGCGCGCCAAAGCAAAGGAGTTGGGCGGAATGATGCAGCAGTCATCTTCGACTGTAACGAAGTTTTTCGGGTCGAAGTTTTTCGGGTCGACGATGGTGCTGTTGATATTGGTGAAGATTTTAAATTCATTGGCACAGCGGATGTCGTAGCCGTAGCTGGATGTGCCGTAGGAAATGATGCGTTGACCGTTGGCCTCTTTGATTTGGTTGGGCTCGAACGGCTCAATCATGCCGTGTTCTTCGGCCATGCGGCGTATCCATTTGTCGGATTTAATGCTCATGGTGGTTGTCCTGAGGTAAGGGTTGTTTGGAAATTCTTTGAAATCAACACGACAGCCTTTAGACAGGGTTGTTGAGTGATGGTTTGGACGGAATAAAAAACGGGGGAGGGAGGCTGAAACA
>NZ_JBQCXA010001341.1:0-496 GCF_051956855.1 Neisseria sp. P0021.S007
TGCGAAATCTGACATTTTATTCTCTGTAAATTCAATAGCAAATGCGCATTTTACACGCTGTCTGCAAGTTTTCCAAATAAAACGCTTGACAGTAAATAGCCCTCTCTTTATAATTCAAATCTTTCTTGATGCACCCGTAGCTCAGTTGGATAGAGTATCTGGCTACGAACCAGAGGGTCGGGCGTTCGAATCGCTCCGGGTGCGCCACAGAAAATCTCTGCGCCCATCGTCTAGCGGTTAGGACATCGCCCTTTCACGGCGGTAACCGGGGTTCGATTCCCCGTGGGCGTGCCAGTTTATAAAAAAGCGCAATCTGTTTCAGATTGCGCTTTTTTGCGTCTGTTGGTTTTGAAATGATTTGAACCTCTCTTTTTATCTGCTCATGCAGGTTGGCATTTGTCATAATCTACTAAAAGCATTTATTATTATATATCTAATAATCATAATTAAGGGAAAACGTTCATGGCGTGGCGGTTTGTGTTGCCTGCTTGGGTGG
>NZ_JBQCXA010001342.1:0-496 GCF_051956855.1 Neisseria sp. P0021.S007
TATCTAAAGTTAGCCGCCGATGTGCGGTCGATTTACTAAGGAATACTACCATGCTGTTGGCACTTTCCCTGCGCGATTTTGTCATTGTTGAAAACCTCAATCTGGATTTCCAAAGCGGTTTTACCGTCTTGACCGGCGAGACAGGCGCGGGCAAATCGATTACGTTGGATGCAATCGGGCTTTTGTTGGGCGATAAGGCTGATTACAGCCAAGTCCGCAGCGGCGCAAAGGAAGCGCAGTTGTCGGCATTGTTTGACATCAGCCTTTTGCCCGATCTCAAAGCCCAATTGCAGGAGCAGGGTTTTCTAGACGAAGACGCGGAAGAACTCAGCATCCGCCGCATCATCGATGCCAAAGGGAAAAGCCGCAGCTTTATCAACAATCAGGCAGCCACGCTGGCGCAGCTCAAAGCCGTCGGCGGGCAGCTTATCGACATTCCCGGGCAAAACGCCCACCATTCCCTCAATCAAGAATCCGCCCAGCGCGAATTGCTGGA
>NZ_JBQCXA010001343.1:0-496 GCF_051956855.1 Neisseria sp. P0021.S007
TGGTGGTGGGGTGGTTGTTTGGGTTTGTGTGTGGGGAGTTGTTGGTGGTGTTGGGTGTGTGTGGGGGATGGTTTTGGTGTGGTTGGGTTGTGGGGGGGGTTTTGTTTTTGGGTGGGTTTTGTGTTTGGGTGTTTTTGGTGTTTGTTTTTTTTGGGCTTGGTTGTTTGGTTGTGCAGTTGGTGTTGTGGTTGGTGTGTTGGGGGTTTGTTTGTTTTGGTTTTTTTGTGTTGGGGGTGGTTTTTGTTGGGTTTTTGGTGTTTGTTGTGGGTGGGGGTTGGGTTGTTTTGTGGTGTTTTGGGTTTGGTTTGTGTGTTGTTTTGGGTGGTGGGTGGTTGTGTTTTTGGGGTTGGTTGTGGTTTTGGGGTGTGGTGGGTTGGTGTTGGGGTGTTGGGTTTTGTTGTTGGTGTGGGTTTTTGGGTGGGGTTGGTTTGTTGTTTTTTGGGTGTTTTTTGTTTGTTGGGTGGTGGTTTTTTTGTGTGGGGTTGTTGGGTTGTTG
>NZ_JBQCXA010001344.1:0-496 GCF_051956855.1 Neisseria sp. P0021.S007
CTTTTCAGACGACCCCTGCGACCCAATAATCAGGGTCGTCTGAAATTTTACGGAGTAACGCCATGTCTCGCTCTTCGCTTTTCCTGCCGCTGTTTTTGATTATCTTCGGTGCCGTTTGGTTTTTGAAAACGACGGACATCCTGCCCGCAACTTCGACCATCGTATCCGCCGGTATGGTGGTGGCGGGGATTGCAGTTTTGGTGATGGACGGTGTCAACAAGCAGTCTATCGTTTCCGGCCCGCTGCTGGTGTATATCGGCGCGGCGGTATATCTGCACAATCAATACTGGCTCGGTTATTCGCCGCTGGTTGCTTTGGGAATGATGGTACTGGGCTGCCTGCTGCTGCTTTCGCGCAGCGATATGGTGCCTTATAAGCAGCATAAACAGCAGGATAACTAAGCCTCCTCCCTGCAAAGGTCGTCTGAAAATGGTATAATCCGCCGTTTTCAGACGACCTGTTTTGTTATCGGAATCCCGTTTTGAGACAGTCAGAC
>NZ_JBQCXA010001345.1:0-495 GCF_051956855.1 Neisseria sp. P0021.S007
GACAATAGGTGTCGCGCCGGATGCGTCTTTGTACACGCCGATGCCGAGATTGACTTTTTCGGGACGGGTTTCGGCTTTAAACGCTTCGCCCAAACCTAAAATCGGATCAGCAGGAGCAGCTTCGATATGCTTGAAGAACATGATTTTTCTCTTTACAAGTAGTAAAACGGTTGAAAAAATACAAATTTATGTAATTTTACGCCGTTTCGGGCCGTCTGAAAACGGATTATTACAGGGTTTTAACGCAAGATTGCCAACAAATCCAAAGGCGTGGCAATACGGAAATCGGCAAGCCAGTTTTCGGTTTGGTCTTCGGCAGAAATATAGCCCCAATCGGCAAGCACGGTTGTCATCCCGGCATTCTTGCCTGCCTGCATATCGCGCTCGGCATCGCCGACATAAAAACATCGCCGCGCTTCGACACCCATCTGTTCGCACGCATAAAACATGGGCTTCACGCTGGGCTTAGGTTCATCGCAAGTATCGCCGCTGACA
>NZ_JBQCXA010001346.1:0-495 GCF_051956855.1 Neisseria sp. P0021.S007
GTCGTGTTCTGGCCATTGTTCGTAAATGGGCAAAACGGCTTTGATGCCGGGGATGTTGTGGGCGACGACGGCGGAATACATGGCGCGTGCCAGTAATTCGGTGTTGGCAAGCAGGGTATCGGCATCGACGTTGATGATTTTTTCAGACGGCCTGTTTGTCTGCTCGGCAGTGATGTTGTGCGTTTCGGGTTGTTGGGGTTCGGCTGTGTTGACTTGAAGCTCGGGTTTCACATCAGGCGGCACATCGGCGGCGTGAAGGGAAAGGGGAAGGATGGCGAGGAGGAGCAGACGTTTTTTCATGGCAATGTTTGGGATGTTATCGGTATAAGTGGGCAGATTGTACAATGTTTTGAGTCGGAAATTTTACAAACCGAGTGCCATTATATCTGATAAAGATGACAAAAGGCTGTCTGAAAACCGATGGGATTTCAGACGGCCTTTGTTTGCGAGTCGGATTTAGTTTTTGTCCAAATCTAAATCGGCTTTGTATTCGAT
>NZ_JBQCXA010001347.1:0-495 GCF_051956855.1 Neisseria sp. P0021.S007
GAGAAAAAATGTTTACCGTACAGCGCATTTACGCCTATCAACCCGATTCTAAACAAACCGCCGTCTTTATTGACCGCCTCTATCCGCGCGGCGTCCATAAAGAAGTTTTCGCCACTACGCTTTGGCTGAAAGACATTACACCCAGCGCAAACCTGCGCCGCTGGTATCATGAAAATCCGGCTCAAAATTTTGACGGTTTTGTCAGCCGTTATCACGAAGAGCTGCAAGGCGATGCCGAGCAGGCCGCCATCAAGCGGCTGCTGGATTTGGAAAAACAGCATGGCAATATCTTGTTGCTGACCGCCGTCAAAGACCCCCGACATTCCCACGTCTCCGCACTGGCTCAATTTTTGGGTGCAACGTTTGAATATCGCGATTAAAAAACAGTATTTGCACCGGATACAAAAAGGCCGTCTGAAAACAAGGTTTCAGACGGCCTGCTATTTTCAAATCAAGAAGGATAACGGTGTGCCACCAATTTTCCGTCTATGTATT
>NZ_JBQCXA010001348.1:0-495 GCF_051956855.1 Neisseria sp. P0021.S007
CTAAAAACCATCGTTCTGACCGTTTCAAGCCTGGCGGCAGTTTCCGCCACAGCCTACGCGCAAAACGCTACGCCCAACCAAGTCGGCATGGCAATGATGCGCCTCAACTCTTCCCTGCTCGACCAAGCCAAAGCACAAACCTTCGGCTCTGGTAGCTTGTGGGCATCATTACGTAAAGACTTCCGCATTAACGAAGTCAACACAGAACTGGTTCGCCGCCATGAAAACAAATTTGCTGCAAACAGCGCATATTTCGACCGCACCATCTCCCGCAGCAAACCTTATATGTACCATATTGCCAATGAAGTTAAAAAACGCAATATGCCTGCTGAAATCGCTTTGCTGCCTTTCATTGAAAGCGCATTTGTAACCAAAGCCAAATCACACGTCGGCGCATCCGGCCTGTGGCAATTTATGCCGGCTACCGGCCGCCACTTCGGCTTGGAAAAAACGCCTTTGTATGACGGCCGCCACGACGTTTACGCTGCTACCGAT
>NZ_JBQCXA010001349.1:0-495 GCF_051956855.1 Neisseria sp. P0021.S007
GGTATAGCCGACCAAGCGGTATTCTTTGACGGTGGCAGGGTTGAATTCGACTTGGATTTTGACATCCTGCGCTACGGTGGCAAGTGTGGAGGTCAGCTGCTGTTGCAGGACTTTTTTCGCTTCTTTTTCGTTGTCGATGTAGCTGTAATTGCCGTCGCCCGCATCGGCGATTTGTTCCATCATGTCTTCGTTATAGTTGCCCATGCCGAAGCCTAGGGTGCTGAGTGAAACGCCGCTTTTGCGTTTTTCGGCAACCATGGATTTGAGGGTTTCGGTGTCGGATACTCCGACGTTAAAGTCGCCGTCGGTTGCCAGTAGGATGCGGTTGATACCGTTGGGTACGAAGGCTTTTTGCGCTTGCTCATAAGCCATTTGCAGTGCGGATTCGCCGTCTGTCGCGCCGCCCGCACGCAGTTTGTCAATGGCGTTTAGGATGGTTTCTTTATCTGCACCTGATGTGGGCGGGAGTACCAGATCTTCGCCAGACGCATAGGT
>NZ_JBQCXA010001350.1:0-495 GCF_051956855.1 Neisseria sp. P0021.S007
GCAGTGTTCACTGACTTTATCCGTCGCTTCTTTGAACGCGATGACCTGCAAGTACGTTTCCGTCCGTCTTTCTTCCCGTTTACTGAGCCTTCTGCCGAAATCGACATTATGGGTGAGAATGGCAAATGGTTGGAAGTAGGTGGTTGCGGTATGGTACATCCTAACGTGTTGAAAAATGTGAATATCGACCCTGAAAAATATACCGGTTTCGCTTTCGGTATCGGTCTCGACCGTTTTGCCATGTTGCGCTACAACGTCAATGACCTGCGCTTGTTCTTCGATAACGATTTGAACTTCTTGAAGCAGTTTAAATAAATTTCAGATGGTCTTTTGATAGGCCGTCTGAAAAGTGAATAGATATTACTGATTTCGTCTGATAAAAATTTGTTTCAGACGGCCTGATAGTAGAGAAAATAATATGCAATTTCCTTATTCGTGGCTGAAAACTCAAGCCAATCCTGATCTTTCTGCCGATAAACTGGAACATCTTTTGAC
>NZ_JBQCXA010001351.1:0-495 GCF_051956855.1 Neisseria sp. P0021.S007
TGGGACGACCGTCAAAGCGGCCTGCCTTATAAAAATCCGTACGAAATGCTGATTATGGCGAGTCTGATTGAAAAAGAAACCGCGCACGAAGACGACCGCGCCCATGTGGCCGCCGTATTCGTCAACCGCCTGAATATCGGCATGCGCCTGCAAACCGACCCGACCGTCATCTATGGTATGGGCGATGCGTATAAAGGCAGAATCCGCAAAGCCGACTTGCAACGCGATACGCCTTATAATACCTATACGCGCAGCGGTTTGACGCCGACGCCGATTGCGCTTCCCGGCAAGGCCGCGCTTGAGGCGGCGGGTCATCCGTCTAATGAAAAATATCTGTATTTTGTCTCAAAAATGGATGGTACGGGCCTGAGCGAGTTCAGCCACAATCTTTCTGAACACAACGCCGCCGTACGCAAATATATTTTGAAGAAATAAACCGAATAGGCCGTCTGAAACATTTATAATCCCTGTTTCAGACGGCCTTTAGATTAACGA
>NZ_JBQCXA010001352.1:0-495 GCF_051956855.1 Neisseria sp. P0021.S007
TCTGCATTCTGATTGGCGGCAGGCACGACTTCGTCACTCAGGGTAAGGCGGGTGGAGTCAGCTGAAAAAGCCAGATAAACCGGTTTGTTGCCGATCTTATCCGGCACGATAATCATGGCAGCGTTGAACGAAGAATCATCTTTAGCCATCAAATCCAAGATTTCCGACGTTTTTCTGATATACGCCAAGTCAAAACGGTAATCGGCCAACGCATCGAGTTGAGCAGAATTGTCTTTGACGATGCGCTCCGACGATTGGATTAAGATATCCCGTTTTTGTTGAATAGTCAGGTAATTGCCGCCGAACAACAATGCCGCCAATAAAGGAAATACCGCCAACAGCAGATATAAGGTTTTCCTACCGCCACGGACTTCTTCTTCCTGCCCGCGCTCGGCAATACGGGTCAGATTCAACATGATGTTCAGCATCAACGTACCGCCCATCACAGCCAAAATCCCCAAAATACTCATCAGGAAAATTTCTGTAACTGTCTAT
>NZ_JBQCXA010001353.1:0-495 GCF_051956855.1 Neisseria sp. P0021.S007
ACCCAACAGTTCGCCGAACTCTCGCCGTTTTTCTATTCCCGCATTTCCCCAGAGCCGCTGACTGCGCCCTATTGGGTCGCCTTCAACACCGATTTGGCGGCAGAGTTGAATCTGGATACAGATTTTCAGACGACCCCCAACCTTGCCTACCTCAGCGGCAACGCGCCGCAATACGCGCCCGCGCCCATTGCCAGTGTTTACAGCGGCCATCAGTTCGGCGTTTATACCCCACGCCTCGGCGACGGGCGCGCACTCCTGATTGGCGATTCCGTCGATACCGCAGGACAACGCCAAGAATGGCAGCTCAAAGGTGCAGGCAAAACGCCCTACTCACGCTTTGCCGACGGGCGCGCCGTCTTGCGCTCCTCCATCCGCGAATACCTCTGTTCCGAAGCCATGCACGGTCTCGGCATCCCCACAACCCGCGCTCTCGCCCTGTGCGGCAGTGACAACCCCGTTTATCGGGAAACCGTCGAAACCGCCGCCGTCCTCACC
>NZ_JBQCXA010001354.1:0-494 GCF_051956855.1 Neisseria sp. P0021.S007
GCTCAAATTGACTTTTTCAGAACGCTCGTCGCGTTTGAAGGTTTCAACCAAACTCAAAATCGGGTCGCCCGGATAATACTCGACATGACGGTACATGGTGCTTCCTTTGTTTTTAGACAGAATGGGGAAGATTGTGGCACTAAAAAGCCTTATTTGCAAAATCAGGCCGTCTGAAAAAATTCAGACGGCCTGATTATTTTTAAACGCTACCAATCTACCCGTTTCAAATCATTTTGCGCCAATACGTCCGCATGCTCGCTGTGGCTTTGATATTCCCTGTCCTGCAAAATGCGGCGGGCGACATAATTCAAATGCAGTTTTGCCGCTTCCGCCGCCTCGGCTGGTTTGGCCTGGACAATGGCTTCAAAAATAGCACTGTGCTGGGCAATCAGCGTCGGGCGCGGGTCTTCGGTTTGATGGATATAGATAATGCCGCTGCGTGTTTGCTGATAAAGCATTTTGAGCAGGCTGCTGGAAAGGTGGCTGAACAGGAT
>NZ_JBQCXA010001355.1:0-494 GCF_051956855.1 Neisseria sp. P0021.S007
CTTTGGCGCGGCGTGGTTCAGCCAAGACTCCATTAATGCCTATTGGCAGCAGACTTATCATCAGGCTTCGCCGCTGGAGCCGTTGTCCGAATACGAATGGTGGCGCACGGGCGCGAAGCTGCAACAAGACGCATACGCCTTTTCAGACGACCTCAAAGCACGTTTGGCAGGACAGCCTGTGATTGCCGAACCGGAACCTCAAATCGCTGAAGACGACGGGTCGTCTGAACAAAATGCGCAGCTCAATGCGTCCGAACCGCACGAAAAAAACCGTCCCGCCAACGGACGCCAAGCTCAAACGGCGCAACACGGCGGACAACCCGAAGCACATCATCTCCCTATTACCCCACCTGCCAATATCGTTCTCGGACAAGGCGACAAAGTCTTTTTTGCGGGCGACTCGATGATGCAGGGCGTTGCGCCTTTTGTCGAAAGAAGCCTGAAAAAACAATACGGCATCCAGTCGGTAAACTTAAGCAAACAAAGTACCGGAT
>NZ_JBQCXA010001356.1:0-494 GCF_051956855.1 Neisseria sp. P0021.S007
CGGCAAACATTTGGGCAATAGATGATTTGCCGCTACCGATACCGCCGGTCAAGCCTATCCATAATGTCATTATCGGAATCCTGATTGTACGAGCCACCATTGTACCAGTTGGGTAATAGGTGCATTGGCAACCAAAATAATCCATCCTGCTACAGCGAGGCTGGGACCAAAAGCAAAATATTGGCCTTTGCCGACGCGGGCGATGAGTGCGCCTAACAGCCCGACTAAGGCAGCCATAAAGATCAGAACAGGCAAAATTCCTACGCCCAGCCATGCACCGAGTGCGGCCAAAAGTTTGAAGTCGCCATTGCCCATGCCGATTTTACCGGTCAGAAGTTTATAGACGGCGCATAAAGTATAAAGGCTCATATAGCCTGCAATCGCACCCCAAACGGCTGAATGCAGGGGAACGAATGTATCATTCAGATTAAACAGCAGGCCGATCCAAATTAGGGGCTGAGTCAGGCTGTCGGGCAAATATTGCGTATCGGTAT
>NZ_JBQCXA010001357.1:0-494 GCF_051956855.1 Neisseria sp. P0021.S007
CTGCGGCACAATACGATACCCTTGCCGCCTATCTTGAGACGCTTTTAGAGAAAACTGACCGCTGGGTGTGTGAGTATCGTGAGGGGTAGGGCGTTTCAGACGACCTTTTTATCTTGGAGAAGTAAATATGAAATTAACGCCGCGTTTACAAAGCTTGGGTATTGCTGCGCTGTTGATGACAGGATACGGTTTTTATGCTTATGACTATAATTTGATAGCCTGTAAATTAATGGATCGCTATTGGAATGACGACAAGGGCAGGTGCATGAATCCCGATTGCCGTCAACATGATGCGTGTATGCTGAGTGCAGGGGAGGATAAAGTAACATGCGAAACCATCCGCCCTGGCGACAGCTTGGATAAAGCTTGGTATGTGCTGGGTAAGCCTTGGCATGAGGAAAACGGGCGGTTCTTTTGGAGTAATAAATATGGAGATCATGTAGCAGAAATCGAACGTGACGGAGAAAAGGTTGGCAAGATTACCTGCTTTGAGC
>NZ_JBQCXA010001358.1:0-494 GCF_051956855.1 Neisseria sp. P0021.S007
GTGTGGCGGACATGATGGGCTTTCTCGAATGCAATGTTGATGAAGGGGGTATTTAGGGGTCGTCTGAACGGGGTTTTGGGGTTTCAGACGACCTTTTTATTTGGGTTTGGCGTGTGGACGTTTGGAGGTTATGGTTTATTGGGTTTGGGGGTGAACCGGTAAGAGTCGGCATGGCTGCCGCGTTCCAAGCGGTCGAGTGTGGTCGGTTTCAGGGGCGTGCGTGCGGATGTGTCGGCAGGACGGCTGTCGAAGTCGTCGCGGTCTGTGGTGCAGCCGCTCAGGATGGCGGCGGTAACGAAAATCAGGGCGAGGGAACGCATGGTTTTCTCCTTGTGAAGGACGGCAGATATGGGACGAACGGGATGGCGGTTATGTTTGAGGTCGTCTGAAACGGAAAAGACGGTTTCAGACGACCTCTACGGGCGGATTATTCCTCAGTTTGCGTTTCGGGCGCGGCTTGTCCGGCGCCTTGGGGTTTGTTCCATGTCGTGCCG
>NZ_JBQCXA010001359.1:0-494 GCF_051956855.1 Neisseria sp. P0021.S007
ATTCATGTTTCTCAAAGCGTTGCCCGCGATGCCGCGATAATGGTGCAGCAGTGCGGCGGCTTGGACGTATTGCGGCGCAAGCGCGTTCAGACGACCTGTGAAATCATCGTCCTGCGTATAAACAATCGGCGAACGCAGCCATTCGAGCAGCGTGGCATTGCTTTTCCGCAGCAAACGCAACGCCTTGCGGATGTCCCAGCCGCCAACGTCAAACCATTGGTTTTCGATAAATTCAAAGGTGTCTTTCGCTTCGTCGATTTGCAGATAATATTCCTGCGGACGGATATAAATGGCGCGCACGTCGTAATCGCTGTCGGGCGAGGCAAAGCCCCATGCGCGGCTGCCGCTCTCTACCGCCAGCAGGAAATGCAGCGGCTCGGTATGGGCGATGTGGGTAAGTTTTTCTTGAATCGTTTGTTTCATGATGTTTCTTTTAATAGAGGTCGTCTGAAAATCCTAAAAAACAGGTTTTCAGACGACCTTTGCTTTTTGAT
>NZ_JBQCXA010001360.1:0-493 GCF_051956855.1 Neisseria sp. P0021.S007
TCCCTGTATGATTAGCATTTACTCAATTAGTTTCATCATTAATATATGAAGATTTTGAGCGACTTATTCGCCGTATTCTTATTTTTCATCACATATATCATCACCAAAGACATGATTGCCGCAACGGCTGTTGCGGTTATAGTCGGCATTGCCCAAGCTGCGCTGACCTTTTGGAAACACCGTAAACTGGATACCATGCAATGGGTCAGCCTGATTTTGATTGTCTTTTTTGGCGGCGCAACGATTCTGCTGAAAGACAACCGCTTTATCATGTGGAAACCGACCGTTCTGTTTTGGATCGGCGCCATCGTCATGCTGTTCAGCCACCTTGCCGGTAAAAACGGGCTTAAAGCCGTCATGGGCAAAGAAATGCAGCTCCCTGATTTTGTATGGACGCGCCTGACTTATGCATGGATTGGCTTCCTGATTTTTATGGGTGCGGCCAACCTCTTTGTCTTTACGTATTTTCCAGACCAATGGGTCAATTACAAAC
>NZ_JBQCXA010001361.1:0-493 GCF_051956855.1 Neisseria sp. P0021.S007
TTTTTGCAAAGGTCTCGGCCTTTTAAACGGTTTGAAAAAGGACGTGTCGAACACGTCCTTTTTTCCTATTACAACAGGAATATGGTTGCCAATCCCAAGAAAATCAGGAAGCCGCCGGAGTCGGTGACCGCGGTAATCAGCACCGAGCTGCCCAATGCCGGGTCGCGTCCGGCTTTGTCCATCATGACGGGAATGAGGACACCGACGGTCGCGGCAAGCAAAAGGTTCAAGGTCATCGCGGCCACCATGACCAAACCGATGCCGATGTTGCCGTAGAGCAGCCATGAAATCACGCCCATCACGGTGCCCCAAATAATGCCGTTGACGAGGGCGACGCCGACTTCTTTTTTCAGCAGGCGGCCTGCCTGCGTGCTGGTCATTTGTCCCATCGCCATGGCGCGGACGATCATGGTGATGGTTTGGTTGCCGGAGTTGCCGCCGATGCCGGCGACGATGGGCATCAGCGCAGCCAGTGCGACGATTTTCTCGATAC
>NZ_JBQCXA010001362.1:0-493 GCF_051956855.1 Neisseria sp. P0021.S007
TTCCGCAGCAGCTTTTCTAACGATTACGGAGTAACACTGACAGAAAGCCCATTACGCGGCCTGACTGCCCGCGCAGTGGTGGTTTTAAATGATCAAAACCAAGTTCTCCACGCTGAGTTGGTTTCTGAAATTGCGAACGAGCCTGACTACGAAGCAGCTTTAGCTGTTTTGTAATTGACTCAATAAAATCAGGTCGTCTGAAAATTTTCAGACGGCCTTTAGCTTATCTTCAAAATAAAAACGGTAGCTTAAAAGCTACCGTTTTCTGTTTCAAACCTTATACAGATTTATCTGTTTTGTCTGTTTCTACTGACTCAGTATTCTGAACCTCATTTTGCTCAACAGCTTCAGCAGCTTCAGCAATAGGCGCTTCATACTCTTCCACTTTGTCATCGCGGACATTGTGGCTATAATCTTTAGGCGGACTAGGCTGTTTACCGGCCATAATTTCCAAAACTTGGTCTCGATCGATGGTTTCCCAATCCATAAGTGC
>NZ_JBQCXA010001363.1:0-493 GCF_051956855.1 Neisseria sp. P0021.S007
GTCCAAGAGCAGCACGTCGGGCTTGGAAAATAGGGCTTGCGCCAGCAATACGCGCAGCTTGAAGCCGGGGGCGACTTCCGCCATGGTGGCGTTGTGCAAATCTTCGGAAATGCCTACGCCGCTCAACAGTTCGGCGGCGCGCGCTTCGGCGGTGTAGCCGTCGTATTCGGCGAACTTGGCTTCCAGTTCGGCGGCTTTCATGTAGTCGTCTTCGGTGGCTTCGAGGTTGGCGTAAATCGCGTCGCGTTCGGTCATCGCCGCCCACATTTCGGTATGCCCCATCATCACCACGTCCAGCACGCGCATGTCTTCGTAAGCAAACTGGTCTTGGCGCAATTTACCCAAACGCACGCCGTTTTCAATCGCCACTTCGCCCGCAGTCTGTTCCAAATCGCCGCCGAGGATTTTCATGAAGGTAGATTTGCCCGAACCGTTCGCGCCGATCAAGCCGTAGCGGTTGCCTTCGCCGAACTTGACGGATACGTTTTCAAAC
>NZ_JBQCXA010001364.1:0-493 GCF_051956855.1 Neisseria sp. P0021.S007
CTTCCGAACGGTGTGCATAGCCTTTGAACATATCGAAGCTCGCACAGGCGGGGCTGAGCAACACAATATCGCCCGCTTCGGCTTGGGCGTATGCCGTCTGAACCGCTTCTTCCAAAGTGGCGCAGTCGGTCATATTCAAACCACAGCCGTCCAAATTGCGGCGAATTTGCGGCGCATCGACACCGATCAGGAACACGCCTTTTGCCTTGCCGGCAAGCGCGTCGCGCAGGGGCGTGAAGTCCTGCCCTTTGCCCATGCCGCCCAAAATCACGAAGAGCGGATTTTGCAAACCGGCAATCGCGGCGGCAGTCGCGCCGACATTCGTGCCTTTGCTGTCGTCGATGAATACCACGCCGTTTTTCTCGCCGATTTTTTCCACGCGGTGCGGCAGGCCTTGGAAGGTTTTGACGTGTTCGAGCAACGCTTCGCGCGGCAAACCGACGGCTTCGCACAAGGCGACGGCAGCCATGACGTTGGCGGCGTTGTGCAGACC
>NZ_JBQCXA010001365.1:0-493 GCF_051956855.1 Neisseria sp. P0021.S007
CATGGAATGGCTGCCGCCAAGATCAGCCGGTCAATGACGTAGAAGGGCAGTGCCTGCGGATTGTCCGCCAATTACACGGGAACATTGATGCACTTGCCCGATTCCGTCGGCAATACCAAGCAAAATTTTGGTTGGAAGTTGTCCATGAATATGTTGTGGATGCAGAACAAAATCCCTATATAGGATTTAGTCGGGAAATCATAGAATTTTGTTATCTGACGGGTACGGAAATAGACGTCGACGTCTATCATTACTGCAATTTCTGCGACTCTGATGAAGGACAAAACGGTACGCTGCATTAATCTGCCTTCATTGAACTGAATTTGTCTTTTAATGTCTTTGGTTTTGGGATATCGACAGGATATAGGGCGTATTCGTGTTCACGCCGTGATTAGCTATCTCACTTGAAATTCTCAAAACAAGCCGTTTGAAAGTCCGCCTTTCAAACGGCGTTATTTTTAGGCTACCTGATATTTTTCTGCATACTATGCCG
>NZ_JBQCXA010001366.1:0-492 GCF_051956855.1 Neisseria sp. P0021.S007
CAGCTTTTTCGCCAAAGGCTCGGTAATCGCCGCCAAGCCCGGCCCGATTTCAATCACCACATCATCCGCCTGCGGACGCACGGCGTTGACAATATCGGTAATAATCCGCGTGTCCTGCAAAAAATTCTGCCCGAAGCGTTTCCGGGCCTTATGTTCTTTCATCGCGTCTCTTCAAACTGTCGATCATTATAGTAAGCGCGTATTGTAACTGAAAAACAAAGTCCTGTTCAGACCAACTGCCCAAGCAGCCGCCCTACGCCAATCGGGATTTCAAACCGTCCCGCAATGCAGTAATATCCCGTTCATCCCACAAAGGTCGTCTGAAAACCAGCAAGGAGCAATTTCATGCAGATGAATTGGAAAAACCTTCTCTCCACTCAACGTTTCCGCACGAAAAACGGCGAAATCATCCCTACCGTCACGCCTTCCACCCAAGAAGGCGCAGACGCTTTGCGCACCGACTTCCATATCGACTACGACCGCGTCGTGTTC
>NZ_JBQCXA010001367.1:0-492 GCF_051956855.1 Neisseria sp. P0021.S007
CCCGTTGGGCGGCGTGTATCAGGCAGGTACATTGTCCGGCAATCCGATTGCGGTTGCCGCCGGTTTGAAAACGCTGGAAATCATTCAGCGCGAAGGCTTCTATGAAAACCTGACTGCCTTGACCCAACGCCTTGCCAACGGTATTGCCGATGCGGCTAAAGCACATGGCGTTGAATTTACGGCGGACAGCGTGGGCGGTATGTTTGGTTTGTATTTTGCCAGCCATACGCCGCAAAACTATGCTGACATGGCGCGTTCCAATATCGACGGTTTCAAACATTTCTTCCACGGTATGCTCGACCGCAATGTCGCATTCGGCCCGTCAGCTTATGAAGCCGGTTTTGTTTCCGCCGCGCATACGCCTGAGCTGATTGACGAAACCATTGCTGTGGCACATGAAGTGTTCAAAGGAATGGCAAAATAAAAGCTGAAGCTGTCATGTGAAAAAAGGCCGTCTGAAAAATATTCAGACGGCCTTTCGCTATTTTAAAT
>NZ_JBQCXA010001368.1:0-492 GCF_051956855.1 Neisseria sp. P0021.S007
GCTTAAATCACTGTGTGCAAACAACAATCCGCCATTTCGGTTTCTGATTTTTAATAAAGCCTCATCGCTTAAATAGCCGGGCTTCGGCACGCTCATACCATGCCCGCGAACGGTAATATCAACATGGGAAACGTGCCGCCAAAAGCCTTCGCCGTAAGCGGTAAGCAGATCTTGGGCGGCAAGCTGGAGCAGCTCTTCGTCGCTTGCTTCAAGCAGCTGGCGGCGGACGACTTGTGGCGCATCGTGATTGAGCGCGGCGTAGGCGGTAAAAATCGTGCGTTCAGGACGGGCAACCCGGATAAACTGGTTGGTCGCAACAACATAGCCCAGCCCTTGGCTGCCGTAAACCACATTGTCCCACGCAAGTTCGCTGTTGTTTTTTTCTTTCGGGAAACTGTGCAGTTCAAAATTAGAAACCAGCCATGGCGCGTATTCTGGGATGTCCAGACCAAATTGTTCGGGAAATTCAATAATGCAGGCGGCAACCATCAG
>NZ_JBQCXA010001369.1:0-492 GCF_051956855.1 Neisseria sp. P0021.S007
GTATTTACTCGATTTCAGGTAGAATTACACGCCGAACCCAATTGGCTGCCCGCTTCGTTCAGCCTGTAAATCCAAGGAGTATGCCCGTGACCCGCATTGCAAAAACCAATACTTACACCCGCATCATCGACGCCAGCCTGACGCTTTTCAACGAGGAAGGCGAGCGCAACATCAGTACCAACCATATCGCGGCGCATTTGGGCATCAGTCCGGGCAATCTTTATTACCACTTCCGCAACAAAGACGAAATCATCGTCCAACTGTTCAAACGTTACAGCGAAGCCCTGCTGGCATATCTGAATGAAGCCGTATTGCCGTCCGATGTGGAAGACTCCATCAACTATATGGCGGGCATTTACGATGTCATGTGGGAATACCGCTTCCTCTTTAGCGACGTGAACACCCTGCTTGCGCGCAGTGCCGAACTATTGGGCGAACACAATACCTTCACCCAAGCCAAAGTCTCCCCGCTCTTGGTCAACCTGCTCACTC
>NZ_JBQCXA010001370.1:0-492 GCF_051956855.1 Neisseria sp. P0021.S007
CGTCCAATGTCGCGGTTTTGCTTTGCATGGCCGCATTCCTTGCCGCTGCGACCCAATCGCCGTTGACCGCCGCCGTGGTGGTAATGGAAATGACGGGCGGACAGAATTTATTGTTTTGGATGCTGCTGACTTGCATCTTCGCTTCGCAAGTCTCGCGCCAGTTCTCGCCGCACCCATTTTACCACGCCGCAGGTTTGCGCTTCAGACGGCATATCGAAGCTGAAAGCGGATATGTTCAGCACGAGAAAAAAGAATAGGTCGGCATATAAAAAGGCCGTCTGAAAATCGATTTCAGACGGCCTTTATTATGTCGTTTAAAGCTGTATTACAGTTTATTTACACAGCAAAATCAGCAGCAAAACAACCGCAATCACACTCAGCCACAGGCTTTGGCGTTGCTGTACTTTGACCAAATGCACATAGGCATCGCGCATTTCCTGCTGGCGGTTTTCATCAACCAGCGCACTGATTTTTCGCGGCAGGGAAGGGATG
>NZ_JBQCXA010001371.1:0-492 GCF_051956855.1 Neisseria sp. P0021.S007
GGGTGCTGTATTTGCCTTTGGAGTAGTGGACTTCGGCCGCCGGGCTGGTGGCATAGCTGACCACGAGGGGATAGGCGCCGCCGTTTTGGGTGAAGTCGGTGTAGTAGGCTTCGCTCCAGCCTTTGGCAACTTTCACGCCGTTTTGGCGCATTTGCGCCCACCATTTGAACGCACCTTCTTCAACCATGCCGCCGATGTTGGCCAAGAGGAAGGAGAGGCCGGGCGAGGATGTGGCGGGAGACGGGGTTACCAGAAGGTTTTTATATTCCGGTTTGGTCAAATCTTGCAGGGTTTGCGGCAGGGGCAATTTTTTCTGTTCAAACCATTTTTTGTCGTAGTTGATGGCGACATAGGCGTAATCGACAGCCAGCGCATCGGGCAGGGAAGCGGTTACGGGTGCGGATTTGGGTTGGTTGGCGGCGAGGATGCCGGCGGCTTTGGCTTTGCCGATGTTGGCGTTGTCTAAACCGTAAACCGCATCGGCAATCGGGT
>NZ_JBQCXA010001372.1:0-491 GCF_051956855.1 Neisseria sp. P0021.S007
AGGCAGACAAGCCATTCAACGATTCTTCATCTTTCATAATCAGCCCGATGTCGCCGTTAAACACTTCCAGCATGTAATCATTGTGGGTAATCATGATGATCTGTCCGGCAAACCAAGGCGTTTCGCCCGAAACCTTGCCTTGCCGTTGCAAATACTCTTGATAAGCCTGATTCAAATCATCCGCATCCTGCCGCCAAGCCGCCAATACCACCACATCGGCAGCATGACCATAGGCGAGTGCAACATTATTCTCTGCCACGGCCTGCCAATAATCCTGTTGCTTTTGATACAGCAAAGCAACCTGCTCTTTCAGACGGCCTGATTTCATTTCCAACTCTTTGGGAAACTTGTCAAACTGTTCGACCGCAGTTTGCTTTTCCCCGGATACCACCGCCCTTGCCAAACAACCAATGCCGCTGTCTGCACCAAAACGGTGGCTGAACGTCAATTTGGCATTGTTTTGCGATAAAGCCTGAGGCCGCTCTTTAATC
>NZ_JBQCXA010001373.1:0-491 GCF_051956855.1 Neisseria sp. P0021.S007
GGGTGGACGAAAAACGCAGGCGTTCCGGTCGAAGCCATGGTTGCCGCCATTTTGCGGCCGATGTGTCCGGACTTGCCCATGCCGGTAATGACCACCCTGCCCTTGCAGTGCAACAACGCTTCCGCCGCACGGACAAAATCATGGTCCAAAGCCGCCGCAATTTCACGCAAACCTTCGGCTTCCGTATCCAATACATCGCGCGCCCAGTCGAGATAAAGTGTGTTTTCCGCCATCAAAGCCGCCTTTCATGCTTGAATTTAGGTTTGTTTTGCCCAAATTAATCAGCTGTAAACTGTTCAAATTCATCGAATCGGCGTAGCATTATCGCCACTTCACAAACAAACCTATTATGTAAAAGGAATCAGAGATGACTATTTTATCGGACGTTAAAGCATTAGGACAACAAATCTGGTTGGACAACCTATACCGTTCGCTGGTACAAAACGGCGAATTGGCCGAAATGCTGAAACAGGGCGCGTGCGGCGTAACTT
>NZ_JBQCXA010001374.1:0-491 GCF_051956855.1 Neisseria sp. P0021.S007
GCACTGGATCTCTATTTGAAAAGATTAATGGATTTAAGCGACTTTTATCAGAATTTAAAACCGAAACTATCGTATTTGGATGAGGAATATACCCTCAGTCAGAAATTGGATTTCTTGAATCCGCTTGAGATTACCGGATCATCGAAATATTTATTGTTGGAAACGCAGTCTGATTGGTCATTACTAATAGACAATAATCGGAACGGCACAGACTTTTCAAGTGTGCCGTATGAAGCCTTGCTGTGGAAAATCAGATTATTGACTATGTACTTACGCCCATATTTTGGCAAAGACGAATTCGGTGCGGTCTCATTTACCCTGTATGAGGGCAGCAAACAGGTTTCCCGTCATGACTGCGAAACCAGAAATGTTATGCTGCATAAAGAAACCAGTCGTGTCGAGTTTATGGAATATGGCACGCCGCTGCCGTTTGAACAGACAGAAAAATATACCGAAAGACTCAAAAAAAACAGGCTGACTGTGGAGATGAT
>NZ_JBQCXA010001375.1:0-491 GCF_051956855.1 Neisseria sp. P0021.S007
GCCTCGTCAAATACCCAGCCATTGATTTGGCGCTGTGAAATAGCAGTAATGAAACTTCTGTTGCGGAATTGCTCAGGCGCGACAAACAAGATGCCAATATCGCCCAAGGCGGTTTTGTCTAAAATTTGGGCACGTTCAACCACCTCAACCAAGCCGTTAAGCATAGCAGCGCAGGTATCACCTTTTTTCTCCAAACCGTCCAATTGATCTTTCATCAGCGATTGCAACGGTGAAACAACTATTGTCAAGCCTCCGTTGCGGTAGTAGCGGTTGAGTGCTGGCAACTGATAACACAAGGATTTGCCGCCTCCCGTAGGCAATACTGCCAGCGTGTGCAATCCCTTCATACCTGATTGCACCACCGCACGTTGTCCACCATCAAATCCTTTTACATCGCGGAAAGTAGGCAGTTTGAAATAACGCTGCAACTGTACATCCGGATTGAGCGTATCCTGACAATAACGACATTCTGTACTGCCACAATCATGATC
>NZ_JBQCXA010001376.1:0-491 GCF_051956855.1 Neisseria sp. P0021.S007
GCCTATTGGAAAGAACACGGGCGCGGCGAGAAACTCATGTTGAGCTTTCACGGCATTCCGCAAAAAAATTACGATGACGGCGACCCGTATCCCGACGAATGCCGCCACACCGCAAAACTTCTTGCCCAAGCGCTCAACTTAAACGAACAAGAATACATCGTTTCCTTCCAAAGCCAATTTGGCAAAGCAAAATGGGTAACGCCCAGCACACAAGCCCTGTTTGACCAACTGCCCAAACAAGGCGTCAGCAAATTGGACGTATTCTGTCCGGGCTTTATGGCAGATTGTCTGGAAACCATGGAAGAGATCGCCATTATGGGGCGCGAGCAATTTCACGCAGCCGGAGGCAAAGAATACCGCTACATCCCCTGCTTGAACGACCACCCCGCATGGATTCAGGCTTTGACTGAACTGGTCAAAAACAATCTGCAAGGTTGGCAATGACCGGATACATCATGTTTCCAATGAACGCGTTACATTTGATTTAAGTC
>NZ_JBQCXA010001377.1:0-491 GCF_051956855.1 Neisseria sp. P0021.S007
CGTTAAATTAACAACTCTAGTTTCAATCCACACATTTTATAATGTGATATATTAGCCTTCTTTAAATTTTATATTTAAATTATTTGGTAATAGTAGCTTTCGCAAAGTTAGTAAGTATTTGAGTACTAGGATGTGCAGACAAGCTAACTAATTTATTTGTGAGAGCTATTGGAAGTAAGGCATTTTCATACATATCGCAATGTAATGATTCAATGACGCTTAAAATCTCATGTAAATTAGGGATGTCATTTTCATCAGGATTCTTTTTTAAATCTTTAACTGGTAAGGATGCTACATACATTTGACCAAATTTAGTTTTAAAAATAATTTTGTGTCCATAATATGAAGTACTAGCATAAGGTCTATTAGCATCCTCATGTCCAGGTGAAATATAAGAATAAATATATTTGTCGTTTAGAATTAAAATAGAACCATTTTCCATCTTACTTTGAATTTGAGATGTGTGTTCAACAAATGCACCACTCTTTTCC
>NZ_JBQCXA010001378.1:0-490 GCF_051956855.1 Neisseria sp. P0021.S007
TCTCTACCCTGACCCCGATTACCGTGATTTTCGGTGCCATTATGTTCAACCGCATGATGGAAACCACCGGCTGTATCGACGTCATCCGCAAATGGCTGGCCACCATCAGCCCGAACCCGATTGCCCAATTGATGATCATCGGCTGGTCTTTCGCCTTTATGATTGAAGGCGCGTCCGGTTTCGGTACGCCTGCCGCCATTGCCGCGCCAATCCTGATGAGCTTGGGCTTCAACCCGTTAAAAGTAGCCATCTTCGCTTTGGTGATGAACTCCGTACCTGTTTCCTTCGGTGCAGTAGGTACTCCGACTTGGTTCGGCTTTGCGCCTTTGGGCTTGGATCAAAAGAGCATTATGGAAATCGGTATGCAAACCGGCGTCATGCACTTCTTTGCTGGTTTCATCATCCCCGTCATCGGCTTGAGCTTCATCGTACCTTGGGCTGAAATCCGTAAAAACCTGGGCTTTATCGGTATCGCCGTATTCTCCCGTAC
>NZ_JBQCXA010001379.1:0-490 GCF_051956855.1 Neisseria sp. P0021.S007
GGTAAAGAGAGGATTATAACAAAGGGTCGTCTGAAAATTGATAGTGTGCTAATCTGACAAGACTAAATATTTCATCTCCTTCCTTAGCTAACTGAGGTTAGTTATGTTAGCAGGAACAATTAAATTAGGGGCTGTACTAGATTAGCAGATATGTTACCCTCGAAATATGAAGATAACGCACTGCAAATTAAAGAAAAAAGCACAGAAAGAACTGCTCCGTTTTTTTGTACTGGAAGTTACCGCCCGTTCTGCAGTCGATATTTTGGGTATCCATCCCAATTCAGCAGCACTGTTCTACCGTAAAATCCGCACGGTTATAAACTATCATTTGGCCTTGGCTGCCGATGAGGTTTTCGAGGGCCCTGTCGAGCTGGACGAAAGCTATTTCGGCGGACAGCGTAAAGGCAGGCGTGGTCGCGGTGTGGCAGGAAAAGTGGTTGTCGTCGGCATTCTGAAACGCAACGGACGGGTCTATATCGTTGTGGTGGAT
>NZ_JBQCXA010001380.1:0-490 GCF_051956855.1 Neisseria sp. P0021.S007
TATACAGGGAGTTTGACTGCTTCGGAATCACTTAAACCTTGTCCTGTCAATGAAAGAAGGTCAGTACCTGAATTACCCCAAGGAGTGTTGCTGTTGGTCTCTTGGACTGTTTGATTTATACCTGAGCCGCTTACGACAGGTTTTTGAAGTTGATAGCTGATGGTGTCATTATTTTGTTTTGATGTGCGAGAGATACCCCACATTGTGCCTTCACCATTGTTGCTTGTTACGTTTTGAGGTTCCAAACCTACTGTGAAAAGTGTGTTTTTACTGCAACGGATATTCAGACCAGTAGCCATACCACCAACGTTTTTTTGGGTAATAGCGGTTGAATTTGATGATGCGACACGTGTGCTGAAATCAATGTCCGCTCCAGCCAGACTTGGGTCTTCGGTAGTAATTTTTGTACTATTCAATGCGCTGTTTGTTGTTAGAACTTCGCAAGTGCCGGTCAATTTCAGGTGTACGTTGAAATTGCCTTCTTTAGTTT
>NZ_JBQCXA010001381.1:0-490 GCF_051956855.1 Neisseria sp. P0021.S007
TGGTGACGCTGCCGCCCCAATGTTTTTGGGCATCGTTGTTGAGTTGGATGGAGGCGGTGCCGTCATCATGCGGATAAACATCGATGCTGACGTTGTTGCCGGCAACATGGTTTGCCTGTTCAATACCTTGGTCGAGGTATTGGATGTTTAGAGGTTTGCCTTGATGATCGGGGAAGAGGGTATCGACGTTGACTGTACGGGAGCCGCCGGTAATCTCACGGATTTTGCCTTCGATGACTGCCAATTTCAGGACGCGTTCAGACGTGGTTTCAAATTTGATTTGCGTATGCGGATAGCCTTGAGCGATATACTCGGCAACGATGTCCCGGTTCAGTTGGTTGATGTTGTTTTGATTGATGCATTTGGGTAACTTGGCTTCAATCTTTTGGGAATCGATAAGGGTAATGCCGGAAAGCTCGATACCGGTGTAATCCAAGCATTCGGTATTGTTTTCAGACGGCACCTCTTGTGCAACCGTGTCGTTATCTTG
>NZ_JBQCXA010001382.1:0-490 GCF_051956855.1 Neisseria sp. P0021.S007
CCGCCGTACCGCTAACGCGCTTCTGCCGCGCCAAGCGCATGGAAAGCTGTTGCGCCAAAAGTTCGTCGAATTTGAGCCGCTGCCATGCAGGCAGCGCGCCGTCGGAAAGCTGGTGGATGGTGAAACTCGGCGGCGGCGAATGCAAAAGGCGCAGGCTTTCGGCGAGGTGCGGCAGTTTCAGACGACCCAATAAGGCATCGGGCAGCGTGTCGTGCAGCGGCGTAACGTCCAACGCTGTCTGAATGATGCGGCGCAAAGTAGGCTGGTTCAAACCGTTTACGGTCGGATAGACAGGCGTGAGGCTTTCCGCCAAACCGCCGCTCTCGGCATCACGGATTTTGGGATGAATCATCTCGTCGCCGTGAAACCCGTGTTTGATTTCGCCCACGGCGCGGATGCGTTTGCCGACCGCCATCTGCTTCTGATGGCTGGCGTAAAAGTGTATGAAGCGCAGAAAAAGGACGCTGCCGGAACCGTCGGCGATTTGGAC
>NZ_JBQCXA010001383.1:0-490 GCF_051956855.1 Neisseria sp. P0021.S007
CTCTAACATCGCGCTATTCTGTTATCGATTCCAATGCTTTGCACGATATCACCCATTACTACCCCCGCCAGCCCGGTCCCCGCCCTTCGTACCACCCACCTTCCACAATCTTTCACACCGTAACAATACAAATTCCCCTTAACAAGCCCCCTAAACACTCTTCCAACTCCCCCCCCCCAATCCCATCCCCTCCCCAAACTACCTCCTCTCCCCCCCCCCGCACTGTCGCCCCAAACCCCCGCTCCGCCTTCGTTTCACCCATTACATCTGATCTTGCCCACAGCCGAACTCACGGCAAATTCCTGTCCACTCTCCTAAACACCACCCCCGACACCATACCACACACCCTGCAGCCCGCCGGCTTCACAATCCACCCCGACCAATGCATACGCACTCCCAGGCGTGAGCGATGTAGGTTTATCTCTTATCGGACAGCCTACCGCAAAAGCGGGTGTAGCTTTGCGCGCAATCATCGCAGACGGGACGGTCC
>NZ_JBQCXA010001384.1:0-489 GCF_051956855.1 Neisseria sp. P0021.S007
GTACAGGACGGTTGGTCGGGATGATGACGGTTTCGAGGTTGTAAATGCTTTGGAACTCGAAGGCTTCGGTGTCGGCCGTACCGGTCATGCCAGACAGTTTGCTGTACAGGCGGAAGTAGTTTTGGAAGGTAATAGATGCAAGCGTTTGGTTTTCGCGTTTGATTTCTACGCCTTCTTTGGCTTCAACGGCTTGGTGCAAGCCTTCGGACCAGCGGCGACCGGCCATCAGACGGCCTGTGAATTCGTCCACAATCACGATTTCGCCGTCTTGGATAACGTAGTGTTGGTCTTTGTGGAACAGGGTGTGCGCGCGCAATGCAGCCATGAGGTGGTGCATTAGGGAAATATTGGCGGCAGAGTAGAGAGAATCGTTTTCCTGTAATAAGCCCATTTGGGTCAGGATTTGCTCGGCGTGTTCGTGACCGGCTTCGCTCAGAATAACTTGGTGTGCTTTTTCATCTACCCAGTAATCACCTTCGCCTTCTTCGG
>NZ_JBQCXA010001385.1:0-489 GCF_051956855.1 Neisseria sp. P0021.S007
CGCTTATCGAGCATCTTCTCGAGCTGCGCCGCCGCATGATGTGGATCGTCATCGGTATCGTCGTCTGCTTTTTGGGTATGATGCCGTTTGCCCAGCAGCTCTATACCTTTGTTGCCGAACCATTGATGGCCAATCTGCCTAAAGATACCAGCATGATTGCAACCGATGTGATCGCGCCGTTTTTTGTGCCGGTCAAGGTTACTCTGATGGCGGCATTTCTGCTGTCGTTGCCGCACACGCTGTATCAAGTTTGGGCGTTTGTCGCTCCTGCCTTATACCAAAACGAAAAACGCTTGATTACGCCGCTGGTGTTGTCCAGCGTGACGCTTTTCTTTGTCGGTATGGCGTTTGCCTATTTTTTGGTATTTCCCGTTATTTTCAAATTCTTGGCCGGGGTAACCCCTGTCGGCGTCAATATGGCGACCGATATCGACAAATACCTGTCCTTTATTTTGGGCATGTTTGTTGCATTCGGTACGACGTTTGAAG
>NZ_JBQCXA010001386.1:0-489 GCF_051956855.1 Neisseria sp. P0021.S007
CACCATCAGCTCAATCTTTTGGAGCGCGTGGTGCAATACACGCACGAACACAATCTGGTTACGCTGATGGTGTTGCACGATTTGAGCCTCGCCGCGCAGTTTTCAGACGGCGTGATTCTGCTTGGTGAAGGCAAAGTACAGGCGCAGGGCGCGCCGCAGGACGTGTTGCAGGCGGACATGATAGGCAGGCTGTATAAAGTGGACATCGAGCTTTTGTACGACAGCAAAGGCCTGCCCGTTATCCGCCCGATGCGGCAATCCTAGCTTGGGAATCCGCCACCAAGAAACCAGCCACGCAATCATTTTATACTCTTCACAAAAAGGACTTTCCCATGAAAAAATCCCTCTTCCTCCTCATGCTGACCGCTTCCCTAAGCGCATACGCCGCCAACCACGAAATCAAAATGCTCGACAACGGCAAAGACGGCAGCATGGTGTTCGAGCCCGGCTACGTCAACGCCAAAGTCGGCGACACTGTTACCTTCAAAG
>NZ_JBQCXA010001387.1:0-489 GCF_051956855.1 Neisseria sp. P0021.S007
CCTTCGTAGCCCAGCGCGAGTTCGATGTTGTTGGAACGCTCTTTGTTGAGGTGTTTGTTGCCGACTTCAAAGGTGTTGGTGGCGACGTGTTTGCCGTGTGCGTACAGCTCTTGCGTTGACGGCAGGCGTTCCTGATGGGAGGCAGTCAGGCTGAGTTTGTGTTGTGGCGTGAAATACCAGTTGCCCGAAAGTGCGAACGAACGGGCGGTTTGGCGGTGCGCGCCGAGGTCGGGCAGGGGCTGGTTGTAGTAGTTTTCCCGATCAATCAATGCTTTGTCATACTGGATGGAGGCTTTTTGTTTTTCCACGCGTACGCCGCCTTCAAGCGTGAAGTTGTCCCAGTTTGCCTGTTCTACCCCGAAAAAGCTGTAATGGCGCACATTATTGTCAATCAGCATCGGTTGTTGGACGGTTTCGGGAATGGCAGAAAGCGCGCTGGATTTTTGTCCCAAATATTGCACGCCCCAACTGCCTTTCAGACGACCTATG
>NZ_JBQCXA010001388.1:0-489 GCF_051956855.1 Neisseria sp. P0021.S007
GTTTTCATGTCCTCCATGCCCAGCGCACCAAAAATATCAAATATCGAAAAATCAAATACTTATGAAAACACTAGGGCGAAGTTTGCCTTATGCCGTCCAAAACGGGCGGCATAAAGGCGGGTGTTTTTCAGGGATTTAGCGGATTTGTTCGGCTGTCGTTACGCTGTAAGCAGCCCATGCTTTTAGGTCGTCTGAAAGTGAAGCAATAAACGACCGACAGGCGGCAACGGCGGCGGCGTGTGATGGATAGATACCCAAACGGCGGGCGGTACATGAATGAACGTCAATATCGGCTAAATACGCAGTCGGTTCGTGGACGACGGCGCAAAAGCCTTGTTCTGATGGGGATTGAACGTCTTGGATTTGGATAGAATTTGAAGATTGCATTTGAAATGCTCCTAACTGTTTGAGATTTGAGAAGCCCAAATAAGGGGGCGGTGCTCTCTCCTGCAGTTAGTCAGGCGTGGACGTTACCGTTACCACACACCG
>NZ_JBQCXA010001389.1:0-489 GCF_051956855.1 Neisseria sp. P0021.S007
TCCATACCATATCCCTTTTTCAGACGGCCTTTTATTTCAGTTCGGCCAGTTTCTTCTCAATCGCCTCTTCAGTCATAAAGCTGCACATACTGTGGTTGTTTACCAGCATAACCGGAGCGTCGCCGCATGCACCCATGCATTCGCCTTCGACGAGGGTGAATTTTCCGTCGGGCGTGGTTTCGCCGTAGCCGATACCGAGTTTTTTCTTCAGGTATTCGCCGGTATCCATGCCGCCACGCAGGGCGCAGGGAAGGTTGGTGCAGACAGTCAGTTTGTATTTGCCGACCGGCTCGAGGTCGTACATATTGTAGAAAGTGGCGACTTCGTATGCCTGCGCCGGCGTGATGCAGATGTAGTCGGCAACAAAGGCGATGGTTTCGGGGGCGAGCCAGCCTTTTTCGGTTTGGGCGATACGCAACGCGCCCATGATGGCTGAACGGCGTTGGTCGGCGGGATATTTCGCCAACTCAATGTCGATTTGTTTTAAGG
>NZ_JBQCXA010001390.1:0-488 GCF_051956855.1 Neisseria sp. P0021.S007
CCACCTCCAAAACCAATAAAACCGGAACCTGTGAAACCAGTAGTTATTACTTTAGACAGTTTGGCTTTGTTTGAAACAGGTCAGTTTGAACTAAAAAATAATGCCAATAAAGCATTGATTGGTGCATTAAAAGCAATTGAGTCACATCCTGATACACGCATTTTAGTTGAAGGACATACTGATAATGTTGGAAATCCTGTTTCCAATCAACAGTTATCGGAAAAACGTGCTCAATCGGTCAAAGATTGGTTGGTTATCTCTTCTAATGTTCCGGAAAGTCGGTTTGAGGTTAAAGGATTGGGTGATACCAAACCTATTGCAGATAATCAGACGGAAGAAGGTAAGGCTAAAAACCGTAGGGTTGAGATCATACTGATTCCAGCTGTAAAACAGTAATTCTAATGCAGCACAAGTTGCTTTAAGCATCACAACTTAAAGCGTTTTCAATAAAACTAAGGAGTAAAAATATGGCAATTCCTGCTTATATG
>NZ_JBQCXA010001391.1:0-488 GCF_051956855.1 Neisseria sp. P0021.S007
AGCCGTGGTTGAGCAGGGCGAGGCCTTTGTCGTCCAGTTTGCCACGGACGCGGACGAGGTATTCTTTTTCGCTGCTGCTGTTTTCGCCAATCAGTTGTTTGGCAATGCGGCCGTCCTGAGTGAGTACTAACAATCCGACGGAGTCGATATCTAAGCGACCGGCAGGGGCCAAGCCGAATTTGTGCTTTTCGCTGAAAGGGATACGGCTGTCATCGCCTTCCCAATGGTTTTCGGCGGTAATGAGTTCTGCGGCGGATTTATAGCCTTTTTCTGCCTGCGCGCTGACGTAGCCGACAGGTTTGTTCAGAAGGATGGTTACGCGCGCGGCTTGTTTTTCATGGGCTTGTTTGTTGAGGTCGATGCGGTCGCGCTCGGTAACTTTTTGACCGAGTACGGCGGTTTGGCCGTTGACTTTGACCCAGCCTTGCTCGATGTAGCTGTCTGCTTCGCGGCGCGAGCATAAGCCTAATTGTGCCATGCGTTTGGAG
>NZ_JBQCXA010001392.1:0-488 GCF_051956855.1 Neisseria sp. P0021.S007
CAGCAGCAAAGATGTAAACGCATTCTGGGGTGGCAATGTCGCTTGGGTTGCTGAAGCAGCCACTGCAGCCAACGTAGACAAAGTTGACGGCAATATGCTGACTATCCGTGGTACTACCGAAGTAAACGGCAAACAAGAAGTGGTTGATCAAATCATTACCCGCTTCTGCGCATTGGACAAAGGCGCGAAAGCTGCCGCTAAACCTGCTGCTAAAAAAGTGAAAAAATAATCTTTTACCGACAGCTTTAAACGCTGGGTAAAATAAAACAGGCCGTCTGAAAAGTTTTCAGACGGCCTGTTCTTTTGAGCGGTTTAACCTAAGAACCAGAATTTCAATGCCCACAATACGGCGACAATCCATACCATAGGCGGTACGTCTTGGGTGCGGTTGCACAAGAGCTTGATGAGTGCGTAGCTGATAAAGCCGAACGCAATACCGTCGGCAATCGAGTAGGTAAACGGCATGAAGACGATGGTCAGGAATGCCG
>NZ_JBQCXA010001393.1:0-488 GCF_051956855.1 Neisseria sp. P0021.S007
GGTTTGATCGGGCATACCCAGCCGCGCCGTTTGGCTGCGCGCTCAGTGGCGGAGCGGATTGCCGAAGAATTGAAATCGGAAATCGGCAGCACGGTCGGCTATAAAGTGCGCTTTACCGACCACACCTCGCACGATGCCTGCGTCAAGCTGATGACCGACGGCATCCTGCTGGCGGAAACGCAGACCGACCGTTATCTCGCCGCCTACGACACGATTATCATCGACGAAGCGCACGAACGTAGCCTGAACATTGACTTTCTGCTAGGCTACCTGAAACAGCTACTGCCGCGTCGCCCCGATTTAAAAGTCATCATCACCTAGGCAACCATAGACGCAGAACGCTTCTCCAAACACTTCAACGGCGCGCCCGTGCTGGAAGTGAGCGGGCGCACCTATCCCGTCGAAATCCTCTACCACCCGCTGACCAGCAAAGACGAAGACGACGAAGAAGTCGAGCTGACCGACGCAATTGTCGATGCAGCCGACGA
>NZ_JBQCXA010001394.1:0-488 GCF_051956855.1 Neisseria sp. P0021.S007
ATAGACAGCCTATAACGTGGTCTATTAACATTACCTGATTCATTCAAGACATCAATAGAATTTTTCCAATTAGTATTAGGAACGGGAAAGTCAACTTTTTTAAATTTTAATTCACATATCCTTCCAAGCAAGCCGTAGCCCGCATTAAACCTATGCAGGTAAGGTGTGTGCGGTACGCACGCTGGCCTTGAGTGTGATAAAAAAGTCGTCTGAAACATTTTTCCGGCTTTCAGACGACTTTTGCCAAATATTATCGGCAGCGGCTCAATGCCAACTTTAAACCTGCTCCGATTTCTTCAGGACTGTTATCCAATGATAAAATTACATTGTCTGCATCAATGGCATCCCACGCTTCCAGCTTGACATGGCGGCTTGGGCTGATTTTCAGGCAGCCGTTGTGCAGCCAAATATCCACGCTCATCATGTTTTTAAATAGGGCGCGTCTGGTTTTATAGCCCAAGTTCCCGCATAGGTTGGCAACCCAATCC
>NZ_JBQCXA010001395.1:0-488 GCF_051956855.1 Neisseria sp. P0021.S007
CATTGACCGCGCTAAAAGAATTGGGTGTTTGTACGCTGGAAGATTTACAGGAAATCGGCGCAGTCCGCACATTTCTATTGCTGAAAGCGTCGGGTTTGACCGTAACCAAAAGCACCTTGTGGCAACTGGCTGCGCTGGTTTCAGGTGTAGATGTCCGGCATATTTCCGAGGAGAGAAAGACGGAGCTGGGCGAGGCCTTGAAAAACCATCCGCCTGTTGCCGTTTTCCCTTCGCAAAACGATATGGAAACCTTTATGCGGCTGGCGATAGAACAGGCCAGACAATCGGCGGCCTTGGGCGAGATACCAGTTGGCGCGCTCATCGTATATCAAGGTAAGGCAATCGCAGCGGCACACAATACCTGCATTGGCGACCACAATGTCAGCCACCACGCCGAAATTAATGCGCTTGCCGCCGCAGGTAAGGCCTTGCAAAACTATCGCTTGGCAGACTGCGACGTGTATATCACATTAGAGCCTTGCTCCATG
>NZ_JBQCXA010001396.1:0-488 GCF_051956855.1 Neisseria sp. P0021.S007
GGGCTGGACGTATTGGTCGGCGCAGATTATTTACAGCTGGAAGCAAACCTTTAAAGCCAACGCTGTAACCGAAATCAAACACCAATACACCCCGTTGGTTGGCGGCAGCTTCCTGCCTTCGCTCAAAGCCAAAGACAGCAAAGCATTCATAGATGAGTACTGTATGGATGAAAACTTCCTTAAAGGCTTTAAAAATGTGAAAGAAGCTACGAAGGTCTATCACCATTTGGGCTATGTCCTGACCACAGGTGCCAACTGGGCAAAACCCATCGGTAAATTCACCCTGACCATAGACCGCGAGCCCAATACCGTACTGTCACTCTGCTGGGACAAATCCCTGCGCAAAGTAGGGCCCAACCGCTTCCAAGCAGTCAAAGAAAATTTCCTGCCGAAAAAAGACTTGGACATTATTTTCGTTTACGAAAAACCCTAAGCGGCATACATATAGTGGATTAACTAAATCAGGACAAGGCGAGGCAACGCCGTAC
>NZ_JBQCXA010001397.1:0-488 GCF_051956855.1 Neisseria sp. P0021.S007
CGCCTCAACAAAATCCAACCGTCGCGGGCGGCGGCGTATATTGGTATAAACCCGCATACTTTCCCAATCCCCGTGCAGCGTAACCTGCTGCATCAGCGGAATGGACAGCCCGTCTTCGGCAAGGCGCGTCGCCCCTTCGTGCCGTAAATCGTGAAACCTTAAATCTTCAATATGCAAGGCGCGGCAGGCGTTGGTAAATAGTGCGCTGATTGTTTTCGATTGATACCCGCCCAAAAGCAAATCGGGATTTCCCTGCATCTGTCTTCTGATTTTCTCGCTCTGCAAAGCCTCTATCAGCGGTATTAACTCGTCCCTGACTTCAAATTTCTTATGATTTCCCTTGCTTCCGCGCGGGTGTTTTACATCTCTTACCAGCCATTGACGCGTTTCCAAATCCAAATCCGCCCATGCCAGCCGTCCGATTTCTGCCTGCCTGCGACAGGAATATATGGCAAACCACATAATCAGGTGCATAGGCACGCGCATAT
>NZ_JBQCXA010001398.1:0-488 GCF_051956855.1 Neisseria sp. P0021.S007
TGGGAACCGTACCCAGACGTTGTTTCAACGAAGTTTGCGGTGCGTTGAACAATGACGCGTAATAAGTCGCGTTGGTCATGACTTTTTTCACATAATCACGGGTTTCGGTGAATTGGATGGTCTCGGCGTAGATGGCGCCTTCCAAAGGCGAAGAAGCCTGCCAGTTGCGGGCGCGGCCTGGGCCGGCGTTGGAGCCTGCGGTGGCCATCACTTCGTTATTTTGCAGGCGGCGTTTGGCATCTGCCATGTACCAAGTACCCATGCGGATGTTGCCGTCCATGGTGTAGAGTTCGCTGCTGCTCATGCCGATTTTGCCGGCGATTTCGCGGGCGGTTGCAGGCATGACCTGCATCAGGCCTTGCGCGCCGACGCTGGATTGCGCGCCCATGACAAAGCGGCTCTCTTGGCGAATCAAACCGTAAACCCATGCCGGGTCAACCGCCTGCCTGTGCGGCATAGCGGACGGTCAGGTCTTTAAACGGAGAGAT
>NZ_JBQCXA010001399.1:0-487 GCF_051956855.1 Neisseria sp. P0021.S007
GCCGACCAAGAGGTCGTCTGAAACGAATACGGCGGGCAGTTGCGGCACTTGTCCCCAAACATAGCCGAACGCCGTTACATCGACGTCGTGGTGCGCGATTTCCGTGCCGACCACTACGTCGCCGACTTTCAAACCTTTGCCTACACCGCCCGCGCTGCCGGTATTGATGACGCAGTCAGGTGTGAATTGATGGATAACCCAAGCCGTTGAAACCGCCGCGTTGACCTTGCCGATGCCGCTCAATACCAACACCATGTGCTTGCCCGCCATTTCGCCTTCGTAAGCGGTAAACTTACCGAAAGACACGCTTTTGACATGATCCATTGCTGCACGCAAAAGCTCGATTTCCTGTTCCATCGCGCCGATGACTGCTACTGTTTGTACAGACATTTTTTACCTTTCCATGAAATTGTGGGCGGTATTATAACAGCAGCGGCGGCATTCCATATCCGTATTGAATTCGCCGTATTGCACGCCTGTCTTATTA
>NZ_JBQCXA010001400.1:0-487 GCF_051956855.1 Neisseria sp. P0021.S007
ATTTTCAGACGACCTCTTAAACTCTAAAGGTCGTCTGAAATCTATGATTATGAAATCTTACAAGCCCCACCTGCACAACCGTCATCCTGAATATCGGTCTGTGTATCGTCCGCGCCGTCGCGGGTGTTGTGGTAGTACAGGGTTTTGACGCCGTATTTGTAGGCGGTCAGCAGGTCTTTGAGCATTTGTTTCATGGAAACTTTGTTGCCTTCGAATTTACCCGGGTCGTAGGCGGTGTTGGCGGAAATCGCCTGGTCGACGAATTTTTGCATCACGCCGACAAGTTTCAGGTAGCCTTCGTTGCCCGGAAGTTGCCACAGGGTTTCGTAGGCGTCTTTCAGGGTTTCAAATTCGGGCACGACTTGTTTCAAGATACCGTCTTTCGATGCTTTGACCGTTACCAATCCGCGCGGCGGTTCGATGCCGTTGGTAGCGTTGGCGATTTGCGAACTGGTTTCAGACGGCATGAGTGCGGTCAGGGTAGAGT
>NZ_JBQCXA010001401.1:0-487 GCF_051956855.1 Neisseria sp. P0021.S007
ATTTTGCCGTAGCCGTCGGTACAGGTGCGCAGGCGGTAATTTCCAACTCTATCGCCATCGGTAAAAACGCCTCCGTCAACGAAGATACCGACTCTGTTGCCGCCGTCAACGGCGCGACCAAAGGTGAAGGCTCCGTCGCCATCGGTGCGAACACCAAAGCCAGCGGCACCAACGCTACTGCCGTCGGTCAAGCATCCAACGCCTATGGTCAAAACTCCTTCGCAGGCGGTCAGTCTTCCAAAGCGTTGGGTAAATCCAGCGTAGCGGTCGGTGACGGCGCGCAGGCCATTCACGACTCCACTACTGCAGTTGGTCCATACAGCCAAGCTACGGCGGCAGGTGCGACTGCGTTGGGTCACAATACCCGCGCAACTGCTTTCGGTACCGTCGCGGCAGGCCGCCAAAGCAAAGCTTCTGCCAGCAATGCCGTAGCATTGGGTAACGAAGCAGACGCGCAAAAAGACGACACCATCGCCATCGGCTACAA
>NZ_JBQCXA010001402.1:0-487 GCF_051956855.1 Neisseria sp. P0021.S007
ATCGTGAAAAAGTATTGGAAGAGTATTTGTACCGCTGGCAGTTGGAACACAATACTGCCCTTGCCGACGAGGGCGAGGCAGTGGAAACCGATGCAATGGTGGTTTTGCAGGATAACTGGTTGCGCGCGCAATCGGCATTGCAGGCTGCGGCTTCAGAGCGTCATATCGAATCAACGCGCACCGTCAGACTGAATCCGAAATCAGGTGCCGTAGATTTTGATGCGCCTGAAGTGGAAGAAACTGAAAAACCGGAAAATGATGATGCGGAAGTGGCTGAAGAGGCGGTGTCAGACGGCCTTGAAAAAGAACCGGCCATTAATGTCCATATCAATGTATTGAACCCGCAAGCGATTGGCCGTCGGGAGGTATTCTGCGTTTCTGAAAAAGATTTGACCGAGCGTCTGATTAAGCGTTTACGCCCCCATGTGGCCGATGCGGTCAATGGCATGATTCGGATTGCCGTGCAAAAACAAACGGCCTTGTTCAC
>NZ_JBQCXA010001403.1:0-486 GCF_051956855.1 Neisseria sp. P0021.S007
CGCCAGTGTTCTACCGGCCATAATTTACTGTCTCGACTGGTTGCATGCAAAGCAACGTAATAGGGGGATTGCAAATTTTTCAGACGGCATAATTCAGGAACCGACAAACCAAATACCTGCGTCTCAGGCATTGTATAACCAAATACTTGGGCGAATAATTCACGGTTTCGCCAGACCGCATTTTTGCCTTTCGGCACGGCAAATGTTTTACTGTATGCAAAGGCAGCCAAACTTTCACGCGTGCTGTGTTTATCTAAACCGTAAATAGGGGATTTTGCCATTTTGGCAAAGCATGCGCTTTTAATCAGTCCTTGACTATCTAAAACAAAATCAAAAGATTCAGCCTGTAAATCCGTTTTCAGACGGCCTATTTCACGCCACGTTTCAGCCTGAAAAAGGTGTTTGCGCCACTGCCGCCATTTCATTACATGAACCTGTTTGACAAAAGGATGTAAGCGGGCAATATCTGCAAACCCTGCCTCACAC
>NZ_JBQCXA010001404.1:0-486 GCF_051956855.1 Neisseria sp. P0021.S007
GCTTTAACGGTTCCATGCGCGCCATGACCCGCGAACAGGCTATCGGCATTTATCAAAAGGCGTTTTGGGAGCGTTACCACGCAGACCAAATGCCCGAAGCGGTCGCTTTCCAATTTTTTGATGCCTGCGTCAACCACGGTTACGGCAATGCCGCCCGTATGCTCCAACGCGCCGCAGGCGTGCCGGACGACGGCATCATCGGCGAAATCAGTCTCAAAGCCATCAATTCCCTCCCCGAAAACGACCTTTTATTGCGGTTCAACGCCGAGCGTCTGGTCTTTTATACCAAGCTCGGTACGTTCACGTCTTTCGGTAAAGGTTGGGTCCGCCGCGTCGCGCAAAACCTGATCCACGCATCAGCGGACAACATTGATTAAAAAAGGAGCAATCATGTCAAAAAAGTCTTTACTCGCCCTAATGGCCGCCGTGATGTCTCCCAGTTTCAGCGTCGATCTGGGCATTCGTTCAGCTATACCTTCTCAGGGA
>NZ_JBQCXA010001405.1:0-486 GCF_051956855.1 Neisseria sp. P0021.S007
GACTTTGGAAATTTTGAAAAATGAAGCCATCAAGGCTGGTTTGGACAAAGATGCGGAAGTGCAGAATCAGCTTAAAAACGTTGAAGCTGAGTTTTATGCCAACCAATACGCTGCCTATCTAGAACGCCAAACCGCGGTTGACGATGCTGAGTTGCGCCGTTTCTACGACCAGCAAACACGCATTATCAAGCTGCAACAAGTCAGCTTTGCTTCAGCCGACGAAGTACGCGCCGCGCAAGAACTGCTGCTCAAAGGCTTGTCATTTGAAGAGCTGATGAAACGCTATCCCAACCCCGAACAAGAGTTCGACGGCTTCATCTCTCCGCAGCAGCTCTCTCCTCAACTGGCTACCGCTTTTGCTGACATGAACCGAGGCGATGTAACGCATGAGCCGATTCAGATGGAAAGCCGTTTTTATCTGTTTAAACTCAGTGCAGTAGAACGCGATCCCAATGCCGAACCTTTCGAACTGGTACGCAATCAGAT
>NZ_JBQCXA010001406.1:0-486 GCF_051956855.1 Neisseria sp. P0021.S007
ATTCGGAAAAAGTATTCTCGATATCGATGTATTGGGTGAACATCATTTTCGGGTCTTCGGTAATGTCGACAGTCAAATCAGCTGGTGTGTTGATTTTTTTCGCACCGATGGCGCGGCTGCCGTCATAAGGCTTGGTAAAACATGGGAAAACCAGGTGGTCCCGTTCGTAAATTTCAGGGGAACGGATGCTGTATTGTGCAAACAGGCATGAGGTCAGGCGCTTGTCGCGGCACAGGGTAATCAGTTTTGCATCGGAAATGACAATATGTATTCCTTCAGCTTCAAAACGGTCACGTGCTTCGGCCAGTTTGAGCAGCTCGGTATCGATGGTTGGCACAATCAGACCGATGTCGTGTTGTTTGGCCAACTCGAAAATGCTGTCAATGTATTCGGCTGCATCGATACGCGGCACGCTGAAAGTGCGGTCGGCAACATGGCAGGCAGAAGACATGTGGGGGTTGAGGTCAGTGGCAAAAACGCCGATAC
>NZ_JBQCXA010001407.1:0-486 GCF_051956855.1 Neisseria sp. P0021.S007
CCCTGAAACCGTCGGCGTAAAATTTGAAGAAATGACTGCGTTTTTCAAGACCTTGCCGGAAAACAGCGTCTTGATTTTACATCCATGCTGTCAAAACCCGACCGGCGTCGATATGTCGCAAGCGCAATGGGATGAAGTGTTGGACATCGTTAAAACGCACAAGCTGATTCCGTTTATGGATATTGCCTATCAAGGTTTCGGCGAGGATTTGGACAACGATGCTTATGCGATTCGTAAAGCCGTCGAAATGGGCCTGCCTTTGTTTGTCAGCAACTCTTTTTCGAAAAACCTGTCGCTGTATGGCGAACGCGTCGGCGGTTTGAGTGTAGTGTGTCCCAATAAGGAAGAAGCAGAGCTGGTGTTCGGACAGTTGAAATTTACCGTCCGCCGAATTTATTCCAGTCCTGCCGCGCATGGCGCATACATTGCATCTGATGTGATGAATAGCGAGGAGCTACGCGCTTTATGGGAAAATGAGGTTTACGC
>NZ_JBQCXA010001408.1:0-486 GCF_051956855.1 Neisseria sp. P0021.S007
CAATTTGAGCTATTTTTTCTTTTTCCTAAATTATCTGTTTATTTTTATTTAAAATTTAATTTTTTACCTACTTCATACCGGGTGTAATACAGTTCAAAAATATGGCTCCGGTTTTTGCTGTTATCCGACTGCCAAATCGGTTTAAAAATGCGATAATTGCCCTTGCTATTTATTCATAACCGAATGGAACTTTCATGACAGCTCAATTGATTGACGGTAAGAAAATATCGCAGGAACGTTTGCAGCTGGTGTCCGCTGCGGTAGCCAAACGGCTTGAGTCGGGATTGCGTGCGCCTTGTTTGGCGGTAGTATTGGTCGGGGACAATCCTGCCAGCGCGGTATATGTCCGCAACAAGAAATCCGCCTGCCAAAAATGCGGCATCCGGTCTTTGTCTTATGAACTGCCTGCGTCAACTTCTCAGGAAGATTTATTGAAACTGATTGATGAATTGAACGCGAACGCGGAAGTGGACGGTATTTTGGTGC
>NZ_JBQCXA010001409.1:0-486 GCF_051956855.1 Neisseria sp. P0021.S007
TCAGAATGGTGAGGCCGTCTGTTTTATTAACGGGGGCGTACACCCAAAATATGGCAGATGGCGTAAGTCAGTTCGCTGCGGTTGAGGGTGTAGAAGTGGAAGTCTTTGACACCTTCGCGAGAGAGGACTTTGACCATGTCGATGGCGATGCTGGCGGCAACAAGGTTGCGTGTGCCTTGGTCGTCATCCAAACCTTCGTACATTTTAGACAGCCAGCTTGGAATTTTGACGTTGGTCACTTGGGCCATTTTGGTCAATTGTTTGAAATTGGTTACAGGCAGGATGCCGGGAACGATTTCAACGTCGATGCCCATCATCACGCAACGGTCGCGGAAGCGCAGATAGCTTTCCACGTCAAAGAAGAATTGGGTGATAACGTGGTTTGCGCCCGCATCGATTTTACGTTTCAGATTGATCAAGTCGGCTTGGGCGGATTTGGCTTCAGGGTGAACCTCTGGATAGGCCGCTACGGAAATATCCAAGTCG
>NZ_JBQCXA010001410.1:0-485 GCF_051956855.1 Neisseria sp. P0021.S007
GTCGCGGATGGCGTTTTTTTCTAAATCGGTGAGCATTGAGGCCGTCTGAATGGGTTTGCAAGAATAGCGTATTTTAGCATTTTTACCTTCATGAAGCCTTCGTAAAGTCTTAACCTATTTTAGGGTTTGGCATTTTGATGGCGATGGACGAACTGCAAAGGCATAATCGCTTTTAATCAAGCAAAGGGCCGTCTGAAACTTTAGCCGCACTGATGCAGAGGCACCCACAATTTTTGTTTTTCGGATTTGTTTTTCTCGTAGCGGTTCCACGCTTTTTCGTGAAAATAAAAGACGACGGTATTGGCGATGGGTTCGACCAAGGCCACCGCGCTGGAAACGCCGATACTGCCGGTCAGAATATAGGCGACACTAAATGCGACGCTGAAATGCAAAATAGCAAATGTAATGGTTTTAATCATTCTGTTTTCCTGATACATTGGTGTTTTAATCGCTACATAATAATTATTATCAACTAACGCGTATAT
>NZ_JBQCXA010001411.1:0-485 GCF_051956855.1 Neisseria sp. P0021.S007
AGTTTTGCTCACCCATCTGGACAAACTGCCAAGTCTTATTCTCCGGCACATCCCCCCATGCGCCGAGTTCATCGCTTCCATGTTGTTTGATTGCCCATTTTCCGTCTGTTTTTTCCAAAACAAACAATTCTGCCAAGCCCGAAGAAGCGTGCGCGCCCTGTTTGATTTTGAGCTTCATATCGTAGGCAAAACCCGTATACAACACATAGCGCGTGGCTTTACCGTTGCGCGTTACGCTATGGTCGGCAACGGGTTTCATACAATACATAATATTGTCAGATGCTGTCTCACTGTCTTTCGGCGGCTCGGTAAGCTGGCAGTTGTGTGCCGCAAGCGGTCGGTTGTAATACTGGGCAATAGCTGCTTGGACGGCAGCTTTGTCGTTATTGGGCGCAGCCGATGCCAAAACGGGACTAGCGGCAAGCAGCAGGGCAATCATATATTTCATCGAAAATTTCCTGATATTTTTAAAACCACATTAAAAC
>NZ_JBQCXA010001412.1:0-485 GCF_051956855.1 Neisseria sp. P0021.S007
GTTTCATTTGGTATGGCGGCAGCCTTAAATTTCATTTGCCTGCTGCACAATCTTTGCCAGTTTCAAAGTATTTTCAAGCTGTTGCAGCACGGTATCGTCGTATGCCGCGCCTTTGCCGGTTACGGCGAGTTGCAGGATGCTGTCGGTAAGGCGGACGATGCGCCACATCAGTTCGCGCTCGTATTTTTTCAAATCGTCTAGGTCAGCTTCTGCTGGCAGATCGGCGGCGAGTGTTGCGCCTAAGTCGGGCAGTTGTTCAAACAGCCTCGCCACGATATGCGAATGCACTCCAGCCTGTTTTTCAGCGTGCAAGATTTCGTGTTTTGCTGGTTGGAAAAACTGCTCTTGCGCCGTCAGTGCAGAGCCGTAATCGCGTGTCTGCGTATGCGCCAAGCGCGCCAGCTTGAGCAATTCGCGGATTTTTTCAGACGCTGTATTCGCACCTTCAATTTTGAGTTCGGCAATAAAATCAGCATCTTCCTGAG
>NZ_JBQCXA010001413.1:0-485 GCF_051956855.1 Neisseria sp. P0021.S007
GTAAAAGTTCGTGTTCGATTTGGGTCAGCGACACGCGTTTGTCCTCAAATTTAATAATGCGGTCTTGGCGACCGAGTAACAGAAAACCGTCATCTTGCGGCTCGATCAAATCGGCGGTTTGGCGGCGTTCGGGCGACCAAGGCGAAGAAGCCCAAAGTGCGCCTTCTTCGTTTTGCCCGATTTCCACGCCTTCGAAAGGCTGCCATTCTTGGCGTTCGCAACGTGAGGCAATCACGCCGGTTTCGGTACTGCCATAAACTTCAAACGGGCGGACGGCAGCCTGTTGCAGCAAATCCGCCGTGGCAGAAGGAAGCGCGCCGCCGGCCGAGACAATGCCTGCAATTTTATGGCCGATACTTTGCCAGTTGCGGTTTTCGCCCAAGCGGTTGAGTACGGCCGGGCTGGCAATCCAAACCACTTTATCGTGTGCGGCCGTGCTGGAAAGCAGGTTTTCCGGATAAACCGCCTGCTGTCGTTCCATAGTC
>NZ_JBQCXA010001414.1:0-485 GCF_051956855.1 Neisseria sp. P0021.S007
GTTCAAAAACCTGCCGGTATTGTTCCAAAACTCAATTTCCGCAGGCGGTATTATGGCGGTATTGTTGAACTTGGTTTTGCCGGAAGATAAAACCGATAAAGCGGTTAAGGTTGAAACCGACAGTTTGGATCACTAAGCAAGCTTTATTCAAAGGCCGTCTGAAGTTTCAGACGGCCTTTGGTTTTTCGGCTATAATATTGTTTTTGTTTGTTATCCGAGTGGTTCGGATAGCTCTACCCGGAAAGGTTTTATATGACGGTTTATTCACTTTTTATCACTTGTCCTCGCGGTTTGGAAGTGCCTTTGACGCAGGAACTCGAAAATATGGTATGTCAGGATATCCGCGCTGTTGACGGCGGTGTGGCATGTAAAGGCACGATGGAGCAGGTGTATCGCATCAACCTGTATTCGCGCGTTGCCAGCCGTGTTTTGCTGCGCTTGACCAAAGGTGGTTATCGCAATGAACACGATATCTACAAATTGGC
>NZ_JBQCXA010001415.1:0-485 GCF_051956855.1 Neisseria sp. P0021.S007
CTTAAAACGTCGTCTGAAAAACCAACCCACACAACTATATTTTTATTTTAACCACAGGTTAACCACTATGTTTTCCAACTACCTACTCAGCTTGGCAATATGGATACCCATCGCTGCGGGCGTGCTGGTTTTGGCGACGGGGCCGGACAGCCGTGCGCCGCTTGCCCGCGTGCTCGCTTTAATCGGTGCGCTTGCCGGTTTCTTGGTAACGCTGCCCTTGTTTACGGGTTTCGACCGTTTGAGCGGCGGCTATCAGTTTACCGAGTTCCACGAGTGGATTCCGCTTTTGCGAATCAACTACTCGCTGGGTGTGGACGGTATTTCGGTGCTGTTTGTCATTCTGAACGCGTTTATCACGCTGATGGTGGTGCTGGCGGGTTGGGAAGTGATTCAGAAGCGTCCGGCGCAGTATATGGCGGCGTTTTTAATCATGTCGGGCCTGATTAACGGCGCGTTTTCAGCGCGGGATGCCCTGCTGTTTTATG
>NZ_JBQCXA010001416.1:0-485 GCF_051956855.1 Neisseria sp. P0021.S007
ACTATATCGCACATACGGAATTTGTCGCCTCGCCGTCGGACACACATGTTGCGTTTGACGGACTGAAACTCGACATCCGAACGCAAAACCTGCCCGTTTATGCGCTTTGGAGCGACCGCAACGGACAATACACCTGCGCCGAGCCTACCGCCGAAGGCAACGCATTTTTATCGCCCGCGCGCGGCGGACAGTTTGTTTCCGGACATGGCAAAAAGCATTACGGTATGAAAATCCGTTTGATTGCTTGAGTTTGGAGTGAATTGATTTCAAACTCTCAAATAAAAAACCACCTTGGAGAAGGTGGTTTTTGAATATTACAAACCGTTGTTGTTGATTGCATTGGCAATATCACGCACGGCGGTAACATACATCCGGCTGTTGTTATACTGCCAAACTGTATAGAAATTATTCAGACCGAGATAATATTCAAATACGCTCGGACTGGTTTCCAAGCTGAACAAAACAGCTTTCTCATTGTCTGCAAC
>NZ_JBQCXA010001417.1:0-485 GCF_051956855.1 Neisseria sp. P0021.S007
CGACTCGCCTTGGGTACGCCAGTTTGTCGGCGGTTTGGCAGACGGCCCCGTCGCATACCGCTATCCGGCGCAAACGACTTTAAAACAAGACTTGCTGGGCTGATGTTCCGACGGCCTGAAACTTAAACAAGGCCGTCTGAAACCATTTAACCAATCAACTGAAATCTATGAATTTTATCCGTTTCGTCGGGGCAAAAACCCTCGGCTTCATCCAATCGCTGGGCAGCATTACGCTGTTTTTCCTGCACATCCTGGCCAAATCAGGTACGGCATTTACCCGCCCACGCCTGAGCATCCGCTAGGTTTACTTTGCAGGCGTGTTGTCTGTCCTGATTGTTGCTGTGTCCGGCCTGTTTGTCTGCATGGTATTGGGCTTGCAGGGCTATACGCAGCTGGCAAAATTCAAATCCGCCGATATTTGGGGCTATATGGTTGCCGCTTCCCTGTTGCGCGAATTAGGTCCCGTATTGGCGGCCATCCTGTTT
>NZ_JBQCXA010001418.1:0-484 GCF_051956855.1 Neisseria sp. P0021.S007
GTGCAGGGTCGGATGGATCATCACGGGTTCGACGGCGGGGTCGATGCCGCATTTGTGGGCGACGTGGCCGAGCGTAACCAGACGGTTCAACACATCAGGATCGTTTTCAATCAGGCGCGGGGTGTCGAGGAACACACCGACCTGTCCGTCGCGCACTACGCCGCGACCTTCGCGGCACTCGCGCAAAATGGCGGCGGCAACGACGTCGCGCGGCTGCAATTCGTCAACGAAACGTTCGCCCAAGCCGTTGACCAGTTTGGTGCCTGCGGAACGCACGGCTTCGGAAATCAGCGCGCCCGCCAAGTGCGGCGGATGGGCGACGCCGGTCGGATGGTATTGGAAGGAATCGATGTCGCGCAGTTTCGCGCCGATGCGGTATGCCATCACCAAACCGTCGGCTGTTGCGCCGTAGTGGTTGGAAGTGGCGAAACCCTGCAAATGCAGCCGTCCGCTGCCGCCGGTTGCCAATACCACGGCTTTGGCG
>NZ_JBQCXA010001419.1:0-484 GCF_051956855.1 Neisseria sp. P0021.S007
TTCCAGCGAAAACACGGGATAGTTTTTTGCCAACGGTACGCCGTTGACATCTACGATTTCGCCGCGAACGGGCGGGGTTGGAATTAATGTGATGCGGTTGCTGGATGCCTGCCCGGAAAAATCATCATGCCGGAACACCTGCAAATAGACAAACCGCGCCACCAATGCGGCAAACAAAACCACAATCAGGATAAACGCCACCAGCAGACGCAATAAAGAATCGGCTTGCGCCGCCTTTGCAGTCTGTATTTTACCGCTACCGCCATTTTTCAGACGACGTTTCATAGTATTCAGTATGGACATGGTTTCACGTTATCTGTTGGCGCGATAAAAATTGGTCAGTACCAGCATCAACTGGCTCAAGAAAGGCCAAAGCAGCGCGCCTGCCAAAGGCGCGATGAAACTTTGCCAAGTAATGATTTGGTTGTTGAGGAACAAACGCGCCGCCACCAATACCGCCTGATGGCAGAACAATGCTGCCAAT
>NZ_JBQCXA010001420.1:0-484 GCF_051956855.1 Neisseria sp. P0021.S007
CTTCAAATTTAAATTCAAACAAGTCTTTGACTTCAGGGTTGATTTTCATGGTCGGCAGGTTTCGGAAATCGCGGCTTAATTGTAGCTGGGCCTGCTCGATATGGTTACTGTACAAATGCGCATCGCCAAACGTATGGATAAACTCACCTGCTTCCAGTCCGCATACTTGGGCCATCATCATGGTCAACAATGCGTAGCTGGCGATGTTGAACGGTACGCCAAGGAAAATATCGGCGCTGCGTTGGTAAAGCTGGCAAGACAGTTTGCCGTTGGCAACGTAAAACTGAAACAGCGCGTGGCAAGGCGGCAAGGCCATTTCATCGACCAAAGCCGGATTCCATGCGGACACAATCAGCCGGCGCGAGTCGGGATTTTTCTTGATTTGTTCCACCACGTTGGCAATTTGGTCGATATGGCGGCCGTCGGGTGCAGGCCAACTGCGCCATTGGTAGCCGTAAACCGGGCCTAAATCGCCGTTTTCGTC
>NZ_JBQCXA010001421.1:0-484 GCF_051956855.1 Neisseria sp. P0021.S007
TTTTAAGGGCGTACCGAGTCGGACGGCAGGCAGTGCGTCGTCTTTGTGCATGATGTCTGCCACGCGTAAAAGCAGGCGTTTGCCGAGGCTGCCGGCGGGGTGGCTCAGGGCGAAATCGTCGGGCGTGAACGCGCGCGCGCGCAGCAGGACGACTGCCAACGCATCGCCCAAAGCCATAACGGCGGTGGTGCTGGTCGTCGGCGCAAGTCCCAGCGGGCAGGCTTCTTTGGAAACCGACGCCGTGATGTGAATGTCGGCATGGCGCGCCATGGTCGAGTCGGGGCGGGCGGTGATGCAGATTAGGGTGATGTTTTTGCGTTTGAGCGCGGGGATGATGGCGGCGATTTCATCGCTTTCGCCGGAATTGGAAATCGCGACGACAACGTCGTTGTCCACAATCATGCCTAAATCGCCATGCGCCGCTTCCGCAGGATGGACGAAAAACGCGGGCGTACCCGTTGAAGCCATGGTCGCCGCTATTTTG
>NZ_JBQCXA010001422.1:0-484 GCF_051956855.1 Neisseria sp. P0021.S007
GGTCGTGTTGACCGCCGTCGGCCGCCGTCTCGACTATCTGCTCTTGGGCGACGAAACCGCGCACACTATGGGCATCAGTGTCGCCGCCACCCGCGTGGCAACCATCATCGGTGCGGCTTTGATGACTGGTGCCGCCGTCTCGCTCGGCGGCATCATCGGTTTCGTCGGCATGATGATACCCAACGTATTAGCGCAGGCAGTCGGCGGCTCGCGCACCCGCCTGATTATCCTGTCCGCCGCCGTCGGCTCGATTTTTATGTTGCTCGCCGATACGTTTGCCCGTTGGGTGGTGTACCCCATCGACCTGCCCGTCGGCATCGTCATCGCCATTTTGGGCGGGCCGTTTTTCCTGTGGCTGATTGTCAAAGACCAAAGGAGCTGACATGGCATTGCTGATCGAAAACTGCACCGTCAAAGCCGGAAAACGCACCATCCTGTCTTTGGAACGCGCCGAATTTCCCCAATGCGCCGTCAGCGCGGTCAT
>NZ_JBQCXA010001423.1:0-483 GCF_051956855.1 Neisseria sp. P0021.S007
ATCAAAGTCAATAATGAAAAAGAGCTGACGATGCCTGCCGGCGGTAAACTGCTGGGTGCGCTTGCCAGCCAAGGCATCTTCGTTCCTTCCGCCTGCGGTGGTGGCGGCTCATGCGGCCAGTGCCGCGTTATCGTAAAAAGCGGCGGCGGCGACATTCTGCCAACCGAGTTGTCCCACATCAGCAAACGCGAAGCGCGCGAAGGCTGCCGTCTGTCTTGTCAGGTCAACGTTAAAACCGACATGGACATCGAAGTACCGGAAGAAGTATTCGGCGTGAAAAAATGGGAATGTACTGTCATCTCCAATGACAACAAAGCAACGTTCATTAAAGAACTCAAGCTTGCCATTCCCGAAGGCGAAGAAGTTCCTTTCCGCGCCGGTGGCTACATCCAAATTGAAGCCCCTCCTCACACTGTTGCCTACAAAGACTTCGACATTCCTAAGGAATATCACGAAGACTGGGACAAATACAATCTGTGGCAA
>NZ_JBQCXA010001424.1:0-483 GCF_051956855.1 Neisseria sp. P0021.S007
GGTAACGATATCCTAGACGGCGCGGCAGGAAACGATGTTTTACAAGGCGGGGAAGGCAACGATACCTATCTGTTTGGCGAGAAAAGCGGCAAAGATACGGTAATCGACCGCCAAGGCAGCAACAGCATCCGCTTTTTGGACGATCTCAGTGTAGAAGATTTGACCGTTACCGCCGTGCGCAATGCCGAAGGCGGACAGGACTGGCGTATCGCCGTGAAACACACACAATCCGTCCTGACCATTTCCAATCAATATCAAGAAGGCAGCAATATGCCTTCCGTTCAACGGTTTGTTTTCGCAAACGGCACATTAAACCTCAACCAATTCATCAAAGCTACCCAAGCGCAAGTAGAAATACGCGACAATGCAGGCGAACGTATTGAAGGCACGGATGGAAACGACGCGCTGAACGGCACCGTCGGCAACGACGTCATCGACGGCAAAGCAGGCGCGGACATGATGCGCGGCGGCATCGTAGACGAT
>NZ_JBQCXA010001425.1:0-483 GCF_051956855.1 Neisseria sp. P0021.S007
GTTCCCGATATGTCCGGACTATTAAATATCGACAGCCCCTAGGAGACTTATATGGCGAAAGGAATAATAATCCCGACAAGCATGCACCCTGCGCCTATCATCAAGCCGAGCATAGACAGCGCGAAAACGATTACGGAAACATACGGACGGACTTGAAGAGAAAATTTGCTGTAATCAACCGGTCCCAGCGTGGCTGTAATCAAATTATTGACGACACCTTTGGGCTCTCTTTTGTTGTTTATCGAAAGAACATATGTTCCTTCTTCTGCTTGAAAACAAAATAATACGTTTCGGGTTGTTCCAAAGCCGTTCACTTCAAGTGAGAGACATCCTGATTAAGGGATATGTTTGCCTGTTTTTTGATTGATGATGCTTAAACTGAGCGCGCCCAGTGTTACTCTTATAAACTGTTTGTCCATAAGCCATACGCTATATTTCCCTTTTTTTGTCAGCGTAAATGTTCCCTCTTGCTCGGTACAGGGC
>NZ_JBQCXA010001426.1:0-483 GCF_051956855.1 Neisseria sp. P0021.S007
GGTCTTCGCTTTTCTGATCTTTGTCATCAAGGGTATTAGCCTACCCATCACCAATACGGAATTTTTGCTCAACCATGGAGGGACGTTTTCCATGCCGACGCGATCGTGCATTTGGCCTTAGGTCCGTATGCCGCCGTATCGTTTGCAGTAGGGTTTGCTGCATATTCCGAGCTGTTGCCACAAAGTACCGCCGTTGCTTTTGTCTTGGAGGAGGTTGCGGCAAACGGTGTCGTGATGGGGTGTCATTCGATGATGGTGTGGTGGCAGGACAGGTCTTAAATGTGGTATCGTTCTTCTTGGGTCAGTTGCGTGTGGTTTGGTAATCTTTCTTGTAGGAAAGGCCATACTGCTGCATCCCGGTTCCGTTATGGAAAGTTTGCCTTTCAAATCCGAATCTGCTGGCCTCTATTTATCATTATTTAATCGCTCCAAGGATATTTAAATGAAACGGGAAACCATTGCCCTGCATGCAGGCTATCAATC
>NZ_JBQCXA010001427.1:0-483 GCF_051956855.1 Neisseria sp. P0021.S007
ATGGGAGACCGACCCGATGGCGGGGGTAGTTTTAGAACCTGTAACAGAGGAGGCGCGGCAATGAAGACCATCACGGAGAAGCTGGCAAACCAGCTAAACAGCAAAGAGAAGGCAATCGCAGCGGTGGACGTTTTGACCGCCGTCTTGCTGATTGTGAACGACGGAGCAAGCCGAAAAGCCGCGATTAATACCGTAGCAGCCATAGCGCGTGAAGCGATGGACAGATATGGGGAGGCAGAACAATGAAGCCGACCTATCAAGACATCAAAGCCGCCGCGCAATACCGCTGGCAGGAAATTCACGCCGCCATAGGCATAGACCCGCGATACCTGAAAAACAAACACCAGCCTTGCCCCGCGTGTGGGGGCAAAGACCGTTTCAGATACGACGACAAGGACGGTAACGGCACATTCATTTGCAGCCATTACCACAACGGCGCGGGCGACGGTTTCAGCTTGGCAATGCACTATCTGAATTGCGGTT
>NZ_JBQCXA010001428.1:0-483 GCF_051956855.1 Neisseria sp. P0021.S007
CCCATAAACCGTATACCACGCTCAATCTTATGATTTACCAAAGAAACTTTATTAAAGAACTTTCCTTTACCGCCGTCGGCATCTTTGTCGTTCTCTTGGCGGTATTGGTGTCCACGCAGGCCATCAACCTGCTTGGCCGTGCAGCCGACGGGCGTGTCGCCATCGATGCCGTGTTGGCCTTGGTCGGCTTCTGGGTCATCGGCATGACCCCGCTTTTGCTGGTGTTGACCGCATTTATCAGTACGTTGACCGTATTGACCCGCTACTGGCGCGACAGCGAAATGTCGGTTTGGCTCTCCTGCGGATTGGCATTGAAACAATGGATACGCCCGGTTATGCAGTTTGCCGTGCCGTTTGCCATTTTGATTGCCGTCATGCAACTTTGGGTAATGCCGTGGGCAGAGTTGCGCAGTCGTGAATATGCCGAAATTTTGAAGCAGAAGCAGGAGTTGTCTTTGGTGGAAGCCGGCGAGTTCAATAGCT
>NZ_JBQCXA010001429.1:0-483 GCF_051956855.1 Neisseria sp. P0021.S007
GCAGAAGAAAGCATTGTATTTGTCTTGCCCAAAGAATTGCGTCGTGAGGGCGAAAACAAGCAAATTCTCAATAAAGGGTAAGTTTATTATTTACTTTATTTGAACTTAAGGCCGTCTGAAAATTTTCAGACGGCCTTAAGTATATTTTACTAATAAAAAAGACCCGCCTTAAAGGCAGGTCTTTTCATACATGATCCTGATTATTTATCAGAAGTATGTTGCTGACGGCGCAAGATAGCAGGAATTTCAAAGTCATCCAGCACAGACTGGTTGCTGAAATCAGCCGCAGTCAGGTTCATAGAACGGATATTGCGGTTAGTACGAACCAGGCTTTCAGCATTGCTTTGGCTTTGAGCTTGGGGCGCTTCTTCCGCACCGCGTACCAATTGTTGGGTACGGGCAGCAGCACGCAGTTGGTTGTCAGTACCGTTTTCTTTCAAGCCGGTAGCAATGATGGTAATACGGATAGCGTCTTCGCTCATA
>NZ_JBQCXA010001430.1:0-483 GCF_051956855.1 Neisseria sp. P0021.S007
TTTTTGTTTTTACCGCATTAGCATCGATATCTTGAGCTGTTTAATTAATTTCAGGTTGCGGGACTTTGTGTTGGACGGCGTAAACGGCGGCTTGGACGCGGCTGCTGAGGTTGAGTTTGCGCAGTAGGTTTTGGACGTGGACTTTGACGGTGGATTCTGCCAAGTCCAGATGGCGGGCGATGACTTTGTTGCTGTGTCCGGCGGCGAGATAGCCAAGGATTTCGAGTTCACGCGGGGTGAGGGTGGCGAGTGCTTGGTCGGTGCGCGGTGCGGACGGGGAAATCAGGGACTGGACGAGGCGTGTGGTCATTTCGGGGGAGAAGACGTTGTCGCCGTCGACGGCTTTGCGGATGCTATCGAGCAGGAAGTCGGCGTTGATGTTTTTCAGCAAAAAGCCGCGTGCGCCGATGCGCATGCATTCGGTTAGGTCGTCGCTGTCTTCGGAAACGGTCAGCATGATGACGGTTTGGTTCGGGTTGACGC
>NZ_JBQCXA010001431.1:0-483 GCF_051956855.1 Neisseria sp. P0021.S007
AGTCCGCGAACAGGAAATCCGCAACTTTTTAGGCGGTTTCAACTTTGTCGGCGATATGGCGGTTCAAAAGACCGAGCCGTTCTCCGGCGGGGAAAAAGCGCGGCTAGCCCTTGCCATGATTATCTGGCAAAAACCTAATCTGCTGCTGCTTGACGAACCGACCAACCACCTAGACTTGGATATGCGCCACGCCCTGACACTTGCCCTGCAAAGTTTCCAAGGTGCATTGATTGTCGTTTCGCACGACCGCAGCCTGCTTGAAGCGACTACCGATAGTTTCCTCCTTGTCGACAAAGGCCGTCTGAACAACTTCGACGGCGATTTGAACGACTACCGTCAATGGCGGTTGGCACAAGAAAACGCCGCAGCAGCCCCCGCCGCATCTGCACAAAGCCAAAGTCGCAAAGACACCAAGCGCATAGAAGCACAAATCCGTCAGGAAAAAGCCAAACGCAGCAAACCGATTCAGCAGAAGATCGACAA
>NZ_JBQCXA010001432.1:0-483 GCF_051956855.1 Neisseria sp. P0021.S007
TAATACGCACATTAAATTTACCTATACGCGAGTTCTCATGTCCGTAACCCAACCCACCATCGCCGCCATCGCCACCGCACCCGTACGCGTTGGAGTCGGCGTGATCCGCCTTTCCGGCAAAAACCTGCTGTCTTTGGCGCAAACCCTCAGCGGCGGCAAAACACCCAAGCCGCGCACCGCGCTTTACACCGACTTTCTCGGCGGCGACGGACAGCCGATAGACAACTGCATCCTGCTCTACTTCGCCGCGCCAGCCAGCTTTACCGGCGAAGACGTGATTGAGTTGCAGGGACACGGTGGCCCCGTCTTGATGGACATGTTGCTATCGCGCTGCTTCGAACTGGGTGCGCGAATGGCGGAGCCGGGCGAATTTACCAAACGCGCCGGCCGCAACAACAAACTCGACCTTGCACAAGCCGAAAGCGTCGCCGGCCTCATCGATGCCTTCAGCAAGTCTGCCGAACGTATGGCGTGGCGTTTGCG
>NZ_JBQCXA010001433.1:0-482 GCF_051956855.1 Neisseria sp. P0021.S007
GAGCATCCAGTCTGCCAATCTGACCGGCGCACAAATGGAATTGTTTGCCCGCGATACCGACATCAAAGGCACGGTTAACAGCCATTCTGCTAACAAGTCTTCCAGCGGCAAAGAGGCGAAAAATGTTCAGCACTTCCGTTCAGACCGCAACAAAACGGAAACCTTTACCGCCAGCAATATCAATGCATCCGAGTCATTGACTTTGAACAATAGCGGCAGCCTCAACCTGAGCGCAGCCAACATCAATGCCGGCGCGCTGACCGCATCTGCCACAGGCAACTTCAATTCTAACGCGGTAAAAACCACCAACCGCATAGAATCCGACCATACTCAAAGCAAAGGCCTTTGGTACAACAACAACCTGAGCTCTTCTGCTGACGAAAGCCTGCATCAAACCAAAATCAATGCCGGCTCTGTCAATATTGCCACCACAGGCAAAGTTCAATTGGATGCGACCGAACTAAACTCGGCTGCTGATGCTC
>NZ_JBQCXA010001434.1:0-482 GCF_051956855.1 Neisseria sp. P0021.S007
CGTCAACCACCGCTTCGTGCGCGACAAAGTCATGCTCCACGCCGTCAAACAGGCATACCGCGACGTATTGCACAACGCCCTCACCCCCGCCTTCGTCCTCTTCCTCGACCTGCCGCCCGAAGCCGTGGACGTCAACGTCCACCCCACCAAAACCGAAATCCGCTTCCGCGACAGCCAGCAGGTACACCAACTCGTGTTCCACACCCTCAACAAAGCCCTCGCCGACACGCGCGCCGACTTGACCGAAAGCGTCGGCAACGCAGGCGAAGTGTTGCACGAAATCACAGGTATCCGTCCCGCGGCAACGTCGTCTGAAAACGAGCCTAACGGGTTCCACCCAAACCCGACCACGTCGTCTGAAAACATCTTCGCCGCCGCACCAAGCGCACACGTTTCCGAACCGCGCAGCGCCTTCGGTTCCGATAAAACCGCCCCCATGCCCTATCAGGCAGCACGCGCGCCGCAAAAGCGCAGCCTGTCCC
>NZ_JBQCXA010001435.1:0-482 GCF_051956855.1 Neisseria sp. P0021.S007
CATACAGCATGAGCAGTTCCGTCTGTTCCTGAATCAGCGGGACGGCGCGGACGTGCATGGCGTGTTGGAAGATGTGGATATCGGTTTCAAACGGTTTGTCGGGGTGATATTGCCAACGTGTAACCAATTCGCCGAACACGACTTCCTGCTGGTCAACCACCAAACCGGGGAAATAGGTTTTTGCCTGTTTGTTGAAAAGCCAGACGCGCTGGGTGCTGTCGATGACGATAACGGCTTCCTGCACGCGGTTGAGAACGAGGCGGTTCAACCCGCTGATGCGGCGGTAGGCAAGCTGATGGCGGCTGGCGGATTCGGTCGCCTGCTCCAAATAGCGGGCGGCAAACGAAGTCAGCATGGCAACAAGATAACACGCGCCACAGAGCAGGACCGTAGTAATCAGGGGCTGCGTATCCCAATCAAACGGATGCAGGCGGATGCTGCCGTCGAGCAGTAGATTGAAGAAAAACAGCATGGACGCATAA
>NZ_JBQCXA010001436.1:0-482 GCF_051956855.1 Neisseria sp. P0021.S007
GTGGAAATGCTGTCGATTTGGATTGCTTCCGAAGCGATTGAGCCGGATTTAATACGGATTGCCCCCCGTTTGTTGGAGGCGGATTCGGCATTTGTCGCCTTACAACGTGAAATTGCAAAATTGGTAGAACACTATCGCCACAGCGAAGAAACTTATGATACGGCGCACTTGTAGGTCATGTTTGACCAGTGCGACAAGCAAATTGAGTATCTGCGTCGTCGTGGTACAGGAGCAGGGTCTGGTTCGTCAGTGAAAGTGGCACACTTGCTGGAGCGCCTGCAACAAACCATAGGCCGTCTGAAACTGTTGACCAATATTCAAATCGAAACCGGCAGCCGTACCCGCTTAACCATCAATCTGATGAATGCGATGATTTACGCGGCGGTAGAGCAATACAGCACCAGCCACTTGCGTAAAAGCAGTATCCGAATGCTGGCACGCAGTATTACGGAAAACAAAAGCCATCATGGTGAGCATTACGT
>NZ_JBQCXA010001437.1:0-481 GCF_051956855.1 Neisseria sp. P0021.S007
TTCCTGCAACAGGTGATGACACATTAAACTTAGGCCGTCTGAAATTTCAGACGGCATGATCGGTTTGAATGATTTTGAAAGTTGAAAATAATGTATTTTGTTGACCGTACTGCTGTCGTGCTGAAGCCGACCGCCCGTTTTTTGGAATGGTTGAAATCCTCCGATGAGAATATGCCCGATTTGACCGTCGAGCAACTGCGTACCAACTGCTCCGTATTCTTGGTGCCGCAATTTGACGAACCCGAATCCGTCATTTCCTATTTTGACGAACGCTACCAGCAGATTTTTGAAGCCGAATTGGCAGGCTGGGACATCGATAAAAGCAAATGGCCGCAAGACATGAGCCTGAAGGCTTTTTGGGAATTTTTCGATACCGAAATCCACGATATGGTTTTGGATATGGAAGAGGCGGAATTGAACATTACGCCTGTTTTCGACAATATGATGTAAAGCCGTGCGAAGTTTTCAGACGGCCTTAAAG
>NZ_JBQCXA010001438.1:0-481 GCF_051956855.1 Neisseria sp. P0021.S007
CTGTTTACGCGGCTGATAAAGTCTTGCAGGTTCAAATCGATGTCTTCGATTTTGCTGTTGAGTTTGGCGGCGATGTAGTAGCGCATCCACTCGGGGTTCAGGCCTTGTTCCAGATAGGATTTGGCGGTGATGAAGGTGCCGCGCGATTTGGACATTTTTTGTCCGTCTACGGTCAAAAAGCCGTGTGCGTACACGCCGGTCGGGGCGCGGTGGCCGGAGAAATGCAACATGGCAGGCCAGAACAGGGCATGGAAATAGAGGATGTCTTTGCCGATGAAGTGGTACATCTCGGTTTGGCTGTCGGCTTTAAAGTATTCGTCAAAATCGATGCCGATGCGGTCGCACAGGTTTTTAAACGACGCCATGTAACCGACGGGCGCGTCCAGCCAGACATAGAAGTATTTGCCCGGCGCGTCGGGGATTTCAAAACCGAAATACGGTGCATCGCGGGAAATATCCCAATCGGACAGGGTGGTTTCTT
>NZ_JBQCXA010001439.1:0-481 GCF_051956855.1 Neisseria sp. P0021.S007
ATTCGGGTATGTAGGCTGCATTGTCGAATTTGGTAAATTGTCCCATCCAAGTGAGGAATACTTTCCCGACAGGACCGTTACGGTGTTTACCGATAATACATTCCGCGAGTCCTTTCATGGGCGATTCTTGGTTATAGTATTCATCACGGTACATAAACATAATCAGGTCAGCATCCTGCTCGATGGCACCGGATTCCCGCAAGTCGGACATCATTGGACGCTTGTCGGTACGTTGCTCTACGGTACGGCTCAACTGCGACAAGGCAATGACGGGAACTTGCAGCTCCTTCGCCAAGGCTTTGAGGGAGCGCGAAATTTCGCCGAGTTCTGAGGCGCGGTTGTCCGAACGTCCTGATCCTGCCATTAATTGCAGGTAGTCAATTACGATTAAGCCCAATTTTCCGTTGAACTGGCGTGCAAGGCGGCGGGCGCGGGCGCGCAGTTCAAGTGCGGTCAAGCCCGGTGTTTCGTCGATATACAT
>NZ_JBQCXA010001440.1:0-481 GCF_051956855.1 Neisseria sp. P0021.S007
ACGTACATGGGTAATAAATGCTCAATTTGAATAATGTAAAATGAAATCAATAGGTTAAATTAATCCATGATTGTTTCTATCGATGTCGATGCACAAAAAACGTTTACGCCTTTGTGTCCGAAAGAATTGCCTGTTGCCGAAGGTCATCTGATTGCGGATGAACTCAATGCCCAAGCTGCATTGGCGGATTTACGCGTGATGACGAAAGATGCGCATCATGTTGCGGCAAAATGGCTTGTGGATAATCCTGTTGATATGTTAAAACCGACGGGTTTACCCGATGCGGATTTGACTTGGGTGTCACATGCGATGGTTGGAACATATGGCTATGAATTGTTGGATGGCCTGCCTTCAGCCAAGGAATACGATTATTGTGTTTGGAAAGGCATTGATCCTGAGTTACATCCTTACGGCGCATGTTTTCACGATATTGAAGAAAAGCTCAGTACAGGTTTGATCGAATGGTTGCGCTGTCAAAATG
>NZ_JBQCXA010001441.1:0-481 GCF_051956855.1 Neisseria sp. P0021.S007
GGATAAGGCGGTTGATTGCGCGGACGCGTTGCGGCAAGCATTTTCAGCCTGCCTGAAAAAAGTGTCAGATGTTTTGAAAGCAGAAAAAGCACCCACATTGTCCGTCGGTTTGGCGATTTGCCAAATCAGCACGCCGCTTGGCAATGTACGCCGTTTGGCAAAACACGCGGAAAAAGTGGCAAAAGGCGACAATTATCCTGCCGATCAACAGCGCAATGGATTGGGGATTACCCTATCTGTACGTTCAGGTTCGGACAATGATTGGCGCGTGCAATGGAGTGATGAAGCAGGTTTGGCAGCATTTGAAAAATGGAAAAAATGGTATCGGGAGAAAAAAATCAGCAGCCGAATTGCTTACGACAGCCGAGATATTTTTATGCGGACCGATTTTTCCCCGTCTAACGATTTATCATCCGAATTACATCAAAATATCCGCCAAGCCGAGTTTGCCCGTATGCTGGACAAGGCACGCGATATGGAG
>NZ_JBQCXA010001442.1:0-481 GCF_051956855.1 Neisseria sp. P0021.S007
GTCATATTTTTATTCAATAAAATCAATTACTAAATGAATTATTCTAATTTTTTATAATATTCACTAGTAATGTTCCGTTTATCCTGATATTATACCGTTCATCTAAAGACATCCGGTTATCTGCATTACAGACCGTTCATCTGAATTGCTTCAAACCACTTTGTCGGATTTTCCCATATATGTTGTGTTTCTCCGTATCGAAGGGGTTTGAGCGGTTGAAACCGTATTGCTTAGATATTAAAGCTTCATGCTTTGAAATGAGTGAATTTTTGTTTTAAGTGTCGTAATCTCTTGCTAATTACTCCCAGCTGCAGGAGTTTCAGGGTTGCCCCCTTGGGCAGCCCTTCTTTTTTTATCCTCCATTATTTCAGTAATCGAGCCTTCCCTGTCCTATGCACATAGTCAAAATCGCAGGCAAGGCTGGCCTTCCCCTCAGCCTCCAATCTTCTTCAATTCATTATTCGTCATCACCAGCCAAACC
>NZ_JBQCXA010001443.1:0-481 GCF_051956855.1 Neisseria sp. P0021.S007
GTATTGAAGATGTCAACGCATTCCCTGTCGATGTTGAAGTAGGCATGATGTTTGAAGCCGATGATCCTGAAACTGGCGACGTATTGATTTACCGCGTAACCGACGTAGCGGACGGCAAAGCCGTAGTAGACGGCAACCATCCGCTTGCCGGCATGAAAATTTTGTTTAAAGCAACGGTTGACGGCGTACGCGATGCGACTGAAGAAGAAATCGCACACGGCCACGTTCATGGCCCGCACGGTCATCATCACTAATTAAGTTGATTGACAATCTAAGAGGTCGTCTGAAAACAGGATTGGGTTTCTGTTTTCAGACGACCTTTTTGTATTTTTCTAAGACTATTTTGGCTAAATAGAGACCTTGGCAAAATAGTCCCCCTTTACCTTTTCCTGCATCGTCTTCAGATGACTTTGCACGTTCACTTTGCTCGAACCCAAATAGGTCGTCTGAAAAGTACGGTATGGTCGAGTTGGTGCGGGGC
>NZ_JBQCXA010001444.1:0-480 GCF_051956855.1 Neisseria sp. P0021.S007
TCCAAAGGCACATCCAACAGCAAAGTTAAATCTGGGCGGAAATCGTCCTGTACCCAATGCTCAAGCGTGGCAATATCTTGCAAGGGAACACCGCGCCCACCTCCTTGATAGGCAAACGTTGCATCAGTAAAGCGGTCGGAAACCACATGAGTGCCGTTTCTCAGGGCAGGCAGAATGACCGTTTCCAAGTGTTGCTGTCTGGCGGCAAACATCAGCAGAGTTTCGGTACGCAGGCTGACTTGGGTGGCAGGGTTGAGCAGGATTTCACGCAATGCTTCTCCGGCCGGAGTGCCTCCCGGTTCGCGCGTAAACAATACGGGCAGTTGGTGTTTCTCAAACCATGCTTTCATTACGGCGAGGTTGGTGGATTTGCCTGCGCCGTCTATGCCGTCAAGGGTAATAAATCTGGGTTTCATATGGATATCGTTAATCTAAAGGCCGTCTGAAACAGGGATTATAAATGTTTCAGACGGCCTATTC
>NZ_JBQCXA010001445.1:0-480 GCF_051956855.1 Neisseria sp. P0021.S007
TCATTAAACACCATACCAAGCGTTCACTACACCTGTTAATATTTACCAAATCCTAGAAATTCATCATGCTGTATTGTCAAATTATCACATTGGCTTTCATAAAGTAAAAGGAATTTATATGAAAAATTCTGCTCATTTCTGTTTTGCAGTGTTAGCACTCTCTGCTGCCGTAAGTACACAGGCTGCCCGCCCTGTTGAATTTACCGTTGGCAGCGAATATTACAACGAGACCTATCGCGAATACGAACAAGATGGTAGTCGCTTAATGCAGCAAAAAGGCAACTTATGGTCTATTAATGCCGGCGTAAAATACCGTTTCAACGATCGCCATGCGGCAAAATTAGAAGGCCGTTATTCGCGCGGTAAAACAGATTACACAGGAAGTGTACAATATATAACTGAGGATTATATCGACGATTCAGCAAGTTATGGCTCAGCCACACTCAAAAATGCACCACGCCGCGCATACGATATCCGTGC
>NZ_JBQCXA010001446.1:0-480 GCF_051956855.1 Neisseria sp. P0021.S007
GGTTACAGCTTTGGGCGTGCCTGCGGCGTGGGTGCTGGCGCGGATGGATTTTGCCGGACGGCGCACGGTTTTGCGCCTGCTGATGCTGCCTTTCGTAATGCCGACTTTGGTGGCGGGCATGGGCGTACTGGCTTTATTTGGCGCACACGGTATGCTGGCGGCAGGTTGGCAGGACACGCCGTGGCTGCTGATTTACGGCAACGTGTTTTTCAACCTGCCGGTTTTGGTGCGCTCGGCGTATCAGGGATTTATGCGTGTGCCGCAGGCGCGGTTGCTGTCGGCACAATCTTTGGGCGCGGACGCGTGGCGGCGGTTTGTCTGGGTCGAATGGCCGGTGGTGCGCGCGTGGGTTGCCGGTGGCGCGTGTCTGGTGTTTTTATATTGTTTTTCAGGCTTCGGACTGGCCTTACTGCTCGGCGGCGAACGTTTTGCAACGGTGGAAGTGGAAATCTACCGGCTGGTGGCGTACGAGTTGGATAT
>NZ_JBQCXA010001447.1:0-480 GCF_051956855.1 Neisseria sp. P0021.S007
GCCCAAATCGCGCGCCAGATTGCGGGTCGAAATCTGCCTATCGCCGTGCATCACTACGACCAACCCTTTCTTCGCTTCGTTTTGCAGCACGATGGTTTTGACCACCCGATGCTCGTCCACGCCGAACAACTGTGCAAACTGCCCCGTCCCGCCGTGTTCTTCATAAACATAAATATAAGGCTCAAAATCAATTTGATGTGTACGCAAGAAACGGACGGCAGAAGTAACCGGATAATCGGTATTTTTGCTCATGATGCAGTTCCAATAATATTCAGACGACCTAAACTCAATATGACAATGACGCGTAAAAATAGTTTCCGCATTTTTTCAAAAACAGCCCGCCTGCTGTGGCAGACAATCAAGCTGAATGTTACCATAAGCCCCTGCCCAATACCCGTCATCTTGTTCCGACCCAATCGGAAAACCGAAATCCGATGACAGGACAAAATGCCCCATGCGCCCCAACTTCAAGGAATATCA
>NZ_JBQCXA010001448.1:0-479 GCF_051956855.1 Neisseria sp. P0021.S007
CTTGGCGGGCGCAGATGTGGGCTCGGCTGCGTAAGGGGTGGTGCAGCCAGAGTGCCAAGAGGCGGCTGCCCATGTGGGTGGCGCAGCCGTCGAGTATGGAAAACAGGGTTGGTGATTTTTTACCGGAGAGGGTTTGCGTGATTTCGAGATTGCGGCGCGTGGCGGCGTCCATGCCGATATATTGGCTGTCGGTTTCGAGCGAAATGCCGTCGAGGTGTTGCGGCATCAGGTTTTGCGTCAGGCGGATGTAGTTCAACAGCGCGCCCGCCGCACCGACGGCGGCTTCGTGTTCCTTGCCGTCCAAACCGAAGCCATGCAAGTCTTGGCAGCCGAAGTATTCGGTCAACAATTTCGCGCCGGCGTCGGCGGCAAACTGCCACGAGTTCAGGCGCGTAATGTTGGCGGAGGTCGTCTGAAAACCGTCAGGCAGGCTTTTGCCTTCGGGCAACAGGATTTCCGCCGCCTGCAAACGCGCCAGC
>NZ_JBQCXA010001449.1:0-479 GCF_051956855.1 Neisseria sp. P0021.S007
GTCCTACTTTTCTTTTCAATTAGAACGTATGTTTAACTGTTGCAGTCACACTACGCGGCGTGCCGTAAACGTGAATATCCGGCATGGTGCGATAGCGTTTGTTAAAGACGTTTTCAAAGTCCAAACTGATGCGGGTGGATTTGCCGATTTTGTAATGACCGGTCAAGTCCAGCGTTGCGTACGGACGTTGGGTCAATGCAGCGGCGGCGGCTGGATTGATGTCTGCAGGGTATTCATCCAGCGTGTGGCTGCGGCTTTGCCAGTTGACGTTGGCACCCACGTTCAAACGGTCGGTCACATCATACGCGGTAAAGAGTTTGAACAGATGAACCGGATAAGACGGATGCAGTTGAACCCCTTCGCTGTCTTTAATTTTGGAACGTGCATAAGATGCATTCAGCAGCCATTTTTCGCTCAGACGGCCGCCGACAGAGAGTTCCACGCCTTTTGTTGTGGTGTTGTCGGCTGCGCGGTAGTAT
>NZ_JBQCXA010001450.1:0-479 GCF_051956855.1 Neisseria sp. P0021.S007
GTTTTTATGAGGCCGTCTGAAAATGTTTCAGACGGCCTTTTATTGTGATGATTGTACTTCAAGCGACCAGTTGGGGGAAAATGGATTTTAAGCCGGCAACAATAATCTCTACGGAAATGGCGGCAAGCATCATGCCCATGATGCGGTTGAGGATGGTCAGGCCGGTAGTGCCCAAGCGTTTGCTGATGCGTCCGGCCACGACCAGAATGAAATAGCAAATCAGGCTGACCAAAAAGCCGGAGATGATAATTAGGGCAATATCGCTGTAATTTTTGGCGGCAGAGGAGTAAATGATGACGGTAGAAATACCGCCGGGACCGATGGTAATCGGAATGGCAATGGGTACGACGGCAATGGCTTTTTCATTGCGGCGGATTTGTTGCTCATGGTGATGCTCTTCTGAATTGGGGTCGATTTTGGGCTTGGCAGGATTATTGTTGCCGTTCATTAAGGAGATGGCAATCAGCAAAACCAGAATA
>NZ_JBQCXA010001451.1:0-479 GCF_051956855.1 Neisseria sp. P0021.S007
GGGTCGTTGACGGCATTAAGCAACAGCAACGGCGTATCCACGCCTTTCAGAAACGGTTTGCAGGAATTGCGGCGGTAGTAATCGTGGCGGTCGGCAAAACCGTGTAGCGGCGCGGTAAAGCGGTCGTCAAAATCGCCAAGCGTTTTGCAGTTTTGCTGGCTTAAGGCCGTCTGAAACCGGGGAATCGCCTGGGCTTTCGGCAACAGTGAATTCAAAAAATAGCGCGTGTAAATCAGTCGCGTCATGCCCTGATCAAAACGCGTACCTGCCGCTACGGCATCAACCGGTGCAGAAACGACGGCAGAAGCGCGCGGAACGGCATTGCTGCCCTGCTCGCCCAAATATTTGGCCAAAGCATTACCCCCCAAAGAAACGCCGACGGCGTAGATGATTGAATAGCGTCGGGCAAGCGTGTTGAGCATAAAGGCGATTTCGGACGTATCGCCGAGGTGGTAGAACACGGGCGCGGTGTTTTCTAT
>NZ_JBQCXA010001452.1:0-479 GCF_051956855.1 Neisseria sp. P0021.S007
GGGATGGACGGGCTGATACGCCGCCAAACCCGTACCGGCGATTTCGTTGGCGCGGTTTGCCAGCACTTCGTTCATGTTCATATTGGACTGCGTGCCGGAGCCGGTCTGCCAAACCACTAAGGGGAACTGCCCGTCGAGCTTGCCGTTCAACACGTCGTCCACCGCCTGCGTAATCAAATCCGCCTGCTCAGGCTTAATCCTGCCGAGGGAAACATTGGTCGCGGCTGCGGCTTTTTTCACCAGTGCCAAAGCATGAATCAACGGCTGCGGCAGGGTTTCGCCGCCGATTTTGAAATTGTTGCAGCTGCGCTGAGTCTGCGCGCCCCAATAGGCTTCGGACGGGACTTCGACATTGCCCATGGTGTCGTGTTCAGTACGGGTGCTCATTCGTTTCTCCTAAGTTAAATGATAATGCAAATAATTTGCAAGCGTATTATAGCGGGCAGGAGGTCGTCTGAAAAGCGGAGGAAGGGGTCTGG
>NZ_JBQCXA010001453.1:0-479 GCF_051956855.1 Neisseria sp. P0021.S007
TCAAACGACCTTGCTGCGGTGTCAGTTCAAGCAAACGGGCATCAGACGCATGAATAAACTTTTCTTTTGCCTTCTGCATTTTGCGTTGTAAAACGGAAACGACGCGGCTGTACAAACTGTCTTTTTGTTTAACCTCCCGAGTGCTGGCGACCCAGCTTAAACGGGAATGGCTGTCTTCATCTTCAATCAGGAGGATGCCGGTTTGCGGTTGCTCCGATTTACCCATGCAGGGAAGCCAAACATAATAACGACCATCGAGCGTAACATATACGGCATCATGTACTTCGCAATCATCGCAACACTGGGTTGCCAAAAGAGAGCGGATGGTATGTTGGTGCAGTCTCAGAATGTCGAGAGAGACTTGCTGGAAAATATTTTCAGGCATTTTCTTCTCCTTTCGTTCTGTAGTGCGTTGATTTCGTTTCGATGAATTGCATTATACGGATAATTTCAAAATTTGCAAATGATAATTGTTATTA
>NZ_JBQCXA010001454.1:0-479 GCF_051956855.1 Neisseria sp. P0021.S007
CGCTAAGCCGCTTTTGCTGGTATTGATTATGATCGAATTGAGCGACATCATCTTCGCCGTGGACAGCATCCCTGCTATTTTCGCCGTAACCACTGACCCTTTCATCGTCCTCACTTCCAACATTTTTGCCATTTTGTGCCTGCGTGCCATGTACTTCTTACTGGCAGACTTTGCCGAACGCTTTATTTTCCTCAAATACGGCTTGGCTTTCGTGTTGAGCTTTATCGGTATCAAGATGCTGATTATGCACTGGGTACATATCCCGATTTCCATTTCCCTGTCCGTCGTCTTCGGCGCACTGGGCGCGTCCATCCTGACTTCTTTGGTGTACACGCGTCAGCAAGAGAAAAAATAATCTGCCGATATAAAAAGGCCGTCTGAACATTTCAGACGGCCTTTTCAAATATCAAACACCAGCTTATTTAGCAGCGTCTTTCAATTTGTCGGCAGCTTCTTGAGTCGCATCGGCTGCTTTACCC
>NZ_JBQCXA010001455.1:0-479 GCF_051956855.1 Neisseria sp. P0021.S007
GTATGCAATATGCTCAAAGGCTGGAGCGCAACATCAGCAGTGGTCCGATACAAGCATCTGGTCAATCTATCGTTGATATTGATAGGTTCGGACTGAACGGACAATCCTTTTTTGACGACCTGTCCTCCTTGCAACTTTTTATTGTCCGGAATTAATTCCAAAACAGTCAGAGAAGGAATCATCCTCAGATAATGCGGCCACAGCATATGGACCAATCCCTCCGTCAATTCCGGAAAGTCATCATCTAATTTTTGTCTGATTCTCCCTGTCAAAAAAGCAAAGCCTTCAAACAGTCTTTCTACATAAGGATCGCGCGTACCTACCCTGTCTAAATTCAGCATTGCGGCACGATCAGGGTGGGCCTTTGAAAACTCTAATCCCGCCTCTTTGAGATACCGCATCTCTTCTTCATAATAGCGTAATGTGGGATCTGACATAATATATGCTTAATAAATTAATTCCAATGCACGGACAACATC
>NZ_JBQCXA010001456.1:0-478 GCF_051956855.1 Neisseria sp. P0021.S007
ATTTAGGTGTAGGCGTGCGCATGCATTCAGGCTTTCCTGGTGAGACTGCAGGTTTGTTGAGAAGCTGGCGCAGATGGCAAAAAATCGAACAGGCAACCATGTCTTTCGGTTATGGCCTGCAATTAAGCCTGTTGCAATTGGCGCGAGCCTATACTGTCTTGACCCATGATGGCGAATTGTTGCCGGTCAGCTTTGAAAAACAAGCGGTTGCCCCTAAAGGCAAGCGCGTCATCAAAGCCTCTACTGCGAAAAAAGTGCGCGAGTTGATGGTTTCCGTTACTGAAGCCGGCGGTACCGGTACTGCCGGTGCTGTGGATGGTTTCGACGTAGGTGCGAAAACCGGTACAGCGCGTAAACTGGTCAATGGTCGCTATGTGGACAACAAACACGTCGGTACGTTTATCGGTTTTGCTCCGGCTAAAAATCCACGCGTGATTGTGGCCGTTACCATCGACGAACCGACTGCCAACGGCTATTA
>NZ_JBQCXA010001457.1:0-478 GCF_051956855.1 Neisseria sp. P0021.S007
CTTGCATGGCGGAACCGCCTGCGGAGTCGCCCTCGACGAGGTAGAGTTCGGACAGGGCAGGGTCTTTTTCTTGGCAGTCGGCAAGTTTGCCCGGCAGGCCCAAACCGTCCATCACGCCTTTGCGGCGGGTAATTTCGCGTGCTTTGCGGGCGGCTTCGCGCGCGCGCGCGGCATCGACGATTTTACTGGTGATGATTTTGGCTTCGGTCGGGTTTTCTTCGAGGAAGTCGGTCAAGGCTTGGTTGATGACTTCGTTGACGACGGGGCCGATTTCGCTGGAAACCAGTTTGTCTTTGGTTTGCGATGAGAATTTCGGGTCGGGCAGTTTGACGGACAAAACGCAGGTCAGGCCTTCACGCATATCGTCGCCGGCGGTTTCCACTTTGGCTTTTTTGGCTACTTCGTTGGCTTCGATATAGTTGTTGATGGTGCGGGTCATCACTTGGCGCAGCGCGGTCAAGTGCGTACCGCCATCACG
>NZ_JBQCXA010001458.1:0-478 GCF_051956855.1 Neisseria sp. P0021.S007
GCATGAAAGGCCTTGAAAACGCCCATATCCTGCGCCCCGGCTACGCCATCGAATACGACTATTTCGATCCGCGCAACCTTAAAGCCAGCCTCGAAACCAAAACCATCCAAGGCCTCTTCTTTGCCGGACAAATCAACGGCACGACCGGCTACGAAGAAGCCGCCGCGCAAGGCCTGCTCGCAGGCGCAAATGCCGTGCAATACATCCGCGAACAAGATCCGCTCCTGTTGCGCCGCGAACAAGCCTATCTCGGCGTATTGGTGGACGACCTCATCACCAAAGGCGTGAACGAACCCTACCGCATGTTCACCAGCCGCGCCGAATACCGCCTGCAACTCAGGGAAGACAACGCCGATATGCGCCTGACCGAAGACGGCTACAAAATCGGCTTGGTGGGTGAAGAGCAATGGCGCATGTTCAACGAAAAACGCGAAGCCATCGAACGCGAAATCCAACGCTTGAAAACAACGTGGTACAC
>NZ_JBQCXA010001459.1:0-477 GCF_051956855.1 Neisseria sp. P0021.S007
GTATTGCTTTTTATTGTGTCGATTGTATGGCTGGGTGAGCCGGTGCAAAAAGGCGCATTGATCGGCTATGGCCTGATTTGGTCGGGATTGTGCGTGATGATTGTCAATGGCTTGTTGGGAATGAAGAAAGAAAAGAAATTGGCTAAAGCTTGATGATAGATTAAGGCCGTCTGAAAACTGAGTTGGTCAATATTTTCAGACGGCCTTTGATATTGAAAGGGACGTATCGGATACGCCCCTTTTGTTTTACCAGCTTTGGGCGACACGGTCGGCTTCTTGCAGGCGTTCGACTGTGCCGACGTCCAACCAAAGGCCGTTGTGGTGTTCGCCGCTGATTTGGCTTTGGCTCATGGCTTGACGCAACAGAGGGGCAAGTTTGGCAGCCTGATGCGCCGGGGTATCTTTGAAAAGTGCGGGATGATAAACGCCCACGCCGCTGAAAGTCAGGGCTTGGCCGTCTGCAGATGAGGCGGATAC
>NZ_JBQCXA010001460.1:0-477 GCF_051956855.1 Neisseria sp. P0021.S007
TAGTACGGAACCGATTCACTTGGTGCTTCAGCACCTTAGAGAATCGTTCTCTTTGAGCTAAGGCGAGGCAACGCCGTAGTGGTTTAAAGTTAACCCACTATACATTCTGATTGTTACCAAAGACCAATTCAATGACTCAGAAAACACACACCATCAAAACCTACCTCGTCGGCGGCGCCGTCCGTGATTATCTTTTAGGTTTGCCCGTCAAAGACCGCGACTGGGTGGTCGTCGGTGCCGATGCGCAAACTATGTTGGCGCAAGGCTTCCAGCCGGTCGGCAAAGATTTTCCCGTGTTCCTCCATCCCGACACCCACGAAGAATACGCCCTCGCCCGTACCGAGCGCAAAACCGCCAAGGGCTACGCCGGTTTCAGTTTCCACGCCGACAAAGACGTTACGCTGGAGCAGGATTTGATGCGCCGCGATTTGACCATCAACGCAATGGCTCAGGGCTCAGACGACCTCATCATCGACC
>NZ_JBQCXA010001461.1:0-477 GCF_051956855.1 Neisseria sp. P0021.S007
GGTCTCTGTGAATTTAGGCAAGTCTTTGCGCGCCACGCCCAGCTGACCGCCTGATGCAGTGATTTTTGCCAGCTCTGTCCCTGCCATAGGGATAGTGCGTGTCAGGCGCAAAATGTCCTGTTCCATTTCCTTAAACTGCTTGGGCGTATCAAAATCAACGACCTTTTTGACATCTGCCATTGCCGATTCAAATTCGACGGCCAGTTTCACCGGGAATGCCACCCCCGCCACAGCTCCGGCTGCTCCCCAAAATTCGTCTTTGATCGCGCGGCGGCGGTCGTAATGAGCCTGTTTCTGCTGCTGCAAATCAGCAACGAGGCTGCGTTTGCGGTTAATTTTGGCGATAGTCTGACCAAGCTGGTCATATTCTCGTCTAAGTTCGCCAACACGTTTGCGGCTCATCCGTAGAGGATTTTGCAACGTTTCGCCAAGCAGGCTTTGCCGTGCCGCCAGACCTTTGACTGTTTTATCCAAAAC
>NZ_JBQCXA010001462.1:0-477 GCF_051956855.1 Neisseria sp. P0021.S007
GTACGATGATATTAAAACGTATTTGTCTGTCAGTGCCGATTGCCGTTTCTTTATCCGGTCTTCTGAATGCTGCACCTATGTTTAACGATAATCCTGTTGTTTACGGAAAAATCAAAGTGCAAAGTTGGAAAGAGAGGCGCGATTTCAATATTGTAAAACAGGATTTGGATTTTTCCTGCGGGGCGGCTTCGGTGGCGACGCTTTTGAACAATTTTTACGGGCAAAAGCTGACGGAGGAAGAAGTGTTGAAAAAACTGGATAAGGAGCAAATGCGCGCGTCGTTTGAGGATATGCAGCGCATCATGCCCGATTTGGGTTTTGAGGCGAAAGGCTATGCCCTGTCTTTCGAGCAGCTCGCGAAGTTGAAAATCCCCGTCATCGTGTATTTGAAATACCGCAAGGACGATCATTTTTCGGTATTGCGCGGTATAGACGGCAATACGGTTTTGCTTGCCGACCCGTCGCTGGGTCATGTTT
>NZ_JBQCXA010001463.1:0-476 GCF_051956855.1 Neisseria sp. P0021.S007
GTATCGGCGATGGCGCGGGGTTGTTCGTGGATTTCTTTTTGCATGAAGTGGCTGTATGGGCCCAACTCCAAAGAAGCCAAAGATAATTCGGACACTTTAATCGCGCGTTCGGTTTGCGCACCGGTTTTGTCGAGCAGTTTTTCGATGCCGTTTGCGTTCAGCAGGGCTATGTCGCCGTCTTCCAAGTAAGCGATGCGGCGGGTAAAGGCGATCACAGCGGATACGTCGGAAGCGATAAAGGTTTCTTGGTCGCCCAAGGCCACCAACAGCGGGCAGCCCATGCGCGCAACAACCATTTGTTCAGGGTTGTCTTGTGCGATAACGGCAATAGCGTATGCGCCGTGGAAACGGGCAGTCGCAGCTTGTACGGCTTCAAACAGTTTGCCGCCGTTTTGTGTGTATTCGTGGTTGACGCTGTGGGCGATGACTTCGGTATCGGTTTGCGATTCGAAGGTGTAACCCAAGGCTTTGAGGCG
>NZ_JBQCXA010001464.1:0-476 GCF_051956855.1 Neisseria sp. P0021.S007
TTGCACAAGTTCCACATCACTTGCTGCAAATGCATGGAGTCAACCAATACGGTCAGGTTGTTGCCGTCCATATTCATGCGCAGACAGCCGATGGCATCGGGATTGTTCAAGGTAAATTCCTGCTTGAACTCCAACCAGAATTTCATCAGATTAATCGGCTGGCGGCTGATGTTGTCTCGTTTGTTAAGCAGGGATACATCTTCCAACATCTTGTCGATGCGTTGGATATTGCTGTCGATGATGTTGTAGAGCTTGGCCTTGAGCGGATCTGCCTCATCACCCTCTTGCAACAAATCGCTGGCATGACGGATGGCGGACATCGGGTTGCGGATTTCGTGGGCAAGGTTGGCAGTCAACTGTCCGAGCGAAGTCAGCTTGGTGGACATGGCCTCCGCAGCCACTTCACGCAATGAGCGGACATACAGCATCAGCAGCTCGGTCTGCTCCTGAATCAGCGGAACGGCTCGAACGTGCAT
>NZ_JBQCXA010001465.1:0-476 GCF_051956855.1 Neisseria sp. P0021.S007
CGAGAAAAACCGCGCGCTGTTTATGCAACATCATTTGGGATATTCCGACTGTATTCAAAAAATATCCTTACTAGAACAACAAATCCAATCTTTATCCGAATTAAACCTTCAATTGCGAGAAGACAATACCAATATGCAAAATCAAAACCAAGAATTGCAGCATGTAATGGCAAAACTGCTGCAACAAACCGAACTGTCTGCCAAGCAGACCGAGTCTCTGCAACAGCAAATCGACATGTTGATGCAGTTGATGGTGCGCAGCCAGGCAGCAGAAGAGCAATCGAAAGAACAAGAAAAACAAATCGAACTGCTGAAAAAACAAATCGATACCTTGCAGCAGGAAAAACAGTCGCTCGAACACACCATCCATACCTTGAACGAAAACAGACAATCGTTTGAGCAAGCCATACACGGACTCAATGAAAACCGTGCTTTATTGGAACAGCACATCCGTCAGGAAAGCCAACGGTTGGCGA
>NZ_JBQCXA010001466.1:0-476 GCF_051956855.1 Neisseria sp. P0021.S007
GGTCTGCGCAAACCCGAAACCGCGCCGAAAGTGGAAGAAGCCACGAAAAAACTCTTCCCAGAAGGCATCCCCAGCATGGGCGCGGACGCATTGCGCTTTACCATGGCAAGCTACGCCAGCTTGGGGCGTTCGGTCAACTTCGACTTCAAACGCGCCGAAGGCTATCGCAACTTCTGCAACAAAATCTGGAACGCCACCAACTTCGTCTTGATGAACACCGAAAACCAAGACTGCGGCTACGGCGTAACCGCCACCGAACCGCGCGGCTACTCCTTCCCCGATATGTGGATCATAGGTCGTCTGAATCAGACCATCGAGCAAGTAACGCAAGCCTACGAAACCTACCGCTTTGATTTGGCGGCGGAAACCCTGTACAGCTTCGTATGGAACGACTATTGCGACTGGTATTTGGAACTTGCCAAAGTGCAGCTTCAAACCGGCTGCGCCAGCCGCCAGCGCGCCACACGCCATACCTT
>NZ_JBQCXA010001467.1:0-476 GCF_051956855.1 Neisseria sp. P0021.S007
TTCATGGAGCGCATTATAACTGTTTTGACTTCTTTGAAGCTATGCTTTCAGACGGCCTGACGGTTTTACTGAAAAAATAAAAACCCTTGCCATAAAGCAAGGGTTTTGCATGATTTCATTTTTTACTGTACAACAGTCTGCTGCTCATTTTTTTGATCGGTACGGACAGTCGGACGGTTTTCAATTTTGCCGTCTTTTGCCGCATTTGGTACAACGGTCTCGCCAGGCTCGGAAGCCGCTTTATCGTCAGGCGTACCGCTTACTGGAATGATATCTTGTGCTGGCTGAATATTAGACTTCTCGGCAACCGGCATAGCGTCACGAGAAGTTTGCGGCGTAAACTGCCATGCCGTCACAGCAATGGCACACACGCTGGCAGCGGCTGCAAAGAATTTAAAGAAGCCGTTATTGGCCGCTTCGCGATGAGTATATTTTTCCTGCTTGCCGGCAATCTCAGCTTGAGGCACTGTAAATGC
>NZ_JBQCXA010001468.1:0-476 GCF_051956855.1 Neisseria sp. P0021.S007
AACAATGCCAGCGCGGAAATGCCGCCGATGATGCCGACCAGAAGTTCGATTTCGGTAAAGCGGTGCAACACGTCTTCGTCTTTGATGTAGCGGGTCAGGTGCGCGCCTATGCCCATCGAGAAAAGATAAAGTCCGATGACGGAAGAAAACTGCAAAATGCTGTCGCCCAAAAGATAGCTCGCCAACGCGGCGATGATGAGTTCGTAGGCAAGGCCGCAACTGGCGACGATGAAGACGGAGATGATGAGGGTGCGGTTGGCAGTCATGGTGTGGGCGTTGTATAGGGGTCGTCTGAAATTTGAAAAACGGATGATTGGATATGTAGATGCTTGATTTGTAAAACGGTCATTGAAAATCGGAAATACTGGTAAGGTATCCGGTCTTGCCACGTTGAGTCTTGAATGTATGGTTTTTCGAGTTAAAAACCGTTTTGTCGGGAAGGGTTGGTTTGCGGTGCGACCCCTTTAATTTCAGAT
>NZ_JBQCXA010001469.1:0-476 GCF_051956855.1 Neisseria sp. P0021.S007
GCCTTTGGCTACTTCTTCTTCTACCCATTCCCAATCGGTACTGGCTGGCAGGAAGTTTTTGATGAAGTAGTCGCGCTCCATGCGGACGCGGTCGATACAGATGTCGCGGATTTCGCGTTCGAGTTTGCGGATGTTTTCAACGCGGCTGCGCAGGTTGCTGCTCAGGTTTTCGATTTGACGTGTAGCGAAACGGACTTCCAACAGTTTGTTGGCAATGGCATCACGGTGTTTCAGGTAGTTGGCGTGCTGACTACCGTGTTTTTCCAACTGCTTGATCATTTTGCCGTATTCGCTCTCGATAAAGGCGAAGTGTTCCAAAACTTTTTGCTTCAGTTCGGCCAAATGGGCAGCGGATATGGCTTCAGAGTCGCTACCTGAATCGTCTTCATCTTCATCGTCGCCATCTTCATCATCGCTAACGGTTTCGCCTTCTTCGTCATCTGGTTTGGCATTTTCCAAATGACCCAAGCCCAATT
>NZ_JBQCXA010001470.1:0-476 GCF_051956855.1 Neisseria sp. P0021.S007
GTTGAGGCGTATGCCCGACCATGCGGTGTTGTCGCGAATCAGGTTGCCGGCTACTTCATGTCCGGCGCCGCTGAAGATTCCGATACCTGCCGCGCGCCAGCCGAGTTCGACGGTATTGTTCAGGAAACGGTTGTTTTCAGCTACTTTGGATTCTGTTTGGTCTGCAATGCTCGACCATGTCGCCAGACCGTCGTCGCCGTTGCCTCGGATATTGGCATTGATGACGGTCGAATGGCTGGTTCCCTGCGCAAAATTAATGCCGTCTGCGAGATTGTTCCGAATGAGGGCGTTGGAGACGGTCAGTCCGTCTGTGTAGTGCAGTGGGTGTTCATTGTCCACTTTGGCGTAATCGCCGGTCCAGATGCCTACTTCAAAATGTTCAATGGCGATGTCGTGGATGGACGAGCCTTTGCCCAAGGTGCCGGAAATGCCCTTGTAGTTGGCTTGTTGGTGGTAACGGGATGCCAAATTTGAAT
>NZ_JBQCXA010001471.1:0-476 GCF_051956855.1 Neisseria sp. P0021.S007
TGCGACTGTTTATTAAAAACACAGCACTCTGCTAACACGAAAGTGGACGTATAGGGTGTGACGCCTGCCCGGTGCTGGAAGGTTAATTGAAGATGTGCAAGCATCGGATCGAAGCCCCAGGAAACGGCGGCCGTAACTATAACGGTCCTAAGGTAGCGAAATTCCTTGTCGGGTAAGTTCCGACCCGCACGAATGGCGTAACGATGGCCACACTGTCTCCTCCCGAGACTCAGCGAAGTTGAAGGGGTTGTGAAGATGCAATCTACCCGCTGCTAGACGGAAAGACCCCGTGAACCTTTACTGTAGCTTTGCATTGGACTTTGAAGTCACTTGTGTAGGATAGGTGGGAGGCTTTGGAGCAGAGACGCCAGTCTCTGTGGAGCCGTCCTTGAAATACCACCCTGGTGTCTTTGAGGTTCTAACCCAGACCCGTAATCCGGGTCGGGGACCGTGCATGGTAGGCAGTTTGACTGGGG
>NZ_JBQCXA010001472.1:0-475 GCF_051956855.1 Neisseria sp. P0021.S007
GTCTTTTAAAACCGCGCCCAATACAATGTTTGGAATGAAGATGTCTTCATCGATTTCTTTCAGTTCTTCGTGTTTGATAATGCAAAGTACATGACCGTCGGTTGCTTTGATTTCGCCTGTTTCCTTATCGAGGAAAACACCGTTGATGTAATGTCTTGGGTCGTTGTTTGCTGCTGCGGCAGCGGCGGCTTTCAAAAGATTTTTTTTAATTGAAAAATGTTTCATTTTTATCTCCGTTTAAATCAGCAGGCTTTTTGCAGATCGTTTTGAGTTAGGGCTGTCAGTGCTTGTTTGACTGCCGCCATGGGAGTTTTGTACTCGGGAACAAGTCCGACAATGAGTTCGCCGTCGGTGTTGATGATGTCGCAACCGTAGTGCTCTACGGGGTGGCCGTAGGCAGTGTGGGTGGTTTCGGCGGTTACGCGGATGTCGATAGAGTATTCTTCTGTGATGGTCATTTTGGGGTCTTTCGGGG
>NZ_JBQCXA010001473.1:0-475 GCF_051956855.1 Neisseria sp. P0021.S007
CATTAAGATAATGACAAGTCACGATTAAACGGCCCGGCCTCATAGCGGATATGTTTCACACAAACAACAAAGTAAGCTACAATCCGATGAATAATCCACCCACACCATAAAATTAAAGGTTTCCGTATGTTAAAAGGCAGTCTGGTTGCCCTGATTACTCCGATGAATCAAGACGGCAGCATCAACTACGAACAACTTCATGACTTAATCGACTGGCACATTGAAAACGGCACCGACGGCATCGTCGCAGTCGGTACCACCGGCGAGTCAGCCACCCTGCCTGTCGAAGAACATTTGGCCGTTATTGAAGCCACTGTCAAACACGTCAACAAGCGCGTTCCCGTTATCGCCGGCACAGGCGCCAACAATACTGTCGAAGCCATCGCCCTTTCCGAAGCAGCCGAGCAAGCCGGTGCGGACTACACCTTATCTGTTGTTCCCTACTACAACAAACCTTCGCAAGAAGGCATTTACC
>NZ_JBQCXA010001474.1:0-475 GCF_051956855.1 Neisseria sp. P0021.S007
CCGTTATTCCTTGTGCGACTCGACCGAGGTTAACTATATGGTGACCTGTCGTCCGGCGTAAGGTTACACGGATAAAGCACACGGGCTAGCCCGATATTTGAAACGGTATGTCGAAAGCAACTTGATTCAAATATCGGTAAGGCAAATCAGGCCGTCTGAAAAGAAAAAAGGCATGTTCGATACATGCCTTTTTTGTATGTGCAGAGAGGTTGTCGCCCTTATTCCGTCCAAGACGAATACGGATGTTTGCTCAGATACGCATTGGTGAATTTCCCGTCTGACGTGATTTCCTGACCCAGCCAAGACGGTTTGGGGAACTCGGTATCTTCAGACGGCAATTCAATTTCCGCCACAATCAATGGTGCATTGTCGCCGAAATATTCATCGATTTCATATACAAAGCCTTCAAATTCGACCCGATAGCGGTATTTTTCCATTTTAAACGGGCACATGTCCGCCATCATTGCTTGCGCGT
>NZ_JBQCXA010001475.1:0-475 GCF_051956855.1 Neisseria sp. P0021.S007
GCGAGATAATGCGGTTTTCAGGTTTTGCAGCCGATTTGAGCGCAGTCAGAAGCGGATGGACGTCGTCTGAAACGCCGAGAGTATTCAATCGTTTCAGACATTCTCTGGCATAACCGGAAAACAGCAGCTTCATGATTTCGTCAAACAGACGCGCTACGGGTTCGTGTTTCAGACGACCTGCCTGCTCCGGAATCGGCGCGGCGGTGTTTTCTTCCACTTCAAACCCAAGTTTGCCCGACAACCGCACGGCACGAAGGATGCGGACAGGGTCTTCCTGATAACGTTCTGCCGCATTGCCTATCATCACCAGCTTGCGGTCGGCAATATCGCCGACGCCGTGGTGAAAATCGACGATTTCTTCTTTAATCGGGTCGTAATAAAGCGCGTTGCAGGTAAAATCACGGCGCATAGCATCTTCTTCCATGCTGCCGTAAGTGTTGTCCTTCATAATCCTGCCGTGCGCGTTCTGTTGCAC
>NZ_JBQCXA010001476.1:0-475 GCF_051956855.1 Neisseria sp. P0021.S007
CAGTTTGACCGCGTGGCGGAACGGCTGCCGCTGGCGTTGCACGGATTATCCATGTCGTTGGGCGGACAAGCACCGCTGGATACTGCCTTGATAGACGGAATCAAAGAAATGATGCGCCGTTATGACTGCACGTTTTTCTCCGACCATTTGAGCTATTGCCACGACGGCGGTCATCTTTACGATTTGTTGCCGCTGCCTTTCACTGATGAGATGGTGAAACATACCGCGCGCCGTATCCGCGAAGTGCAAGACCGTTTGGGCTGCCGCATCGCCGTGGAAAACACCTCCTACTACCTGCATTCTCCGCTTGCCTAGATGAACGAAGTCGAGTTCCTCAACGCGGTTGCCCGTGAAGCCGACTGCGGCATTCATTTGGATGTGAACAATATTTACGTCAACGCCGTCAATCACGGCCTGTTGTCGCCCGAAGCCTTTTTAGAAAATGTGGACGCAGAGCGCGTGTGCTATATCCACA
>NZ_JBQCXA010001477.1:0-475 GCF_051956855.1 Neisseria sp. P0021.S007
GCACGCACATTCATTTCATCGAGCCTGTCGGCGCGAATAAAACCGTTTGGACAATCAATTATCAAGACGTGATTGCCATCGGACGTTTGTTCGTAACAGGTCGTCTGAACGCCGAGCGCGTGGTTGCTTTGGGCGGCCCGCAAGTCAACAAACCGCGCCTCTTGCGTACCGTTTTGGGTGCGAAGGTGTCACAAATTACCGCCGGTGAATTGGTTGCCGCGGACAACCGCGTGATTTCCGGTTCGGTATTGAACGGCGCAATTGCACAAGGCGCGCATGATTATTTGGGACGCTACCACAATCAGATTTCCGTTATCGAAGAAGGCCGCAGCAAAGAGCTGTTCGGCTGGGTTGCGCCGCAGCCGGACAAATACTCGATTACGCGTACGACCCTCGGTCATTTCCTGAAAAACAAACTCTTCAAGTTCACGACAGCCGTCAACGGCGGCGACCGCGCCATGGTGCCTATCGGTAC
>NZ_JBQCXA010001478.1:0-475 GCF_051956855.1 Neisseria sp. P0021.S007
CGACACGTCCGCACGCATCCAAAAAGAAGCGCAGGAAGCCTTGGGCAGCCTGTTGGAAAAACTCTCCCTCTCCGCCCGCAGCTTCCACCGCATCATGCGCGTGGCGCGTACGCTGGCAGATTTGGCGGGCGATGAAGAAGTCGGCAGAAGCCATGTTTTGAAAGCCGTCAGCTTCCGCCGCGCGTTGTAAGATTTTTCAGACGACCTTGAATACTGAAAATGGAAGATTCAAGGTAAAAAGCCGAGACAGGTTGGGTATCTTGCTGGTGTTTTAAGCGCGGAATGTACTGTTTTATCAAGGAAATTCTGTTTTTGATAAATTGTCAGCGCGTCCTAACATCACGGCGGTTTTCGTAAAAACCATGTAAACAAACGGCGCATTTTTGCCCAATATAAAGGATATTGATAAAATGACCCGTCCCTGCCGATGGCGGCAGCAGATTCCTCTGCCGCCAGAAGGTCGTCTGAATGGCAT
>NZ_JBQCXA010001479.1:0-475 GCF_051956855.1 Neisseria sp. P0021.S007
GGGCAGGCCGTAAAACAATTTTTCGTGCGGCAGCACCAAATAGCTGGGTTTGACGCCGTTTAAAAGCGGGAGGGGATTGGAGCGTTTTTTCATGTGGCGGATTGTACTCGGTTTCGGTCTTTTTTTCAGACGACTTCGGTCGGGTTAACGCTGTCGGGTGATATAGTGGATTAACTTTAAACCAGGATGGCGTTCCCTCGCCTTAGCTCAAAGAGAACGATTCTCTAAGGTGCTGAAGCACCAAGTGAATCGGTTCCGTACTATCTGTACTGTCTGCGGCTTCGTCGCCTTGTCCTGATTTAAAGTTAATCCACTATAATGAAGCGGTTTGCGCGGGGGAAAGATTGTGTTACGGATGATGGCAAAAGGGGTCGTCTGAAAAGCCGGACTTGGGTTTTCAGACGACGTTTTTTATTTGGTTTTTTTAAAGATGGATTGGGCGGTGGTTTTTCGTGGGCAAAGCCCACGCTACGGG
>NZ_JBQCXA010001480.1:0-475 GCF_051956855.1 Neisseria sp. P0021.S007
GTTCCGTACTATTTGTACTGTCTGCGGCTTCGTTGCCTTGTCCTGATTTTTGTTAATCCACTATATCCAAACAAAAGGGTCGTCTGAAAAGGGTTTCAAGCTTTTCAGACGACCTTTGGTCTTGTACGAACGGTAAGCCTGCCTATAACAGCGGACTCATCAGGCGGACGGTGTTTTCAATCAACCCGCGGAATTTGGAGCGTTGCTGCCATGCTTTGACGGTGATGTAGCTGCTGTTTTTGAGGTAGTCGCGTTGCAGGTTGCAGATTTGTTTGGTGATGTCGCGGTCGTAGATGGCGAGGCTGATTTCGAGGTTGAGGAAGAAGCTGCGCATGTCCATGTTGACCGTGCCGAAGAGGGAGTAGTCTTCGTCAATGGTCATGGTTTTGGCATGTAAGAGCCCACCTTCAAACATGGCAATTTTGACCCCGGCTTCCAGCAACATAGGGTAGTAGGCGCGTGAGGCGTAGCGTAC
>NZ_JBQCXA010001481.1:0-475 GCF_051956855.1 Neisseria sp. P0021.S007
GTTGTCGACATTTGGGCGCGTACTAACGACCAAGTTGCGAAAGCGATGATGGATAACTTGTCTTATACCCTTGTGAAAAACAAACAAGGTGAAGACGAGAAACAGAAATCATTCAACTCGATTTACATGATGTCTGACTCGGGTGCCCGTGGTAGTGCGGCGCAGATCCGTCAGCTTGCCGGTATGCGTGGTTTGATGGCGAAGCCAGATGGCTCGATCATTGAGACCCCAATTAAAGCAAACTTCCGTGAAGGTTTGACGGTACTTCAGTACTTCATCTCGACACACGGTGCGCGTAAAGGTTTGGCCGATACCGCATTGAAAACTGCGAACTCTGGTTACTTGACACGTCGTCTTGTAGACGTAGCACAAGATTTAGTGATTACTGAATCTGACTGTGGTACAGCCGGTGGCTTGGTGATGACTCCATTCATTCAAGGTGGTGACGTTATTGAACCATTACGTGATCGCGTAT
>NZ_JBQCXA010001482.1:0-474 GCF_051956855.1 Neisseria sp. P0021.S007
GTTGAGGATGAAGAGGCGGATCCGCGTGCCGAGTTGGTGCGCCGTCTGTTGGCTTGCGAACAGATGAAACTGGCGGCTCAGGGTTTGGATGCGTTGCCGCGTGCCGGACGTGATTTTGCTTGGGCGTATCTGCCGTTGGAAATTGCGGTCGAAGCGAAGTTGCCGGAAGTGTACGTTGCCGATTTGACGCAGGCTTGGTTGGGTATTTTGTCGCGTGCCAAGCATACGTGCAGTCATGAAGTGGTGCGGGAAACCATTTCTGTTCGTGCGCAGATGACAGCGATTTTGCGTCGTTTGAACGAAAGCGGTATCAGCAAGTTCAGCGATTTGTTTAAACCGGAGCAGGGCGCGACATATGTGGTGGTCAATTTTATTGCATTGCTGGAATTGGCTAAAGAAGGCTTGGTGCGTATCGTGCAGCCTGAAAATTATGGTGAAATCGAAATCAGCCTGAAAGACGGTTTGGAAACAAAC
>NZ_JBQCXA010001483.1:0-474 GCF_051956855.1 Neisseria sp. P0021.S007
CCGGTACGTTTTGTACGGCGGTTTCCATCGCATCTTGCAGGGCTTCGCGGATTTCAGACGGCATTTGATTAGATGTTGCCTGATACGCGGTCAGCAACTGATAAGGCAGGACGCGGGCGCGGGCAATGGCGGTTTCGTCACGCAGTTTTTCTGCCACCATTTTGATGTTTTTGCTTTTAGCAAACACTTCGTGGCGCAGGAAAGTGTTCAGGTTTTGACGAACCTGCTGCCATGAGCCGTTATGGGCGATTTGCGCCCAGTCGCCGCTGTTCAAGTCTAAAGCAGTGAGCATTTGGAAAGGAACGTTGGGCAATTCGCCTTCTCGGCTTTGTTTGTAGTCTTCAAAGGCGCGGGTAATGGTCGGCAATGCTTCGCGGTCGTACGGTTTGCCGATAAGCCACGCAAACCAGGCGGCACGCCATGCTTCACGCGGTTTGGGATGCACCATTTTGACCACGTCCGCCAGCGACGGGG
>NZ_JBQCXA010001484.1:0-474 GCF_051956855.1 Neisseria sp. P0021.S007
GCCATATAACAAAAAGGCCGTCTGAAACCCAAATGTTTCAGACGGCCTTTTAATCTTAGCAGGCAAATACTTATTCGGCAGCTTTGGTTTCGCGTTTCAAACCGCCGCCAAGTGCTTTATACAAGTCGGCAAGATTTTCCAAACGGGTCAGCTGATTAGCCAAAAGAGCAGTTTCTGCACTGTAATTGCTACGCTCGGCATCCAGCAAATCCAATGCGCTGGATACACCATGTTTGTAGCGCAGGCTGATGAGGCGCAGGCTGTCGTTGTAGGCGCGGCTTTGTTTGCTCAAAGCGTCATAGCTTTTATCCAGCTGTTCGCGTGCAATCAACGCATTGGAAACGTCTTTGAATGCAGATTGAACAGCGGCTTCATAAGCAACGATTTGTGCCTGTTGGCGCAGTTTGGCTACGTCAAGATTGGCTTTGTTTGTGCCCCAGTCAAAGATAGGCAGGGTGATGGACGGTGCAAAAG
>NZ_JBQCXA010001485.1:0-474 GCF_051956855.1 Neisseria sp. P0021.S007
GGCTACCACCTGCCGCTGGACGCGCACCCGCAACTAGGCAATAACGCACAGTTGGCCGAGAAACTCGATTGGGTGCTCGAAAAACAATTCGGCGAGCAAAACCTGTTGAATACAGGCTGTCTGAAAACCACGCAAACGCTGGCGCAATTGTCTGAACGCATTGAGGCGGTATTCGGCCGCAAGCCGACTGTTATCGGCGATCTTGAACGTGAAATCAAACGTATTGCCTGGTGCAGCGGCGGTGCGCAGGGATTTTTTCAGACGGCCGTAGACGAAGGTGTCGATGCGTATCTGACCGGTGAGATTTCCGAAGCGCAATATCATCTTGCCAACGAAACGGGTGTGGCATTTATCAGCGCCGGCCACCACGCGACAGAACGTTACGGCGTCCGCGCCTTAGGCGATGCCGTGGCAGAAAAATTCGGTATCGAAGTGGTTCACTTTGATGAAAACAACCCTGCCTGAGTATTGAGC
>NZ_JBQCXA010001486.1:0-474 GCF_051956855.1 Neisseria sp. P0021.S007
GTGTTGGAACAAAGGGATATTTTCGTCTGCGCCACTGGTGGACGTACCGGTAACGACAGCGACCCTTTCTTTGCCGTAACGGGCAATGGCCGTCTGAATCAGTTCGTCTATTTGCGAAAGCGCGTGCAGGATAAGCTGGTTGTTGCGGCTGCGGTGTGCTTCGGGGATGCTGTCGGGCAGGGGCATCAGGGTTTCTTTGACTGCACCGAAAGCATGCGTTTTGCCTTTTACCCATTGGTCTGAAAAAGTCAGGGGCGTGTTTTCAGACGGCGTGAGTAAGGCATCGGCATGAACTTGCAAGCCGCTGCCCAATGCGCTGGTCAGTGCCGGACGGCTGAGATAAACAGGAGTATTCATGAATTAGTCTTCTGCGATCGGGCTGACCGTCCAGAAAGTTTGGTCGGGGAAGCCGATAAGGAATTGTTCGGAATGGTGGGCAACACACCACAAATCACGCTCGCGGTAGCTGAATAC
>NZ_JBQCXA010001487.1:0-474 GCF_051956855.1 Neisseria sp. P0021.S007
TGGCAAGACTGATGCCCAATTCCTGCGCCTGCTGCTTAAGATATGCAGAGCGTGCGCCGCGTCCCATTGCTTCCGCCTGATTCTCGACTGCCTTAAGACGCTCAATCATTGCCGGATTCATCGCCTTCTCCTGTTTCACCGCCCAACCATTCCGGTACATTGTCTGTCGGTGCTTCGGTCGGTAGGGCATAGCTTTCGCGCAGTTGCTCGCAGTCCAAAATAATTTGATTGAGCGTGCCGACCATCTTCGCGCGGTGGTCAAATCCATGCGCCTCGCCGTGAGCCGCCATCTGTTCGAACATCTCGCGCAATCGGCTGATTTGCGAGCGGATACCGACTTCCAAGCTGCCAAGCTGCATCGTCAGCTCGATGCCCACATCCGCAGGTTTAGGCTCTTTGACACCCGTCTGCTTTTTCGACAGCTTTTCTGCCAGCTCATCGACCTTTTTATTTTTATCGGCAATTACCTTATCT
>NZ_JBQCXA010001488.1:0-474 GCF_051956855.1 Neisseria sp. P0021.S007
ACGGGTGGGGGGTTTACTGGGGTTGCTGAAGTTATTGGTGGTGGGAGGTGTGGATGTTGCGTGCATTATGTCCACGGTGTGGGCGCAGTTGCAGGCCATGAGGTCATCTGTAAACGTTGTGTCGACAGTGTTGACGGTAAAGGCTGGTAAAGGCGTTGTGCTTAATTGTTTGGTCTGGGGTAGGGGCTGTCTGAAAGCTTTGGTGGTGGGTTTTTGGGTGGTTTTTGTTTGTTGGGTTTGTTTTGTGTGGTGGGTGGGTTTTGGGGGGGGGTTGGGGTTTGTGGTTTGGGTGGGGTGTGGGGTGGGGTTTTGGGTTGTTGTGGGGTGGGGGTTTGGTTGTGTGGGGTGGTTTTTGTTTTGGGGGGGGTTTGTTGGGGGTGTGGGGGTGGTGGGTGGTTGTTTGTTTGGGGTTGGGGTTGGTTGTTGTGGTTTTGTGTTTGTGGGTTTTTGGTGGGGTGGTGAGGTGTTTTGTGT
>NZ_JBQCXA010001489.1:0-473 GCF_051956855.1 Neisseria sp. P0021.S007
GCATCTTGCCGATACTGCCATTCCTCAGCCTGCTTACCTAAAATCCGCGCGGGAATTTCAAATTTGACCAGACATTTCTGTCCGTTTTCTTCCTGCCAAGATTCATGTTGTAACACAACATCTAAAACAGGAATTCCTGCCGGCGTGTATCTCAAAGGCTGAACCTGTAAGATACGGGCGGTAAGCTTAATCAGATTGTTCAATCTTATTCGGCTGCTGCAACTTCTTCAGCTGCACCGTTCAGCAAATTTTTTGCTTTTTCGCCGCCCAACATTGGAGAAGCTTCAGTTACAGCGTGTTTTGTTTTGATGGTCAGGTGACGCAGTACGGCATCATTGAAGCGGAAAGCAGTTTCCAGCTCTTCAACCACTTCAGGAGTAGTTTCGATATTCATCAAAACATAATGTGCTTTGTGGATTTTGTTGATTGGGTAAGCCAATTGACGACGGCCCCAGTCTTCCAAACGGTGGATT
>NZ_JBQCXA010001490.1:0-473 GCF_051956855.1 Neisseria sp. P0021.S007
GCTTTTGAACTGTTCGAAGTTAACGGAACCGCCGTAGTCGTATTCTGTGGCCGAGCTGCCTAATGCGTTGCCTTGGCTGCTGTCCAGAGGTGTAGACACGATGACGCGGCAATAGTCAAAGGTTTTACCGTCGATTTGGCCGTTAAAGCGTTTAACGCCCATGATTTGGCCTTGAATTTGCATTTGCATGATGTGTTTCCTTATTCAATACACTGCACTTGAAGGCGGCAGCGTTTTGCCTTTTAAAATCTATATGCGTATCGGTCGTACATCAGATTCAGATAATCTTGTTCGTGCTTGGCCTCAATGAGCTTCGTCATTTTGTTTTTCTCTTCAATGGCCATTTCAAGCAAAATTTGGGCGGATTCATTAAGCCATAAACTGCCTTCGGGCTTATCGTGTATGGCCGGTGCGTGGTTTTCGGTACATGAATACACTTCAAGGCTTAAGCGTTTGGGCAATAAGTCATGATC
>NZ_JBQCXA010001491.1:0-473 GCF_051956855.1 Neisseria sp. P0021.S007
GGCACAGTAATTTGTTTTACGCCCAGTTTTTTAGCAATGCGATTGGTCAATTCTTGCAACGAACCGAAAGAACACAGCCAGCCGCAGAACGTACCCCTGTTCCACAACAGCATGGTCGCCGCTGTAAAGAGCCACAGAATGAACACCAGCGGATCCATCAGGAAGAATTCCCAGTGGAATTCAGTCAAAATTGCGGAGAACAAGGTCAATGTATTGACGACCGACAATTGCGCTTGCGCATACCAACCAATATAAACCAGGGTAAATGTCAGGAAGCAGAGGCGGAAACGGTCATACCATTTTTCGTAACGTACAATCCAGTCTTGGAACAGGAATACCAACAGGAGAATTGTCAAAGCAATACCGACAACAATAATTTGACCTTGTTTGGCTTTCCAAACCTGTTTCCAAAGTTGGTTGGAAACACCATCATCACCGGCAGTCGCATCTTCGGCAATACCCGTACTTTCAGG
>NZ_JBQCXA010001492.1:0-473 GCF_051956855.1 Neisseria sp. P0021.S007
GGGCATTTGTGCTTGGGCGAGTTCGTAATGTTCATGAGACGGCAGGCCGGGATAGAACACTTTTTCAATGGCAGGATGAGCTTCCAAACGGCGTGCGATTTCGAGTGCGTTTTGGCAATGGGCGTTCATGCGCAGAGCCAGCGTTTTAATACCGCGCAACACCAGCCAGCAGTCCATCGGGCCTGCAATCGCACCGGTATGCACCATCATGTCGTGCAAAGGCTGAGCCAGCTCTTTGGTTTTGGCAACGACTATGCCCATCAATACGTCGGAATGGCCGCACAAATATTTAGTAGCGGAATGGAACACAAAATCGCAACCCATATCCAACGGCTGTTGCAGATACGGCGTGGCAAAGGTGTTGTCGATGCCGACCAGCGCACCGGCTGCTTTGGCTTTTGCGGCAAGCGCTTTGATGTCTACCAAGCGCAAAAGCGGATTGGACGGCGTTTCCAGCCAAACCAGTTTGACAT
>NZ_JBQCXA010001493.1:0-472 GCF_051956855.1 Neisseria sp. P0021.S007
GTACAGCTCTTTAGAACGGAAGTTCAGGAAAGCGTTGTCGGCAGTGTTGATGAAGAATTGCGCGCTGGCAGAATGAGGATCGGAAGTACGCGCCATGGCGATGGTGTATTTTTCGTTAGGCAAACCGTTGGATGCTTCGTTTTGAATCGGATCGCGGGTTTCTTTTTCGTTCATGTTTTCATCCATGCCGCCGCCTTGAATCATAAAGCCTTTGATGACGCGGTGGAAGATTACGCCGTCGTAGAAGCCGTCTTTAACGTATTGCTCGAAGTTTTTAGCAGTAACGGGGGCTTTGTCGAAATCGAGTTCGATTTTGATGTCGCCTTTGTTGGTGTGCAGGATAATCATGGGTTTCCTTTCGTTAGAATCCGGTTTTGAATCATTCGTTAAATTGTGTCTGAACGACAAACTTCAAGGCCGTCTGCAAAATATTCTTTCAGACGGCCTGGGATATGGTTTTACGGGTTTATGG
>NZ_JBQCXA010001494.1:0-472 GCF_051956855.1 Neisseria sp. P0021.S007
ATATTGTGATGTCGAAATCTTTCGACAACGGCATGGTGTGCGCCAGTGAGCAAGCGGTGATTGCCGATAAAGAGATTTACAAAGAGTTGGCCGAAGAGTTCAAATCCTACGGCGTGTACTTTGCCAACAAAAAAGAAAAAGCCATGCTCGAAGAGTTTATCTTCGGCGTAACGGCGAACTGCGCCAGCTGCGGCGGCGCGAAACTCAATTCTGCCGTCGTGGGCAAACCGGCGGCATGGATTGCCGAACAGGCCGGGTTTAAAGTACCTGAAAAAACCAACATCATCATCGCTGAATGCCGCGAAGTCGGCCCCAACGAGCCGCTGACCCGCGAAAAACTTTCGCCTGTTTTGGCCATGATTAAGGCAGATTCGACCGAACAAGGCTTGAAGTTCGCCGAAGAAATGGTTGCCTTTGACGGCTTGGGACACTCCGCCGCCATCCATACCGCCGACGAAGAATTGGTCAAAAC
>NZ_JBQCXA010001495.1:0-472 GCF_051956855.1 Neisseria sp. P0021.S007
GCCCAATACGGGCAGGATTTCATTGTCGGGATTGAGGCTTAAACCATCATAACGGCGGGCAACCCATTCGGCGCAGGCTTGGCGCAGTTCGGGCAGGCCTGCGGTCAGCGGATATTTTTCCAATTCGTGCAGGGAGGCGGTCAGTGCATCGGTGATGACTTTGGGCGTCGGGTGTTTCGGCTCGCCGATTTGCAGATGGATGGGGGTTACGCCTGCGGGTGCGTCAATGCCTTGCATGGCTTCACGCAAGCGGGCAAAAGGATAGGGTTTGAGGTGGTTCAATAATGGATTCATGATGTTTCTGCTGGATAAATTCAGGCGATAATCTTAGCATTTTTTAGATGGATTGGGACAAAAAGGCCGTCTGAAAACAGGGTTGAATGTTTTTCAGACGGCCTTTTGAGTGTTGATACGTTTATTGGGCAGGGATGACGGGTAGGGAACCGTTCAAGAGATATTGAATGGTTTCTTG
>NZ_JBQCXA010001496.1:0-472 GCF_051956855.1 Neisseria sp. P0021.S007
CCTATGCGGTCGGCGTGTCCACGCAACTCTTCCAAACGCTGACCAACAATCCGATTCTGACCCCTTCGATTTTGGGTTTCGATTCGCTGTATGTGTTTTTGCAGACCTTGCTGGTGTTTACGCTCGGCGGCGTGGGCTATGCTTCCCTGCCGTTGACGGGAAAATTCGGCTTTGAACTGATCGTCATGATGGGCGGCTCGCTGCTATTGTTCTACACGCTCATCAAACAAGGTGGACGAGATTTGTCGCGTATGATTTTAATCGGCGTGATTTTCGGGATTTTGTTCCGCAGCCTGTCGTCGCTGCTTTCGCGCATGATTGATCCCGAAGAATTTACCGCCGCGCAGGCGAATATGTTTGCCACCTTCAATACCGTCCACTCGGAATTGTTGGGTATCGGCTCAGTCGTGTTGCTCATCAGCGCCGCCGTGATCTGGCGCGAACGCCACCGCCTCGATGTTTACCTGCTCGG
>NZ_JBQCXA010001497.1:0-472 GCF_051956855.1 Neisseria sp. P0021.S007
GGCGCTGTCGATGTTTGCCGTAGCGGCGGCTATTGTAGTAGCGACGAAGGAACTGATTATGTGTTTGTCGGGCAGCATCTTGCGCTCGGTAACGAAACAATATTCGGTCGGCGACTATATCGAGGTCAACGGCCTGCGCGGGCGCGTGGTCGATATTAATCTTTTGAATACGTTGATGATGCAGATCGGCCCGAACCCGCTGGTCGGTCAGCTTTCGGGCAAAACGCTGTCGTTTCCCAACAGCCTGCTTTTGAACCATTCCGTCCGCCGCGACAATATCTTGGGCGATTATGTGATTCATACGGTAGAGATTCCCGTACCGATTCATTTGGATTCAGATGAGATTGTAGGTCGTCTGAAAGCCGTACTCGAGCCTTTGTGCCGACCTTATGTGCCTGCCATCCAGCAGCATTTGGATAATGTTCAGGCGGAGAAATTATTTATCACACCCGCCGCCCAGCCGCGCGTAACC
>NZ_JBQCXA010001498.1:0-471 GCF_051956855.1 Neisseria sp. P0021.S007
TTGTTGAACCGTCGTTAATGTGAATATGTTAAGGCCGTCTGAACAGGCGTGCACATGAAATCATGGATTTCATTGCGCCGTGCAGACGGCCTTAGCCTTATGTTTCCTAAGAAAAAAGGATAATCGAGATGGGAATTCGCCAGCGTTTTGAACATGGCAAGGCTTTGTTGAATCAGGGCGCGGATTTGCTGTTGCTGCGTTTGCAGGTATTGAGCTTGGATTTGACGCGTCAGGCGGAGAATGTGTTCCGTTTGGCGATTTGGCTGGTGTTGTCCGGCGCGCTGTTGATGGTGGGCTTGGTCGGTTTGCTGTTCGGATTGAACCGCGTGCTGACGGATGTTGCGGCTTTGTGGGTGTTTTTCGGCATTTTCTTCGTGAGTCTGCTGATTATTGCCGTATTGTTCCGCAAAGTATCGGCAGATTATCGGGAGCAGGGCAGTCGCGTGGCTGAGACCTTGCAGGATATTCGAT
>NZ_JBQCXA010001499.1:0-471 GCF_051956855.1 Neisseria sp. P0021.S007
GTATTACAGGGTAAAAGTAGTACGGTCGCTGCGCAGGCGCGGACCGAGCTCGGCTTCGATCAGGTTTTTTGCCTGCTGGCAGCTTTCGTGTTCGGAAAAGGCAAGGCCTACGCCTTTGGGGCGGTGGGCCGAGGTGCGCGCCGGATTGATCCAAACGACTTTGGTTGGCAGGAAGCGTTTGGGATAGTCGGCGATTTCGACGGCCAAGAGGATGTCTTCGCCTAGGGAGAATACGTCATCGGTCGGCACGAACAGGCCGCCGTGTTCTAAAAACGGCATATAGCAGTTGTACAACAAATTGGGGTCTTTGAGTTGCAAAGCCAACATCTTCGCCGGAATGTCTTTTTTATTCATCATTGATTACCTGTTAGGGTTTGTTTTGCCAAAAATCCAAATATTCGATAAGCAGATACTCAAGCTGCATTTTAACACTCAAGGTATGATATCCGTAAGGGTTGAGCGCGTTCAGAC
>NZ_JBQCXA010001500.1:0-471 GCF_051956855.1 Neisseria sp. P0021.S007
GCGCAGTTTTCGAGGATGGTGGTGCCTTCAGCAAGTGTGGCCGCCATCAGCAGGTTTTCGGTACCGCCTACGGTCACGACATCCATGGTAACGCGCGTGCCTTTCAGACGGCCTTTGGCTTTGACGTAACCGTGTTCGATGGTGATTTCCGCACCCATGGTTTCGAGGCCTTTGAGGTGTTGGTCAACCGGACGCGAACCGATGGCACAACCGCCGGGCAGGCTGACTTGGGCTTCACCGAAGCGGGCAAGGGTCGGGCCCAAAACCAAGATGGATGCGCGCATGGTTTTTACCAGCTCGTAAGGTGCGCAGGTGTTGTTGACAGTGCCGCCGTTGATTTCAAATTCGTAGATGTTGTCGGTCAAAACGCGTGCGCCCATGCCTTGCAGCAGTTTTTGGGTGGTTTTGACGTCGGCGAGCATGGGTACGTTTTTCAAGCGTAAAGTGCCGGAAGTCAGCAGACCGGCACAC
>NZ_JBQCXA010001501.1:0-471 GCF_051956855.1 Neisseria sp. P0021.S007
GTATCCTGACTGGCGGCGTGTTTGGACAAGGTAGGCAGCAAGATTGTACCGAGTGCCACGCCCAAAACACCAGTAGGCAATTCCATCAGTCGGTCGGCGTAATACATCCACGACACACTGCCGGACTGCAAAAATGAGGCAAAAATGGTGTTGATAACCAAGGAAATCTGCGCCACGCTCACGCCTAAAATAGCCGGTGCCATCTGTTTCATCACGCGGTTGACCGCTGCGTCTTTAAAGCTGAGTTTGGGCATTTTCAAGAAGCCCAGTTTCGCCAACCAAGGCAGTTGGAACACCAGCTGCAACACGCCGCCGACAAATACCGCCCACGCCAAAGCCATAACAGGCGGATCAAAATACGGTATGAAAAACAGGGAAAAGACGATAAAGGAGATGTTCAAAAATGTCGGTGTGAAGGCGGGAATGCCGAATTTATGATAGGAATTGAGTATCGAGCCGACAAAAGAGGAT
>NZ_JBQCXA010001502.1:0-471 GCF_051956855.1 Neisseria sp. P0021.S007
AGCTTGGGCTGTTCGCCTTTCTCAATGACGTTTTTACCGATGACAACTTTGGTTACGCCTTTCAAATCAGGCAGTTGATACGTGGTATCCAACAGGCAACGTTCAACGATGGAGCGCAGGCCGCGCGCGCCGGTTTTACGTTCCATTGCCTGACGGGCGATGCTGCGCAAGGCTTCTTCTTCAAATTCCAATTCGACATTTTCCATGCCGAACAGGGTTTGATATTGTTTCACCAAGGCATTTTTCGGCTCGGTCAAAATGTTGACCAATGCATCTTCATCCAATTCCGCCAGCGTGGCAATGACAGGCAGACGGCCGATTAACTCGGGAATCAGACCGAATTTAATCAAGTCTTCAGGTTCAACGATTTCAAACAATCCGGTAATGTCGGCATTTTCGTCCTTACTGTGAACGGATGCGCCGAAACCGATACCGCCTTTTTCAGTACGCTGACGGATGACTTTTTCCAAG
>NZ_JBQCXA010001503.1:0-471 GCF_051956855.1 Neisseria sp. P0021.S007
TTACCACATCAATATTGAAGGCTCCGGCGTCACCTGATAACCATCCTTGCGCAATTTCTCAATCAAGCCTTGTTCAGACATCAGGTGCATGATACCCACAGCAAACACCGTTTTCTTTTTAGCAGATATCTCTTTGATTTTCGGCAGCCAAATTTGATTGCGCTTAATCAGCAAATCGCTACGCTCCCAAGACAAAACGGGAATAGCATCAGGACATTTTTGAGCAAATTCCTGCTCAAATTCAGCTTCTGCCAAAGGTAATTCTGCAAAATTTCCCTTCTCGTAAAGGTCAAAGAGGTGTTTGATTTCCTGATCATTATACTCGTTCACTGTCATCAACATTTTGATCATCAACTTTTCCGGCTGGCTGGCAAACATTTGAGAGATATCCGTCACATCCTCTAAAGCGAGGCGTTTTTTGCCGGACTCTTGTGCCGCTTTCGACAACAAAATATCCACACCGGTATGGTT
>NZ_JBQCXA010001504.1:0-470 GCF_051956855.1 Neisseria sp. P0021.S007
CTCCATAGCGATACCGTAGCCTTCCAAAGTGAAACCGTGAGTCAAGTCCTCAATGGTCTCAACGTTGGTTACGTATACGGTCACTTCGTCGCCTTGGTTCACTTCAAATTGAGGGATACTGAATGCAGGCGCAACGGCAGTCATGTACACGCGTACTTTGTTGCCTTCACGTACGACTTTAGCGGCTTTTTCCAGCTCAACACCGTCTTTTTGCGCTTGTTCCAAAGCATCTTTCCAGAACCATGGGTCTTTGCGGTCCCAAGTTTTGCTTGGGTTCACTTTGGAAGCGGAAACCAGACAGAAGTCATGTGGTTCTGCAAAAGTCGGGTTGTCGTGAACCAGACGCATTTCGTCGCCGGAGATGTCGATTAATTGGTCACACTCAGGTTTCAGAGGGCCTGCGTTCAGGAAGCGGTCTTTGGAGAATTTGTTCAAAGACACCAACCATTTACCGTCGGCTTCTTTAGTTT
>NZ_JBQCXA010001505.1:0-470 GCF_051956855.1 Neisseria sp. P0021.S007
GTTCCAAGGCCACTTTCCCGACCTGCCCGTGATGCCTGGCGTGTTGATTATCGAAGCCATGGCGCAAGCGTGCGGCACACTGGCCATCCTCAGCGAAGGCGGCCGCAAAGAAAACGAATTCTTCTTCTTCGCCGGTATCGACGATGCCCGTTTAAAACGCCAAGTCATCCCCGGCGACCAACTGGTTTTTGAAGTCGAGCTGCTGACCAACAAACGCGGTATCGGCAAATTCAACGCCGTTGCCAAAGTCGACGGCCAAGTTGCCGTTGAAGCCGTGATTATGTGCGCCAAACGCGTGGTGTAAGAATGGGACAGGCCGTCTGAACGTTCAGACGGCATCTTGCAGGCAATACCTGTATCAGACAGCAAGGAGACAGCATGACCCTTATCCATCCGACCGCCGTCATCGACCCTAAAGCCGAACTCGACTCCAGCGTCAAAGTCGGCCCATACAGCATCATCGGCCCCAA
>NZ_JBQCXA010001506.1:0-470 GCF_051956855.1 Neisseria sp. P0021.S007
TCAAGCAAGATTTCCAGGCAATCAAAAAATGGATTGTTCAATATATTATTCATCAAGAAAAAGATGAGCATTATGAGCATCTAATTACTCCAAATCATAGCTATAATGGAGCATATTTTTCCTTTCAGTTTACTGATGTTGATAAATCATTTTCTCAAAATGAGATTGGCATTGTTACTAATACTTACTTAACAAAATCAAAATATCAAGATAAGGATATGCACAATTATTTAGTGCAGTCCTTTACACATAATATTACTAATAAAAATTGCCAATGGTCATCGTTTTACTCAGGCAAGGAAAACGACTTATTAGGAATTTATATCTTTATTGAAGATAAACCCTCAATTTATGACAGATTTTCATTTTCAAGCTGGCAAGAATTCAAATCCTTATTTAACCAAGAGATGTTAAGTGAGATTTGGAGAATTACTCTTACCATTCAACAAGAGCATATACCTATTTTTATT
>NZ_JBQCXA010001507.1:0-470 GCF_051956855.1 Neisseria sp. P0021.S007
GGTCAATACGAAGGCTTCAAAGCTGATACAGCTGATGCTAAGAAAAACGAACGTACTGAAGTTGCTGCAACTGCCGGTTACCGTATGGGTAACGTAATGCCTCGTCTGTCTTATGCTCACGGCTTCAAGGCTAAAGAAGACGGTGTAAAACAAGCTAACAGCCAATACAACCAAGTAATCGTTGGTGCTGACTACGACTTCTCTAAACGCACTTCTGCCTTGATTTCTGCCGGTTGGTTGAAAGAAGGTAAAGGTGGTGATAAAACTGAATCTACTGCCGGTATGGTTGGTCTGCGTCACAAATTCTAATCTGATACGATTAGTCTAAATAAAGAGCCTGCTTTATGCAGGCTCTTTTGTCGTTTGAATGATGTGTGTTTAATTGGATCTGTAGAGGCTGGAAATTTGAATTCGGTAGGTGGGTGCTTAAATCAGACTTTCCTGTTGTGTTAGTGGGGGCTAAATATAGT
>NZ_JBQCXA010001508.1:0-470 GCF_051956855.1 Neisseria sp. P0021.S007
TTGCCTATCCGGTTCAGGAAATCACCATTGCCGGACGTTTGCAGGATATGTACCGCGACATCACCGGCGTGGCAGACGACGCATTACGCCGTTCATCCAATCAAATCGGCTCCATCTTGGTTTCTAAAATGACGGTTGCCGGCAACTGATTGAACTAAATATACAAAAGGCCGTCTGAAAGATATCTTTTCTTTTCAGACGGCCTCGCCGTTATCTACTTCCATAAAAAACACATCATGCATATTGTCGTTATCCCCTCTTGGTATCCTTCTTCCGAAACTGACGTGGACGGAATCTTTTTCCGTCTCCAAGCCCAAGCCCTGCAACGTGAAGGCATGAAAATCGGCATGGTCGTACCCATGTTCCGCTACTTGAGAAGTCAGCCGAAAACCATCTTCTCGCGCTTCTACGGCCTGCGCCGCCATCAGCAAGGCGGACTCAACACTTACGCCTACGACAGCATGTATTTC
>NZ_JBQCXA010001509.1:0-470 GCF_051956855.1 Neisseria sp. P0021.S007
AGTATAACACAGTTAGTTAGAATTTTCGATAATTTTAGTTGACATTTGCTAAATGTACTGTATAATTCGATTCGCTCTTTAAAAAACAGGTTACCGATAAGTGTGAGTGTATTAGGCCTCACACTGTTTGAAAGACAGACAAGATGATGTTTTAGACATTGTCCTGTCGGTTTCTTTGAAGCAGACCAGAAGTTATAAGTTAGAAATTGAACATAAGAGTTTGATCCTGGCTCAGATTGAACGCTGGCGGCATGCTTTACACATGCAAGTCGGACGGCAGCACAGAGAAGCTTGCTTCTTGGGTGGCGAGTGGCGAACGGGTGAGTAGTATATCGGAACGTACCGAGTAATGGGGGACAACTAATCGACAGATTAGCTAATACCGCATATTTTCTGAGGAGGAAAGCAAGGGACCTTCAGGCCCTACGTTATTCGAGCGGCCGATATCTGATTAGCTCGTTGGTGGGGTA
>NZ_JBQCXA010001510.1:0-470 GCF_051956855.1 Neisseria sp. P0021.S007
AGGAGAAAGCAAAAAAAAGAAGTGGTAAACCCCTTTTTTAAGTTTGTGGTCGGGCGTCAAAACGTCACCGGTAAGCAAGACGGCAGGAGTGGTTTACCCCTTCTGGGAGGAAAATTTCCGCAGATTCTCCGTTTGGAAGGAGGGATAGAGCTTTTTTCATGGCAGCTTTGGTTGAAGGAGTAACGACTTCAGGGCCGGTAACGTATTCACCGTATTCGGCATTGTTGGAAATGGAGTAGTTCATGTTGGCAATACCGCCTTCGTACATCAGGTCAACGATCAGTTTCAGCTCGTGCAGACATTCGAAGTAGGCCATTTCTGGAGCGTACCCGGCTTCAACCACCGTTTCAAAGCCGCATTTCACCAATTCAACTGCGCCACCGCACAATACGGCTTGTTCGCCAACCAGGTCGGTTTCGGTTTCTTCGCGGAAGTTGGTTTCGATTACGCCGCCTTTAGTGCCGCCGTTG
>NZ_JBQCXA010001511.1:0-469 GCF_051956855.1 Neisseria sp. P0021.S007
GGTCAGAAAAGTCAGGCCGATGATATTGGTTTGAATCATGGTTTCCCAATCGCCAAAATCGGCTTTATCGGCAGAATCCAAACCTAGAGCCAAACCGGCGTTGTTGATCAGGCAATCGATTTCAGCTAAATGCTCGGGCAGGCTGTTCAAAGCGTTTTGAATCGACTCCGTACGCGAAACATCCATTTCCAACGGGTAAAACTGCTCGCCCAATTCCTCTGCCAACTGCTGCAATTTGTCTTCACGCCTTGCCGCGCCGATGACATGATAGCCTGCCGCAACAAAGGTGCGGCACATCGCCGCGCCGAATCCTGCCGATGTCCCGGTAATCAAAATTGCCATATCGTTTCCTTTCTATACTCGTTTCAGACTTGGGTTTAAGGTATGATAACGCCTCATCAGACGGCCTGAGTGTTTGGCCGGCTGATTTTAAATTTAACGATAATCATATCATTACAATAGGACACAC
>NZ_JBQCXA010001512.1:0-469 GCF_051956855.1 Neisseria sp. P0021.S007
TTCCACTGGTGATGCGAGCCGAAGCTGGTTTAGACAGCGTTGCCCAAGCCGCCGGACGTTGCAACCGCGAAGGCAAAAGACCGTCTGAAAACAGCTTTGTATGGATATTCGCGCCCGAAGACAAATGGAAAGCCCCTCCCGAACTTGCCACCCAAGCCGCCGTTATGCGCCTGACCGCCGACAGCTTTTCAGACGACCTCTTATCCACCCAAGCCGTCGCCGCCTACTTCGCCGAGCTTTATCAATTAAAAGGCAGCGAACTGGACAATAAAAAAATCCTGAAAATGCACAACGATACAGGGCAAAGCCTCGATTTCCCATTCCAAACCATTGCCGACAAGTTCCGCATGATCGAAAGCCATATGCAGCCGCTGATTATTCCGTTCGATGTTGATGCCGAAAACCTCATTAGCAGCCTGCACCACGCCGACCATATCGGCAGACTCTTACGCAAACTGCAACCCTACAC
>NZ_JBQCXA010001513.1:0-469 GCF_051956855.1 Neisseria sp. P0021.S007
CATTCACGCTCCATCATTATCGGCGTGCGATAAATGACGACGTTCAGAAAGCTACCAATCAGTAATCCTAAAATAACGGCTAAAGGAATAGCGAATGGCGCAAGAACGGAGAGGGCGTCGATGGCAGAGTAAATACTATCAAGCATATCAACCTACGACATTACCCAAGTTAAACAACGGCAGATACATGGCAATCAGCAAAATACCGATGAGCGAACCCAATACCACCATGATAATAGGCTCCATCAAGTGAGACAATCGGGAGACGGAGTTGTCTACTTCATCTTCGTAGAATTCGGCTGCTTTGTTCAGCATATCATCCAAAGAGCCTGACTCTTCGCCGATGGCCGCCATTTGGATTACCATATTGGGGAACATATCCGTGCTTTGCATACTGGATGTCAGCGACAGACCTTGTGTTACCTTGGCACGGATGTCTTGAGTAGCTTCTTCATAGAGAATATTGCCG
>NZ_JBQCXA010001514.1:0-469 GCF_051956855.1 Neisseria sp. P0021.S007
GTCGTAGTCAGTGAAATTATCGATGCTTCACGCAAATAATATCCAAGGCCGTCTGAAAACGGATTGCAGGTTTCAGACGGCCTCCTCCTTAAAATAAATGTTTCAAAAAATTAATTTTTTCTCTATTTAATCCCACACACTATGTCCGTCAAAATTCAAACACGTTCCATTAATCCGACTGTTTTCAACGACTTGCTCACTGCCGGTACCGATCCTTTGATTGCGCGGCTGTGTGCTGCGCGTGATGTGCAAAGTCCGGCCGAGTTGGATGACAAGCTTGCTGCGCTTTTGCCGTATCAAACGCTGACAAACTGCGAAGCCGCCGCCCGCCGTCTGGCGGATGCCATCGAGCGCAAGGAAAAAATCCTGATTGTCGCCGACTACGATGCCGACGGCGCGACCGCGTGTTCCGTCGGTATGAGCGGCTTGGCGGCGATGGGCGCGGCGGTGGATTTCCTCGTACCCAACC
>NZ_JBQCXA010001515.1:0-469 GCF_051956855.1 Neisseria sp. P0021.S007
GCTACCGCCCCCTGTTTGCCTATGAAATGGTCGGCATCTGCGCAGAAGACCACCCGCTTGCTGACAAAGACATTTGGGAAGCGGAAGACTTTATCGACGAAACCCTGATTATTTATCCCGTCCCCGACGAAATGCTGGATTTGCCCAAAAAAGTGCTGCTGCCCAAAGGCATTAATCCGCCGCGCCGCCACAGCGAGCTGACTATCGCCATTATTCAATTAGTTGCCAGCAAACGCGGCATCGCCGCCCTGCCCTATTGGACAGTCATGCCGTATTTGGAAAAAGGCTACGTCGTCCACCGCAAAATCACTTCAGACGGCCTACAAAGCAAACTTTATGCCGCCATTCGTACGGAAGACGCCAACAAAGGCTATCTGGACAACTTCTGCCAAATCACGCATGACCGCTGTTTTGCCGACTTGCCGGGCTTGAGCGAATTGGAAATGTAAACTTGAAACAATCAAAAGGC
>NZ_JBQCXA010001516.1:0-469 GCF_051956855.1 Neisseria sp. P0021.S007
AATGTATGGTACGCAACCACGTTTGACTAATATCAGTGTGGGTCAAATCACGGATGACCTGTGTGGAAAATCGCGTCCAGGTCATTTTGATGGTGTTGCGGTTGTGGTGACCAAACTATTCAATATCGTCCAACCTGATTTTGCTTTCTTTGGTCAAAAGGACTATCAGCAATTGGCCGTGATTCGTCAGCTAGTACAAGACTTGAATATGCCATTGGAAGTGATTGGCGTACCGATTGTCCGTGCTGAAGATGGTCTTGCTTTAAGCTCGCGGAATGGCTATTTGACTGAACAGCAACGTGCGACTGCACCGACGATTTACCAATTGCTCAAACAAGCCGAACAGCAGTTACATGAAGGGCAAGCTTTGTCACAAGTGTTAGAAAATATCTCTGCGCAATTGACACAAGCAGGTTTTGTTGTGGATTATGTGGAGGCTCGACAAACCAACTGGCAACCAATTCAACAG
>NZ_JBQCXA010001517.1:0-468 GCF_051956855.1 Neisseria sp. P0021.S007
CTGTAAACTGCACATCAGATTCAGACGGCCTTGCCGAACCGCCCGGATGATTGTGTGCCAAAATCAAACTGTCGGCATATTCATCCAATGCCAATTTAACGATTTCACGGATATAAACCGTATTTTCCGCCACCGTACCGCGCGACAATTCCCGTACCGCAATCAATTGATTTTGACGGTTAAGCAGCAAAGCAACGCTGACCTCAATTTTTTCATGTCCAAGATGCAGGCGCAGATAATCCGCAACCGATTTCGGGTTTGACAGAACAATCTGCTCCTGCAAATCTTCACCCAAAATCCGCCGCCCGATTTCTTTGACCACTGCAAACTGAGTATAGCTCGCCAAGCCCATGCCCTTATAAGCAGCGAGTGTTTTGGCATCCGCACTCATCAGCGTCCCCAAGCTGCCAAACTCACTCAACAAATAACGCGCCAAATCAACCGCGCTTATACCTCGCGTTCCGACAC
>NZ_JBQCXA010001518.1:0-468 GCF_051956855.1 Neisseria sp. P0021.S007
GTTTCACATCGCGCCAGCCTGTAAACAGGTTTTTCGCGTTCCATTCGCTTTGTCCGTGGCGGATAAATACCAATTCCATGTCGTATGCTCCAATTTGAGGTCGGTAGAAGGGGCTATTTATAACATATTTCGGCTGCTTCTGCAGTCGGGGCGGGGCGATGCTTGTTCTTTATCAAGACTTGTCCGCCATATTGCTTTGCCGTTCATTCCTCTACCCTTGCAATCGTAATGCTTCCAAACAAATTAAAGGTCGTCTGAAAACCCTGTTTTAAGTTTTCAGACGACCTTTTTCAACCTGGCATCAAGGCATTAGGACTCGACGGGGATGATGCCGATTTTTGCCTGCCATTGGCGCGGGGCGGTGGCGTGGATGGATTCGCCTTTGCTGTCCACGGCGACGGTTACGGGCATGTCTTTGACTTCAAACTCGTAAACTGCCTCCATGCCCAATTCGGGGAACGCCAAGAC
>NZ_JBQCXA010001519.1:0-468 GCF_051956855.1 Neisseria sp. P0021.S007
AAACCGAGCCGTCCGATTAATACTGATGAAAAAAGTCTATAAAGGAGAAATATGATGAGTCAACACTCTGCCGGAGCACGTTTCCGCCAAGCCGTGAAAGAATCAAACCCTCTTGCCGTCGTCGGTTGCGTCAATGCTTACTTTGCACGATTGGCCACCCAAAGCGGTTTCAAAGCAATCTATCTGTCTGGCGGCGGCGTGGCAGCTTGCTCTTGCGGTATCCCTGATTTGGGCATTACCACAATGGAAGATGTGCTGATCGACGCGCGACGTATTACGGACAACGTAGATACGCCTTTGCTGGTGGACATCGATGTAGGTTGGGGCGGTGCATTCAATATTGCCCGTACTATTCGCAACTTTGAACGCGCTGGTGTTGCAGCGGTTCACATCGAAGATCAGGTAGCGCAAAAACGCTGCGGCCACCGTCCGAACAAAGCCATCGTTTCTAAAGATGAAATGGTTGAC
>NZ_JBQCXA010001520.1:0-468 GCF_051956855.1 Neisseria sp. P0021.S007
TCCGTACCGCCCGCGCCTGCGGTGATGTCAATAAAGCAGTTGTTCGGGTCGGCGGGCTGGTTGAACATCCGTTTGAACTCCAAATCCGCCATCTGTTTTTCCAGCCCCGCCACATCTTCTTGCACGGCGGCGAAACCTTCTTCGTCGTTTTCTTCGACGGTCATTTCAATCAGCATGCGGTTGTCTTCGATGCCCGTCGCGATGTTGTCGAGCGTCAACACGATGCCTTCAAGGATTTTGCGCTCTTTGCCGATTTCTTGGGCGCGTTTCGGGTCGTTCCACAGCTCAGGGTCTTCGGAAAGGCCGATGACTTCTTCCAATCGGTCTTTCTTGCCCTGATAGTCCATATAGACGCGGATGTCTTCGCTGCGCTTTTCCAAATCGTTCAGGGTGTTGTTGAGCTGGTTGATTACTTCGGCTTCCATGATTCTTCTGTGCTTTCAAAATTTTAGGGGCGTATTGTAAGGG
>NZ_JBQCXA010001521.1:0-468 GCF_051956855.1 Neisseria sp. P0021.S007
TTGTCGATTTTGGTTTGTCCGGCAAACGGGCGCGGGGCTTGTAAAATAATGGGGAAGAGTTTGATGCCGTTGGTGAACATATCGTTAAAGCCGCTCAGGCAGACGCTTTGTCGCGCAATGCGCCAACGGTTGCGGATAATGGCTTTAAAGCGGTCGGAAAGCTGGTCGTGTTCGTGTTTTTCGCCGCTATAAAACGCCACGCTTTCGGCGTGGTCGCGCACGCGGATGAGGGAGTAACGGTAGTCGCCGTTGAGCTTTTCGTTTTCATAGTTGTAACGAATCAACGGGTTGCCTATCCACATGGCGATAAAGGTTGCCAAAATCACAAACATATAGACAAACCAAACGATGCCGTGCGGAATGTCGAAGCCGAACACGGTCAGGATGCCCGCCAAACCCCATAAAACAACGGCAAATTCCAAAGAGGTAACGACCGAATTGACCATGCCGCGCACAAATTCTATGGTC
>NZ_JBQCXA010001522.1:0-468 GCF_051956855.1 Neisseria sp. P0021.S007
GTCCATGCAGTGCGCCACTCGGCTCGTTACGATGGCAAGAACCAAATTCTGCCAAACGCATCGGCAAATCACGGTACGAGCGCAAGCCGTTATTGAAAATCTGGACATGTCCCGGGCAGTTCATCGGTTTAACCGCGTATTCGCGCTTTTCCGAGCTGGTTACGAACATATTGTCTTTGTAGTTATCCCAATGACCGGATTTTTCCCAAAAGGTTTTATCCATGATTTGGGGGGTTTTGACTTCCTTGTAACCGGCGGCATTCAGCTCTTTACGCATATGCTGCTCAATAGTCTGCCACAAAGCCCAACCTTTGGGATGCCAAAACACCATACCCGGCGCTTCGTCTTGCAAGTGGAACAAATCCAGTTGCTTGCCCAATTTGCGGTGGTCACGTTTTTCTGCTTCTTCAATGCGTTGGATATAGGCTTTTAATTCATCTTTCGTCGCCCAAGCAGTGCCATAAATAC
>NZ_JBQCXA010001523.1:0-467 GCF_051956855.1 Neisseria sp. P0021.S007
AACTGTCCCCTGTGGATATCCAGTCGCTCGACCGCTGGGACGACTACACCGAAGCCAAAAACGCCATGTTCTTCCACACCCACACCGGCGACGCGCCTTGGGTCATCATCCGTTCCGATGACAAAAAACGTGCACGTTTGAACTGTATCCGCTACTTCCTGCATCAGCTGGACTATCCGGGCAAAGACGTGAAAGCCATCGGCAAAGTGGACGAGAAAATCGTTTTGGTTCCCGATACACGTTACAAAGACAAAACTGTCGATCTCGGACACGATTAATTTGTAACATTACCAAAGGCCGTCTGAAATTTCATCTTTCAGACGGCCTTTTCTTAATCCTCGCGATTCCAGTACGTTTTTTGTGCGAATACCAATTTATTGTCAGTGAATTTCAAACTGTCCAAATTCAATGCCCAAACATCGCTTTTCATCACTCGAGCAGCAGGATGCGCTTTGTAATACAAAGAC
>NZ_JBQCXA010001524.1:0-467 GCF_051956855.1 Neisseria sp. P0021.S007
CATCCGAGAAGTGATGGATGATGTGGAAGAGTTGTACCGCGACGGTGTGGAAGCCGGTTCGGAAGAGGGCGGCAAAGCCCGGGCCAAATTGGAAGAGAAATTGGCCGCGGCCAAAGAGCGTTTGAGCCGTTTTGAAGAAGAGGCCGGCGAACGTTTGCGCCATCATGCCGAGCGTGCGCGTGAGAAATACGAGCAGTTTGAAGAAGCGGCCCAGGAGCGTCTTAAAGAAGGCAAAGAGCGTTTTGCCGAATTTGAAGCTGATGCGGGCGAGCGTTTGAAACGCGGTGCCAAACACGCTGATGAAGTGGTGCATGAAAAACCATACTATGCGATGGGTTTTGCCGCATTGGCCGGTTTGGTTGTCGGTGTGTTGTTGAACCGTCGTTAATGTGAATATGTTAAGGCCGTCTGAACAGGCGTGCACATGAAATCATGGATTTCATTGCGCCGTGCAGACGGCCTTAGCC
>NZ_JBQCXA010001525.1:0-467 GCF_051956855.1 Neisseria sp. P0021.S007
GTATTTACTGCTCCGGCTTCAGGCAAAATCGCCGCTATTCACCGTGGCGAAAAGCGCGTACTTCAGTCAGTCGTAATTGCCGTTGAAGGCAACGACGAAATCGAGTTCGAACGCTACGCACCTGAAGCGCTGGCAAAATTGAGCAGCGAAGAAGTGCGCCGCAACCTGATTCAATCCGGTTTGTGGACTGCGCTGCGCACCCGTCCGTTCAGCAAAATCCCTACCGTCGATGCCGAACCGTTCGCCATCTTCGTCAATGCGATGGATACCAATCCGCTGGCTGCCGATCCTACAGTCATCATCAAAGAAGCCGCTGAAGACTTCAAACACGGTCTGTTGGTATTAAGTCGCCTGACCGAACGCAAAATCCATGTGTGTAAAGCAGCCGGCGCAGATGTGCCGTCTGAAAACGCTGCCAACATCGAAACACATGAATTTGGCGGTCCGCACCCTGCCGGTTTGAGTGG
>NZ_JBQCXA010001526.1:0-467 GCF_051956855.1 Neisseria sp. P0021.S007
TCCCAAGCCTAAAGCTTCGGCCTGACGGATGTAAAGACAGGTAATGTTGGAAGGCAGGATGTCTTTGACGTGTTCCAGCAGTTTGTCTTTTTGACGCATTTCCAGCTCGGTTTCCAGCTCGTAGGCTTTGTCGAAATGGTCTTCGATGCTGCGTTTGTTGCGGCCGGTGATGAACACCATTTCGGTACAGCCTGCTTCTACTGCTTCTTCTACCGCGTATTGAATCAACGGTTTGTCGACGATGGGCAGCATTTCTTTCGGGCTGGCTTTGGTCGCGGGCAGAAAGCGCGTACCCATGCCGGCTACGGGGAAAACGGCTTTTTTAATCGGTTTCATGTAGTTCCCTTCAATTTAAATGTGGAATCGAGGTTTCAGACGACCTCGGTTGCATATGATTGACTTGGTTGCCACGCTGTCGACGACAAACGAATAACAGCATCTAAAAGGCGTTCAACGAACTTAGAGTG
>NZ_JBQCXA010001527.1:0-467 GCF_051956855.1 Neisseria sp. P0021.S007
TCATCAGATAGCCCGATGAAAGCGACAGCAACGCCCAGCCGCCGCCCAGCAGCAGCGAGGCGGTAATGACGCGGCGTTGCGCCAATGAAAAGCCGCACAATATCATGCCCGATGCGGCAAAAGCGGCGGAAGCGGGGTTGAGGAAGTGTGCGACCGAGAGCAGTCCGATGCTGCCGATCAAGATGAGGACGACGCTGCGTCCGTGGTGTCTGCCCAAAAAGTTGAATCCGGCAAAACCGCAGGCGGTCAGTCCGATAATCGTGAAGAAAACGCCCGCAAAACGCGCGGCATCATAAGAATCCGCCGCCCAAGGCGACAATAGGTGTTTGAACGCCGCCGCCACCCACAAATAGACGGGCGGAATCTGAAAATCCGGCTGCCCTAACACATGGGCAACCAACGGCGTCGCACCTGCGTCTAAGGCTTCGACGGCGGTAAAGACAGCGGGTTCGGCGGGGTTCCACAAG
>NZ_JBQCXA010001528.1:0-466 GCF_051956855.1 Neisseria sp. P0021.S007
GCGTTAAACCACCTATCATCTTCGGTGACGTAAGCCGTCCTGAAGCCATGACTGTTGCTTGGTCTACTTACGCTCAAAGCCTGACCAAACGCCCGATGAAAGGTATGCTGACCGGCCCTGTAACCATTCTGCAATGGTCTTTCGTCCGCAACGATATTCCTCGCGCTACCGTGTGCAAACAAATCGCACTGGCTCTGAACGACGAAGTATTGGATCTGGAAAAAGCCGGTATCAAAGTCATCCAAATTGACGAACCTGCCATCCGCGAAGGTCTGCCTTTGAAACGTGCCGATTGGGATGCCTACCTGAACTGGGCCGGTGAATCTTTCCGCCTGTCCTCTACCGGTTGCGAAGACAGCACCCAAATCCACACTCATATGTGCTACTCTGAGTTCAACGACATCCTGCCTGCCATCGCCGCCATGGACGCTGACGTCATCACCATCGAAACTTCACGTTCCGATAT
>NZ_JBQCXA010001529.1:0-466 GCF_051956855.1 Neisseria sp. P0021.S007
AGACATTTTTGCAGGTTGATGCAGACAGCCAGCATTGCTTAAGCGACACACCCAAACTCCTCGCCGCAGCAGAACAAAATCCCGAAGCCGTTGTTTTCGGCTGGCCGCAATACGGTAATGACGCGCCCAAAGCACGACTTTACGGACGCAAAATTACCGACTTTTGGAATATGCTGCACACTTGGTCATGCGACATCAAAGACGGCATGTGCGGCTTCCGCCTCTATCCGCTTACACCCGCGCTATCCGTTGTCCGCGAAGAAACTGTAGGCGACCGCATGGACTTCGATACAGAAATCCTTATCCGCCTCTACTGGCGCGATGTCAAACCGGTTTGGATTAAAACGCCCGTCCAATACGCCGCCGACGGCGTGTCCCACTTCGATGCCTTTGCCGACAATGTCCGCATCAGCAAAATGCACACACGGCTGTTTTTCGGTATGTTGAAACACCGATTGGGTAAAGT
>NZ_JBQCXA010001530.1:0-466 GCF_051956855.1 Neisseria sp. P0021.S007
GTTTGACGAACCAACTTCCGCGCTTGACCCTGAATTGGTGCAAGATGTTTTGGATACCATGAAGGAATTGGCACAAGAAGGCTGGACCATGGTTGTCGTTACGCATGAAATCAAATTTGCCTTGGAAGTGGCAACCACCGTCGTCGTGATGGACGGCGGCGTTATTGTCGAACAAGGCAGCCCGCAAGATTTGTTCAATCATCCCAAACATGAGCGGACACAAAAATTCCTGCGCCAAATCCGTGCGGACAATGGCGATCTTCAAATTTAATTGAAACGACAGACAATTTGAAAGCATTTCCGACTGTCATTTCATAAAGGCCGTCTGAATAAGTGAAATAGAAATCGTTGATTTCGTTTTCATACTTGTTCAGACGGCCTTTTATATGTCTTTTCAGGTAAAATAACGCCTTTCGTTTTACTTATCCCCTTGCCTGCCATCATGATAGAAATTAAAAAACTCACC
>NZ_JBQCXA010001531.1:0-466 GCF_051956855.1 Neisseria sp. P0021.S007
ACCCACAAACCTTCGGCCTGATGGAACATAGGCGAGTGAGTGGCATCACTGTCCACACGGTAAACACGGCCGGGAGCAATAATACGGATAGGCGGCTCTTTTTTGTCGAGCATATAGCGGATTTGAATAGGCGAAGTGTGTGTGCGTAAAACGTCTCCGTTTTCAACATAGAAGGTATCTTGCATCGCACGCGCGGGGTGATTTGCAGGAATATTCAAGGCTTGGAAATTGTGGAAATCGTCTTCGATTTCAGGGCCGTCCGCCACTTCAAAACCCATACCGTGAAACAGCTCAACCACACGTTGCAAAGTCAAAGTCACTGGGTGCAAACCGCCATGCTCTTGTGCACGGCCCGGCAAAGTAATATCCAAGGCTTCTGCAGCCAATTGGGCTTGCAGCTTGGCTTCATTCAGGGCATCGCGTTTGGCATTAAAAGCCGTCTGAAACTGATTTTTGCATTCATTGA
>NZ_JBQCXA010001532.1:0-466 GCF_051956855.1 Neisseria sp. P0021.S007
GTGCAGTACCGCTGCACATTATGGCGGCCAGTCTCATCGTGATGATGATACTGGACTTTATGCCGTTTTCCTTTGACGGGTTCTTCTGGCTGCCTGAAATGACGGCACTGATGCTGCTGTATTGGGCATTGCACCAACCGCAACGCGCAGGCATGGGACTGGCTTTTGCCATCGGCCTGATTGTCGATGCCGCAACCGCCGCGACTTTGGGATTGCACGCCCTGTCTTACGTCGTGATGACTTATTTCATTTTAAACCACCGCCGCCAGATCATGCTGTACGGCCACATTATGCAATTGGCTGCTGTCTTGGCTGCGCTGCTTCTCAATCAGGCCGTCTTAACTGTTGCCCGTTTGTTCCTTAATCATCAGGTCATCACTTTGCAAGGCTTTGTTGCCCCATTTGTCGGCACATTACTTTGGCCGATACTCAGCCAGCTAATGTTGATTGTGACCCGTATTTACCG
>NZ_JBQCXA010001533.1:0-466 GCF_051956855.1 Neisseria sp. P0021.S007
GGACGACGCTTTAAGCCTGACCGATTTGGGCAACGGCACGAAGCGCGTCGGCATCCATATCGCCGCGCCGTCGCTCGCCATTAAACAAGGCGACAACATGGAAAAAAACATCATGGAACGCTTGAGCACGGTCTATTTCCCCGGCGGCAAAATCACCATGCTGCCTGAAAACTGGATTGCCGCGTTCAGCCTCGATGCGGGCGCGTACCGCCCTGCCGTCAGCATTTATTTCGATGTGGACGGCGAGTTCAACATCGGCGAGCCGACCTGCAAAATTGAAGCCGTCAACATCGCCGAAAACCTGCGCATCCAAACCATCGAGCCGCATTTCAACGCCGAAGCGGGCTTGGACGAAGCCGGCGAAATGATGTTCGCCCACCATCAAGACCTGATTTGGTTCCATCAATTCGCCATCGCCCTGCAAAAAGCGCGCGGCAAATACGAACCCGACCGCGCGCCGCAATAC
>NZ_JBQCXA010001534.1:0-466 GCF_051956855.1 Neisseria sp. P0021.S007
TTTCTGAAGAAGGCAATATCCGTTCCCTGCACTTGGGCAGCGACACCATTCAAAGCTCCATGAATGTCGATCATCCGTCCGAGCTTGTGTTGTCGTACAGCCGCGCCATGATGGGTTGGCTGCTGTTTGCAGAAACCCCGCCCAAACACATCACCCAAATTGGCTTGGGCGGCGGCTCGTTTGCCCGTTGGATAGACAGCTACCTGCCCGATACCAAGCAAACCGCCATTGACATCAATCCGCAAGTCATCGCAGTAGCGCGCAGCCTGTTTGAATTGCCGCACGAAGGCGAACATTTTGAAATTATCGAGGCGGATGGCGTGGAATATATTAAAGTGTTCCGCCACACTACTGATGCAACTTTGGTAGATGGTTTTGACGGCGCACAGATTATCGATGCTTTGGTGGAAGAACCCTTCTTCCTATCTCTCATACACATCTACGAGCCCCCGAAACCAAAGATGAT
>NZ_JBQCXA010001535.1:0-466 GCF_051956855.1 Neisseria sp. P0021.S007
CAAAGCCTCCGCAGGTTGGGTTTTCGCAGCACGCCAGCTCGGATACAGTGTGGCGATAAATGCCAAGCCAAGCGAAATGCAGGCAATAACGGCAACATCTTTCAAGTTCACATCACTAGGCAGGTAATCGATGAAATAAACTTGAGAGTTAATCAAATGAACGCCAAACAGGTCTTCAAAAAACGCAACAATCTTGCCGACATTCCAACCCAGCAATACGCCGCATACCACGCCCACAAGCGTACCGAAGAACCCCGCAAAAGCACCCTGCACCAAGAAAATCTTCATAACGCCGCCCGGGGACAAACCTAACGTGCGCAAAATCGCAATATCGGCTTGTTTTTCCGGTTCCCGCCATTACTAAGGAAGAGACGAGGTTCTGTCTCTTCTACACCTCTACGAGCCCACGAGACTAGGCATGATTTGGGGGGTGTGTTTTTGTTTGGGGAGGGGGGGGGGGGGGGGG
>NZ_JBQCXA010001536.1:0-466 GCF_051956855.1 Neisseria sp. P0021.S007
CTATTGCTGGCACCGGCTTCTTCGTTTTCACAGAATCACGACAATCAGCCTAAGCCTTTTACTCCTCAAGCAGTGCAGGATATATTGCATTGCCAGGTGTCATCGTTGGATTTTTCGTTTTGGATTCCGGCAAATTTCACTGGTTATCTCGATCCAAATGAACGTGCCGGAGAAAATGTAGGACGTTTTGTCAATGAAATCGATAATATTACTTACCGTTACCACTTGCCGTTTAAGGTGCATCTTGCCAATCCCTTAGATGGAAAAGAAGTAGAAGGTCAGTATGTCGCTATTCGCAACAATGCTGTCTATTTGGAAATTGATTGGGCACGATATCCCAAATTGCATTCACTATACCGTCAGAAATATCAGGAAGACCTTTATGAGCTGACGCAACAGCTAAACGGACAAAATAGCACATCCAAAACGACACCTAAAAAACTGGATACATTGGGCTATAGTGTGC
>NZ_JBQCXA010001537.1:0-465 GCF_051956855.1 Neisseria sp. P0021.S007
GGGTAACGGTGTTGGCGATATTGGCAAGGTAGAGGGCTTCTTCCACAGCGGTATTGCCACCGCCGACTACGGCAACATCTTGTTTTTTGTAGAAGAAACCATCGCAAGTTGCGCAGGCGGAAACGCCTTTGCCGGCAAAGGTTTCTTCGCTTGGCAAACCTAAATATTTGGCGGAAGCGCCGGTGGCAACGATGAGTGCATCGCAGGTGTATTCGCCCATATCGCCTTTAAGGGTAAACGGACGGTTTTGCAAATCAACGGTGTGGATTTGGTCGAAAATCATTTCAGTACCGAAGCGTTCGGCATGAGCCTGGAAACGGGCCATCAGTTCCGGACCTTGTACGCCTTCGGCATCGGCAGGCCAGTTGTCCACTTCGGTGGTGGTCATCAGTTGTCCGCCTTGCTCAACGCCGGTAATGATCACAGGGTTGAGATTGGCGCGGGCAGCATAGACGGCGGCAGTAT
>NZ_JBQCXA010001538.1:0-465 GCF_051956855.1 Neisseria sp. P0021.S007
GTTCAAGGCCGTCTGAATCGCGGCTTTGCGCTCGGCAAACGAAGCGACGACTTTGCCTTGCTCACGCATTTGTGCAGCGTAGCTGTCGGCGTTTTCAATGGTGATTTCGCCGCTGGAAAGGAAGCGGTGTCCCAAGGTTTGATTGCCGCTTTGCAGGCCCAAGACGCTGACGTTCACAATGTCGTCGCCATGCAGCACAATCAGCCCGTGAACGGGGCGCACAAAGGTAAACGTGCTGCTGCCCCAACGCATCACTTTCGGAATCGGCAGTTTCTTAACGGCTTGATTGATAATGTCTTCCAAAAGTTCGCCCAGCGGTTTGCCGGTTTGGACATATTCGTAGGCGTACACATCCTGCTTGCCGTCGTGGACGATGGTCAAGTCTTCGATTTTCGCCCCCGCACCGCGCGCGAAGCCTTCCAAAGCCTTGGTCGGCGCGCCGTCTTTCATGGCATTCGCCACGGC
>NZ_JBQCXA010001539.1:0-465 GCF_051956855.1 Neisseria sp. P0021.S007
CTAAAGAAGAGGCTAAAGAGGCTTCTTCGACACCTGCCGCTTCTGCCGCTTCTGCTGCGCCTGCTGCTTCCGGTGAGTCTGCGCCCAAAGTGCAAGCGCGCGGTACCGATATGCGCAAAGAAGATATTGGCGGTGATTTTACATTGACCGATGGCGACGGCAAACCTTTCAGCCTGAGCGACTTGAAAGGCAAAGTGGTTATCCTGTCTTTCGGTTATACCCACTGTCCTGACGTATGCCCGACCGAGTTGCTGACTTACAGCGATACTTTGAAACAATTGGGCGATCAGGCTAAAGACGTGAAAGTAGTATTTGTCAGCATCGACCCGGAGCGCGATACGCCTGAAGTAATCGGCAAATATGCCAAACAGTTCCACCCTGATTTTATCGGCCTGACGGCTACCGGCGATCAAAGCCTGCCTGTCATCAAACAGCAATACCGTGTGGTATCGGCTAAAGTTAACC
>NZ_JBQCXA010001540.1:0-465 GCF_051956855.1 Neisseria sp. P0021.S007
CAGCTTTTGCCGGGAATGTGGGGGATTACCCATGTTGGTCCGTTGTTTGTCCCGCATTTTTATTTGACTTTTGCCAGCGTGTTTTTCTTTGCTTTTCATTGGAAAAAGCAGGCGGAGACTGATTTTTGGCAGGCGGATTTACGGCATCCGTTTTTGAGTGTGTTTGCTGTCAGCAATGTGTTGATGACTTTGGCTTTTGTGTCGATTGCCGCGATATTGTATTTTCTGATGCCGGGCCGTTCTTTGGCTTTTACGTTTCCGGCTTTGTTGAAACTGTACGCGCTCAAGCCTGTTTATTGGTTTGTTTTGCAGTTTGTCATGATGGCGGTTTTTTATCTGCACCGCAGAAGTATTGCCAAACAGTCGCCGGCAGTGTTCAGTAAAGCGCAACTCAGACTGGGCTGGCTGATGGCTTTGGTCATGCAGACTTTAGTCACGGGGGCGATAGTCGGAGAAATCGGACTT
>NZ_JBQCXA010001541.1:0-464 GCF_051956855.1 Neisseria sp. P0021.S007
GGTAATAGTGATGGTATGAGTACCGTCATTATTGTTTACAACAGTACCTGTAACGCTGCTACCGTTCAGGCCGTTTTCACCGGTATCACCTTTTTCGCCTTTGTCGCCTTTAGGACCAGTATCACCAGTATCACCTTTAGCACCAGCAGGACCAGTATCGCCTTTTGCGCCTTTAGCACCAGCAGGACCAGTATCGCCTTTTTCGCCTTTAGGGCCAGCAGGACCAGCATCACCTTTTTCGCCTTTAGCACCACCACCTACTACGCTCAGGGTGTATTCGTTAGTGCCGTTTGAAGTCATTTTCAGACCTTCACCAGCGATCAGTTTCAGGGTGTTACCGGCATTTGATTTAGGATCGTATGTGTATCTACCTACATCTGGTGAGCTACCGCTCTCATTGTGGCCTGAGAATACAAACGGATTCAGATTTTCGATGCGGCTTGCTACGGCGAACAATTGAGAGC
>NZ_JBQCXA010001542.1:0-464 GCF_051956855.1 Neisseria sp. P0021.S007
GATATGGAAGGGGAGGGATTTAAACTACATTGAATTACATTTCAGACGGCCTGATTAGGTGAAAGCACTAAAAAGGCCGTCTGAAAATAAAGCCGAATTATTCTTCGTCTTTGTTTTTTTGCGGTTGCAGATTTTCGTAGATTTCAGGCAGGGCTCGAATCAACAAATCAGGTTTGGTCGCTTTGTCTTGGGAGAGCAAGGTCATGTCGCCGTAGCCGAATGTTACGCCGACGCTGAAGCAACCGGCCGCTTTGGCGGCAATAATGTCATTTTTGGAGTCGCCCACCATCAGCATATTGGCAACGTCGATGCCCAAAACTTCGGCCGCATGTTGAAGCGGCAATGGGCTGGGTTTTTTCTCAGTCAGGCTGTCTCCGCCGAGAACCAAGCTGAAATAGCCGTCGAGATTGAGTTGTTTCAGCAACTCAGCAGCCAGAATTTCATTTTTATTGGTAATGACAACC
>NZ_JBQCXA010001543.1:0-464 GCF_051956855.1 Neisseria sp. P0021.S007
GAAGAAGTCAATGCCGACTTGCTCAGCCAAAAGGCGCAACTGTTCGATAGCGGCAGGGCGGTATACGTCGGCTGAAACGACCAAGACTTTTTTCTTCTGTTCGTTTTTCAGCAGGCGGGCGAGTTTGCCGACGGTGGTGGTTTTACCCGCACCTTGCAGACCTGCCATTAAAACGACAGCAGGCGGTACAGCCGCCAAGTCTAAAGAGGAATTTTCCTTGCCCATCAATTCGATCAGGGCTTGGTTGACGACGCCGATAAAGGCTTGGTCGGGGGTCAGGCTGCCGGTAACTTCCTGTCCAAGCGCTTTTTCTTTGACGTTGTTGACAAATTCTTTTACAACGGGCAGGGCTACGTCCGCTTCGAGCAGGGCAAGGCGGACTTCCCTCAGCGCCTCTTTGATGTTGTCTTCTGTCAGTTTTGCTTGACCGCGGATATTTTTGAAAATTTTACTAAAGCGGTTGG
>NZ_JBQCXA010001544.1:0-464 GCF_051956855.1 Neisseria sp. P0021.S007
GACCTGACCCTTGCCTACAACCCGGGCGCGGCGTTCAGTTTCCTTGCCGACCAAGGCGGCTGGCAGAAATTCTTTTTCTTAGGGCTGGCACTCGTTATCAGCGCGTATCTCGCCCGTGCCATTCTGCACGACGAGTTCCGCCTTTCGGGCAAAATCGGCGCCGCCATGATTATCGGCGGCGCGCTCGGTAACGTCATCGACCGACTGATTCACGGCCATGTGGTTGATTTCTTACTGTTTTACTGGAAGGATTGGTATTATCCCGCGTTTAACGTTGCCGACAGTTTTATCTGCGTCGGTGCCGTTTTATTGGTTTTGGACGGACTGTTCCACAAAAAAGAGCCCAAACCGACCGATGAACCAGCAACCGACAACCCATAAGGTCGTCTGAAATCCGGACCATACACATGACCCAAAAAACCATCATCCTTGCCAACCCGCGCGGCTTCTGCGCCGGCGTTGAC
>NZ_JBQCXA010001545.1:0-464 GCF_051956855.1 Neisseria sp. P0021.S007
TTGCCTTGCAGGCGCTCTTGCTGTTTTTGGCGTTCGTCCTGCTGCTCGCGGAATTGCGCCAGCAGCATTTTGCCGAAGGTAAAACAGATGCCGAGGAAGGAGAGAAGAAATCCGACCAACTGCCAAAATTCGATGTGTATAAAGGTTTTTTCCATTTTTAAGGCCATCCGTGTTCGAAATATTCTTGGCAAACGATGCAGCGGGTGCAGCCTTTGACTGCTTTTTGCCTTGCGTCCGGTATCGGGCTGCCGCAATCTTCGCAATGGCTCAGGCTGTCGGCACGTTCCGGTGTGTTTTGATGTTTCGCCAGGGACTCTTCCAAAAATATGGCTTCACGCTCTGATGCGCGGTCGGCAAAATCAGTCATTTTTCAGACGGCCTTTCGTGTACCAGTCCTGCCACCCGGAGACTTGGACTTCCAATTTTTGGCAGTATTCGCCGTAACGTACGGCATGGTTTAAGAG
>NZ_JBQCXA010001546.1:0-464 GCF_051956855.1 Neisseria sp. P0021.S007
GTGGTCATCACGCCGTTTACGATACCGATGTTTTCGTTCAATACTTTGGCCACAGGTGCCAGGCAGTTGGTGGTACAAGACGCGTTGGAGATAACGGTCATGTCGTCGGTAATCACGTCGTCGTTTACGCCGTAAACGATGGTTGCGTCTACGTCATCGCCGCCGGGAGCGGAAATCAGCACTTTTTTCGCGCCGCTTTCCAAGTGGATTTTGGCTTTCTCTTTGCTGGTGAACGCGCCAGTACATTCCATTACCAGGTCAACGCCCAATTCGCCCCATGGCAATTCGGCTGGGTTGCGGGTAGAGAAGTAAGGGATTTTTTTACCGTCGATGATGAGGTGTTTCTCATCGTGGGAAACTTCAGAGTTGAAGCGGCCGTGAACAGTGTCAAATTTGGTCAGGTGGGCGTTGGTCTCGATGCTGCCGCTGGCGTTGATGGCAACGATGTCGAGTTGGTCTTGCAG
>NZ_JBQCXA010001547.1:0-464 GCF_051956855.1 Neisseria sp. P0021.S007
GGTCAAAATGGGCAATCAGTTGTTTGACGCTTTCGACTTGCGTTTCATGAACCTGATGCAGACGGTTTTTCTCGGCAGTCCGCATATCCACCAGTTGGTTGCGGCGGTTAACCAATGCTTCCAACACTTCTTCCGCTTCGGTGGGCGGTTGGTAGAGCATGGTTTGCCAACCTTCTTTCTGCATCATCATCTGTGCGAAGAAGGCGAGCATTTGGGTATCTTTGGCGTCGGTTTTGGTCAGCGACTGCGATTGGGCAAACTGATGCGTCTGACGCGGGTTGGCGATGATCACGGCCATACCTGCGCGGTGGATGGCTTTAGCGGCGGGGATTTCGAGACCGCCGGTGCTTTCCATCACGACGAGGGCGACGTTGTGCTTTTTAAGGTATTCGATAGTATGGGCGATACCTTTTGGGTTGTTGGTTTCGGTTTTGGTTTTAGACAAAGACGAAACGGCGATGACG
>NZ_JBQCXA010001548.1:0-464 GCF_051956855.1 Neisseria sp. P0021.S007
GTCGTTGATGCCGTCGCCGACCATCAAGACTTTTCTGCCTTGTTTCTGCAATTCTTCAACGTAGGCAAGCTTGTCTTCGGGTGCGGCTTCAGCGCGGTAGGTGTCCAAACGGAGTGCCTGCGCGACTTGTGCAACGGCATTTGTGCGGTCGCCGCTGAGCAGGTGGGTGCGGATGCCCTGTTGTTTGAGGATGTTGAGCATGGCGGCGGCGCTGTCTTTGATTTGGTCTTCGAGCAGGAAGACGGCTTGGAAACCGCTTTGGTTGCCGAGAAACACCATGCTGCCTGCGTGTTCGATGTCGGCGGCTTCGTCAGACAGCACGCCGGCTATTCCGGCGACTAAATCGGCGCGTCCCAATGCCCAAACTTGGGTTTCGTCTTTATAAGTCATTTGCGCGCTGACGCCTTGTCCGATGCGGTTGACGCGTTGGGAGACTGCGTATTCGGGCGCGTGGTTGGGGTCGT
>NZ_JBQCXA010001549.1:0-464 GCF_051956855.1 Neisseria sp. P0021.S007
TTTAGTTGTTTACGCGAGTGCCGCAAGAGAAAGCGGTATCGAGAGAGATGTGTTTTGTGAAGGATGGCATACAACTGCGGCTTCGATTTGTTCTGCCCGTTCATGTCGAGCAATAAATCTGAGTTGACATGCAGAAATTTCCAGCTCTTCTGCAAAAGAAGTCCGGTATGTATAGTCGATGCGGCGTTGTTCTACATCAACGAGTACGGTATCCAACACCATTTCTTTACACAAAGACATATTAGATGCGGTATGGGCATGTACAAATACAGTCTCTACCGGTAGTTCGACAGTAAAGTACTGATTGGGCGCTTGAAAGGAATGTACCATGCCGGTAAATCCTAGGGTATAGATATGGTTAGGCTTTAGATGTGGCAATTGAAGGGAAGGATGAGCACCGTTCCAATAAGCCATAGAAAAATCTTTTGGTAATAAAGGTGCACGGTTAGCTATCCATTCTGCAT
>NZ_JBQCXA010001550.1:0-464 GCF_051956855.1 Neisseria sp. P0021.S007
TCCCACTATCATCTGGATCTGCAGGTAAGTAGTCGTCAGTGGTGTTAGGTGCGTATAAGGTATAGGCGTGGTTTGCAGGCTGGAGCGAGAAAGGCAGGATACGGTGGGCAGAGCAAAAATTATTGTGCAGAGTACAAACAAGACAAACTGGTGTTAGGGGCAGAGTTTTCTCTTGTACTACGAAGAGGCCTGTTCGCCAACTTTGATGCAACACGCAAAGCCTATCCCGAAAAATCTTCTTCCAGCAAGGAATATACGACACGGCTGGGAGCGTATAGTTTTTTTTCAAGCGGTACTTATCTCAACGCTATCCTGCTTCATCGCCGCAGTCTTTATGACGCTGCAAGTTTTGTCAGCGACAACAGACGGCGGCGCGACAATCAATACATCATGATAGCCGCTGTAGGCTTTCCGCAGTGGAACCTTAAAGGCATGTATCCTGAATTTCGTTTCAGGCGTTCAAT
>NZ_JBQCXA010001551.1:0-464 GCF_051956855.1 Neisseria sp. P0021.S007
GGAAAAGTCATGTTGCCCGAATCAGCCCTTGCCGAAATGTATCCCGTCATTATGACCCCCAGCCATGACGGCAACTATTTCCACAACTACACCCTCTCGCTTCTGACCCTCGTCCCCACCAACGCCTACCTCGGCCTGCCGCTGCAAGTAATGATGCAGCGCGGCGAAAGCATGATTACGCGTGCGCGCAACAACTGCGTGGCCAAATTTTTGGAAAACAAAGAATGGACGCATTTATTCTGGATTGACTCCGACATCGGCTTCTCTACCGACTCATTCTACCGCCTGCTCTTGGCCGATAAAGACGTTGTAGCCGGCGTTTATCCGCTCCAACGCGAAAACTGGCCGAAAGCAGGCATTACGGCCGGCATGACCACAGCCGATTTTGAGCGTATGTCCACTTCTTACACCGTCAACACCAACGACAAAGATGCAAACGGTGAAATCGGAGTAAAAGTATATGA
>NZ_JBQCXA010001552.1:0-463 GCF_051956855.1 Neisseria sp. P0021.S007
GTATATAGAAATTCAAGTGGCTATTGTATAAGGAAAAAGGCCGTCTGAAAACGTTTTGCTTTTCAGACGGCCTCAAATGCGGAAGTTTACACGCCTGCGGCTGCTTTCAATGCGGCTGCTTTGTCGGTGCGCTCCCAAGTAAATTCAGGCTCCTCGCGGCCGAAGTGGCCGTAGGCGGCGGATTTGCTGTAAATCGGTCGCAGCAGGTCGAGCATTTGGACGATGCCTTTAGGGCGCAGGTCGAAATGTTCGCGAACCAAGGCGATCAGTTTTTCTTCGCTGATTTTGCCGGTACCGAAAGTATCGATGGAAATCGAAGTCGGTTCGGCAACGCCGATGGCGTAGGAAACTTGGATTTGGCATTGGGTTGCCAAACCGGCGGCGACGATGTTTTTCGCAACATAGCGGCAGGCGTAAGCGGCGGAACGGTCCACTTTGGACGGGTCTTTGCCGGAGAATGCGC
>NZ_JBQCXA010001553.1:0-463 GCF_051956855.1 Neisseria sp. P0021.S007
TCTATATAAAACAAAAATATTTTTATATCTTTTTAATTTATAAAAATTTTATAAGATTTCAGCAATTTGTTTGGCTGCACGTTTCGCATCCAACAAAATCAAGCCCAATTTACCGCTTTCTTTTGCCATCAATACCAACACTGCATTTTCACCTGCTTGACTCAACAGAATATAGCCATTTTTACCTTTAACCATTACCTGATCCAACTCACCGCAAGCCAACTCATGTACGGAACGATTGCCCAATGCCAAAAGCGTTGCCGACATCGCACCTACACGGTCTGCATTCAAGTGGGAAGGCAGCATGGTTGCGATCGGCAGGCCGTCTGTAGAAATAACTGCAGAGGCAGTGATATCCGCAGAAGTATTGTTCAAATCGCTTAATACAGAGATTAATAGTTGTTGCATAGTCGCTCCATTCTAAAATAAATATCGGTCAGGCAAAAATCAACGGCTGCCGTAT
>NZ_JBQCXA010001554.1:0-463 GCF_051956855.1 Neisseria sp. P0021.S007
CCATAACGCGTTACCATCTCGCGTGCCATTTGAGTTGCACGCTCAAAGTCGTTAGGTGCACCGGTAGAAATACGGCCGACAAAAATATCTTCAGCAATACGGCCACCAAACAAGATTGAGAGCTGGCTCAGCATTTGGTCTTTGTACATACTGATGCGGTCACGCTCAGGCAGCTGCCAAGTCAAACCCAATGCACGGCCACGAGGCATAATCGTTACTTTGTGAACCGGATCGGTAAACGGCAGGCTTTCCGCTACGATTGCATGACCGGCCTCATGATAGGCTGTCGCACGTTTTTCATCTTCGTGCATTACCATACTGCGACGCTCCGGACCCATGTAGATTTTGTCTTTAGCATCTTCAAAGTCGCTTTGATCGACTTTAACTTTATTACGACGACCGGCAAACAAAGCTGCTTCATTGACCAAGTTTGCCAAATCCGCACCTGAAAAACCAGGTGTAC
>NZ_JBQCXA010001555.1:0-463 GCF_051956855.1 Neisseria sp. P0021.S007
TTCAAAAAGCCGTAGGCAAACCATAATGTGCAGTTGATGGCGGCGACGAGGGGTTGCAACGGCGAGCCGGGGTTGCCGGCAAGGTTGTTTTGGATTTGCGGGATATAAGAAACGTACATACCGACGCCGGCCAGGGTGGCGGTGACGGAAAGAATGTGCATTTGTTTTTCAGTCATTGGTTTTCCTTTCTGATTAGACGATTGGGTTTTCAGGCTGTACAGATGTTGATTTGCACAGGCCGTCTGAAAACTTCCTTAAAAACTAGTGATAAATGTAATCAAACCCAAAATAATGCCTGGGGCGTTTGCCAGTATGATGGGGTAGTCGCGTTTTTCTTTCAAAAAGCCGTAGGCAAACCATAATGTGCAGTTGATGGCGGCGACGAGGGGTTGCAACGGCGAGCCGGGGTTGCCGGCAAGGTTGTTTTGGATTTGCGGGATATAAGAAACGTACATACCGACGC
>NZ_JBQCXA010001556.1:0-463 GCF_051956855.1 Neisseria sp. P0021.S007
CCTCATCGCCCTGATGGATCCGAAATACATCGAAGTATTCGGCGAATTCACACCACGCGGCGGCATCGCCATTCATCCGTTTGCCAACTACGGCAAAGCAGGCACAGAGTTTGAAGCTTTGGCACGCAAACGCCTGTTTGAGCACGATGCACAATAATCCCGTTCAGACGGCCTAACCGCCCTTTTTATTGCGAGACTTTCTCTATTGCACGGTCTCGCAGGGCTTCATGCCGTCTGAAAAACTTCCGAAAGATTTCTATGTACGAATTTACCGCCGCACAGCAGAAGAAAGCGCTCTTCTGGCTGGTGCTTTTCCATATTTTTATTATTGCCGCCAGCAACTATCTGGTACAGTTCCCCTTTCAAATTTTCGGTATCTTTACCACTTGGGGCGCATTTTCCTTCCCCTTTATCTTCCTCGCTACCGACCTGACCGTGCGCATTTTCGGCGCACCATTGGCGA
>NZ_JBQCXA010001557.1:0-463 GCF_051956855.1 Neisseria sp. P0021.S007
GAAGTCGGGGCTGCCGATATTGTGGTGGTGGGCGTCGGGATTCCCAATTTTGTCAAAGGGGAGTGGATTAAACCCGGCGCGGTGGTGATTGATGTCGGGATTAACCGTTTGGAAGACGGCAGTTTGTGCGGCGATGTGGAGTTTGATGTAGCAAAAGAACGTGCCGGTATGATTACCCCTGTACCCGGCGGAGTTGGTCCGATGACGATTGCTACTTTATTGGAAAATACTTTGCATGCCGCGACGCTGCATGATTAAACCGCTATAAACTGACTTGATGCGGCAGTTGGCAGATTGGCGGTTTCACTGTCAGCCACTAAAGACATTATTCAACATGGCGGAACATGCCGAAGGTCAATCTGTCCAGCCCTGCCAAATCTTGTTGCGTACGGACTTCGGCAAACCCATGTGCCGTCAAAATATGCCGCGCTGCTGCGCCGTGGTTGTAACCATGCTCCAGCAG
>NZ_JBQCXA010001558.1:0-463 GCF_051956855.1 Neisseria sp. P0021.S007
GCTTACAGGAAGTTTGACCATATACGGAACATCGTCGGAGTCAGTCTAATTACCGAACGCAAAGGAACAACAGTCATCTTCGGGCTACTGGGCTTAGGAAGACACAATATTTGTACAACAGCTTACCAAAACGCATTTATTGAATTAACAGGTTGGCAGTGGTATTCAAGGTATAAGCTTGGTAGGTCGGATTCTTGAATCCGACGAACCGCTCCGCTTCAGCCGTATTGCACATAACCGAAATTGTCGGATTATTGTCGGATTCAAGAATCCGAACTACCTTTAAAACCGCTATTTTAAACCTTTCAGACGACCCCAAACTCTAAAAAACCATCTGAACCGATACCCCTCAAGTCGCCCGTAGCGTGGGCTTTGACCACGAACTGTCTATTCTCCACACCTACGAGCCCAAGAGACTAAGCCTACTCTTGGCATGCAGTTGTTGCCGGGCAGGGAGAGGGGG
>NZ_JBQCXA010001559.1:0-463 GCF_051956855.1 Neisseria sp. P0021.S007
CCCCAGTACGTCGGTGGCGACGACTTGGGCGTTGCTGCGGCCGCTGATGGACGGCGGTAGGATGAGTTCGTATTCGCCCGCTTCGACGTCGCGGCTCATTTGTTTGACACCGTCAATATAGAGATCGACCGTGCCGGGTAGGGTGCTTTTACCGAGGTAGGAACGCAGCGGGGTGGTTTGTTTCCACGGGCGGGTGTTGTAAGTGCGGGAGATTTTGATGCCGCCGATGCGCGTACCGCCCCATGAGCCGATTTGTCCGGTCAGGGTGTCGCCCACGGTCAGCGATATGCCTTGTTCGGGCCAGACGGTGCGCCAGTAGGTATCCAGACGGGCGGTGTTGCTGCGGGAGCCGCTTTCTTTGTTGTGGCTTCGGTTGGCAAATTGGGTGTGGTTCAGGTAGCCCCAAGGCGTACTCAGGCGCATTTCACCGAAAACGCCCTGCGTGCCGTTGCCGGAATTGGTA
>NZ_JBQCXA010001560.1:0-462 GCF_051956855.1 Neisseria sp. P0021.S007
GTTCTATCCGTCAGCCTGCATCGCATTGCGGTATTACCGGCATCAAGCCGACTTACGGTACGGTTTCACGTTTCGGTATGGTTGCCTATGCTTCCAGCTTCGACCAAGCCGGCCCTATGGCGCAAACAGCCGAAGACTGCGCGATTTTGTTGAACGCTATGGCCAGCTTTGACGAGCGCGATTCCACCAGTTTGGAGCGCGACAAAGAAGACTACACCCGTGATTTGGACAAGCCGCTCAAAGGTTTGAAAATCGGTTTGCCTAAAGAATATTTTGGCGAAGGCGCAGATGCCGATGTTCAGACGGCCTTGCAAAGCGTTATTGATTTGCTCAAAGTACAAGGAGCGGAGACTGTTGAAGTTTCCCTGCCGCAAACATCATTGTCGATTCCTGCTTATTACGTTCTTGCCTCTGCTGAAGCAAGTACCAACTTGTCCCGTTTTGATGGCGTACGTTATGGCC
>NZ_JBQCXA010001561.1:0-462 GCF_051956855.1 Neisseria sp. P0021.S007
GAATACCCATGAAAAGCCCACGCCGCCGCGCACGCGAGCTTGCCGTACAAGCTATTTATCAAGCAGGCATCAACAAAACTGCCGCCCCAGAAATCGCCAAAAACATCCACGAACTGTCTCAAGCGTCCAATATGGATGAAGAGCTGTTCAACAAACTGTTTTTCGGCGCACAAACCCATGCCGAAGAATACATGGAAAAAATCAGCCCCCTGCTTGACCGCGACGAAAAAGACCTCAGTCCTATCGAACGCGCCGTTTTGCTGGTTGCCTGCCATGAGCTGAGCACCATGCCTGAAACCCCCTATCCTGTCATCATCAACGAAGCCATCGAAGTTACCAAAACTTTCGGCGGCACCGACGGCCATAAATTCGTCAACGGCATCCTCGACCAGCTGGCTTCCCGCATCCGCCCTGATGAACCGCGCCGCAAAGGCTAAGATTGACTTCACATCGGAACAAGAT
>NZ_JBQCXA010001562.1:0-462 GCF_051956855.1 Neisseria sp. P0021.S007
GTTTTACACGGGTCGTCTGAAAGATGCGTTGGACAACGGTTTCAATATTCTGGCGCTCAGTCCCGGCATCAGCGAGCGGCAGCCGGATATCGAGGCGTTCAAGCAAAACGGCGGACGCGTGTTGGGCGACATCGAATTGCTGGCGGACATTGTGAACCGCCGCGGCGACAAGGTGATTGCGATTACCGGCAGCAACGGCAAAACCACGGTAACGAGCCTGGTCGGTTATCTCTGCATCAAGTGCGGGCTGGATACCGTTATCGCGGGCAATATCGGCACGCCGGTTTTGGAGGCGGAATTGCAGCGTGAAGGCAAAAAAGCGGACGTGTGGGTGTTGGAGCTTTCCAGCTTCCAACTGGAAAACACTGAAAGTCTGCGCCCGACTGCAGCGACGGTGCTGAACATTTCCGAAGACCATCTCGACCGCTACGACGACCTGCTCGACTACGCGCATACCAAGGA
>NZ_JBQCXA010001563.1:0-462 GCF_051956855.1 Neisseria sp. P0021.S007
TTTGTGGCTCGACCAAGATTTGGCATGGCAGATCGGCCGTCCGAACAAACAATATGCCGTCAGCTTCGGCGGACAAGTCATCAATATGGGTGATAAAAAAGAATGGCATCCGAGCGAAGAGATTTCTGCGATGGCATACGATGAAATCATCCCCGGCTACGGCGGCGACGTCGCCAACCCGTTGCGCCTGTGGACGGCTCACGCCGGCAACCGTTTCGACTTGGCAGACTTCAACCGCGGCGATTACGCATCCGCCGTCCGCGCGCAAAATAGCGACGAAAACATCTCGCGCGTCCTCTATCCGAACGATTCTACCGACAGCGGCCGCGAACTGCGTCTGAAACAGGAATATTTCTTAGTTTCCGCATCCGTACAAGACATCGTGGCGCGCCACAAATGCCGTTTCCCCAGCATCAAAAACCTTGCCGACAAAGTCGCCATCCACCTGAACGACACCCACCC
>NZ_JBQCXA010001564.1:0-462 GCF_051956855.1 Neisseria sp. P0021.S007
GGTTTTACCGATGAGTACGGGGTGGCACTGACCATCGTCGGCAAAGCACAGCTCGGCTTTGGCGGTGTTGACGATGACTTTTTTGCGTTGCATGTATTCTTTGGCGGCATCGGCTGCTGCAAAGCTGTTCAGCCCTGCCAGCAGCGATACGCCGAGGATGATTCTTTTAAACATGGTTTCCTATTATCTGCGGATTCGGTGGGGTGTTTCAGGCGCAACCTCACGGATGATGATTTGAGGTTCGGGCGCGGGTTGTGGGGCAACTTCTTGTACGGGCGGGCAGACGGCATCTTCTGGGAAGACGGCTTTCCAATGGAAGCTTCGTGCGTATTTGTGTTTGTCAAACAAGACTTTGTATTGGCAAGTGGTAATGCCTTCTACGTCAGAGCCGATGTGAGGGTTGGCGGGAACGCCGGGGGTGCGGAAGTGGAAGAGGTAGTTCCATTCGCGCACGCCGAACAT
>NZ_JBQCXA010001565.1:0-462 GCF_051956855.1 Neisseria sp. P0021.S007
GCACACGACCTTAGTCGGTCCTTACGGTTTGCCGATCGAAGTGCAAATCCGTACGCGTGAAATGGATGCAGTGGCTGAGGGCGGCATCGCCGGTCATTGGATTTACAAATCCGGTGAAAATACTCCTGAACAAGCCGTCCTCCATATGAACCGATGGATGAAAAATATTCTTGACCTGCAGGCCAGCAGCTCAAATGCTATCGAGTTTCTGGAGCATGTCAAAGTCGATTTGTTCCCCAACGAAGTCTATATCGTTACCCCGAAAGGCGATATCCTTACCTTGCCTAAAGGTGCGACGCCGATTGACTTTGCCTCTGCCGTTCACACCAATATCGGTCATAAAACCGTTGCCGCGCGTATCAATAACGTCATGATGCCGTTGCGCACCACGCTGAAAACCGGTGATACGGTCGAAATCATTACTTCCGAACATGCCAAGCACAATGTGGCATGGTTGAATTT
>NZ_JBQCXA010001566.1:0-462 GCF_051956855.1 Neisseria sp. P0021.S007
TATCCAAACTGGACAACGTCACTATTCTGACCGGCACGGGCGTCAAAGAAGTCAAAACTTCCGAAGACGAAGCCCAAGTCATCTTGGAAAACGGCGAAGTTTTGAGCGGTCGCCTACTCTTAGCAGCAGACAGCCGCTTCTCCCAAACCCGCCGACAACTGGGTATTTCCTCCGATATGCACGATTACAGCCGCACCATGTTCGTCTGCCGCATGAAGCATACCCTGTCCAACCAGCATACCGCTTACGAATGCTTCCACTACGGCCGCACCATCGCCCTGCTGCCTTTGGAAGAACACCTGACCAACACCGTCATTACCGTCGATAGCGACAAGGCGGACACCATCAAAAAAATGTCTCCTGAAGAATTGGCAGCCAGTGTCAAAGAGCAGCTCAAAGGCCGTTTGGGCGATATGGAATTGGTCAGCACCATTCACAACTACCCCTTGGTCGGCATGATTG
>NZ_JBQCXA010001567.1:0-462 GCF_051956855.1 Neisseria sp. P0021.S007
TACCCGAACTTATCAAACCCGCCGTTTTGTGTAAAAATACCGCAATGGAAAAAATTACTCACCAAAATCTACATCCCTTACTTTCCAAAAGCCTGACCGACACCGATTTCGTCCTTATTCTCAATGCCTTAATCAAATTCCTGCGGCGCGGCGGCAAAAAACAGGCGGCAGAACGCTTCGACCTGATTATCGCCACGCTCAAACAAGACGAAGCACTCGCAAAAAACTTCAGCGGCCGCTTTTACCACTGGCTTTCGCAAGTCCACATCTATCCGGCTTTGATCAAACTCGGTATCTTCTCGCGCCACAGCTGCACCCGCGAGATGGGCATACGCATATACGAACGTTTCAGCCCGTCCTATAAAGATTTTGCCAACCTGCGCGAAGTGTTCCTCTATCTTTTTCATTCGGAAAACGACGACAGATGGCTGCAAACCCTCAGCATCCGCCAATGGTTGATCC
>NZ_JBQCXA010001568.1:0-461 GCF_051956855.1 Neisseria sp. P0021.S007
GGACGGTAGTGTCGGATGCCGTGCAGGTGTTCGGAGGGCATGCCGTAGTTGCTGATGACGGCGCGCGGGTTTTCTTCTCTGAAGATTTGGTACATCCGCGCGAAGTCGGTTCTCAATTCGTCGGGCGTCAGCAGCTGGCCGTCTTTTTCGGCAAACCAGCTTTCGATGTCGGTGGAAATGGTGCGGTAGCCTTCGCGGCGCGATTGTTTGGCCAATTCACGGATGCGCGCTTCGTTGAGTACGCCGTGTTTGCGTTTGCCTGTCGGATCGGGTTTGACCAACTCGCTTTCATAAACCAAGAACACTTTGGAGAGTTTGTCGGCGGTCAGGTCGGGTTTGCCGACATAGTCCATGCGGTCGTAGATGATGAAATCTTTGGCATGGGCGGAGAGGACGGTCAATAAGAGGACGAGGGGTAAAAGGCGGTTGGGTTTCATATTTTTAGGCAGATAAGGGAAAAG
>NZ_JBQCXA010001569.1:0-461 GCF_051956855.1 Neisseria sp. P0021.S007
GTATTGGAAAAGATGTAAATTATTTGATTCTTTTTTGACTGTTCAATATACTCCGACCGCTTTATTTCATCTTATTACGAAAAATTGATAGAAGTTCTCATTTTACAACACAAAAAAAGCCATTTACTGCCGATTTGCGTAAGGAGGCTTTGAGCTCCGCCGCCATTCGGAATGGCTAAATAACTAGGAGACACCATGCCATTATCTAAATTTCGTCCGGCGCGTTTGCCGGTTGCCGTTGCTGCGGCACTTTTATCCGCCTATTCCTTCGGGGCAGGGGATGGGGTTGAGCAGGTTGATTTGCCTACCGTCCAAGTAAAGGGCATCGGCAAACAGACGACCTCCAATTACACCATTCCCGCTTCTTCCGCTGCTACGGGCATCCGCCTGACCCAGCGCGAAACGCCGCAGTCTTTGTCCGTCGTTACCGAAAAACAAATGGACGACCAAGGTTTGGATAC
>NZ_JBQCXA010001570.1:0-461 GCF_051956855.1 Neisseria sp. P0021.S007
GTCAATGCCATGATGGATAACTCCGAAAATAAAAGAACCTTTTCAGGTTCGGACAAGTTTGCCAAGCCAAACAACCTAAGCAAACTCCTAAGTGCCTTTTTATAAAGACGGGCGGATTATGCCACAATTTGTCTTTGTGCGCCACATCTTTTCAGACGGCCAAAAAAAGCGGCGATACCTTCCAGTACCGCCAAAGCTGCTTTGGTGATAAAACTAAACTTTATTTGCTTGCACAGCGGAAGCCTAAGTTATTTAAAACATATTTGGATTGCAGGCTGGTACGGATGCCGTAGCGCAAGAAAGCCGCATAGTTGGATGGGTCGCTTGAGCCTACGGATGCGCCGCTACAGAACATTTGGGTGTTGGATGAACCGGCTGAGAGTTGGCTGCTGTTGAAGTCTTCAGTCCATTCCCAAATCAGGCCGTGCATATCGTATACGCCCCAGTAGTTGGGTTTGTTT
>NZ_JBQCXA010001571.1:0-461 GCF_051956855.1 Neisseria sp. P0021.S007
GTGTCGCAGTTTTACTGAAGCTGTTTTTATAAAATAACAGGCAGGCCGTCTGAAAATCGGGTTTCAGACGGCCTGTTATGCTAAAATCTGTTAAATACTTATTAAAAAGGCAAAGAACAATGTTTGCTTTCAAATCCTTACTTAATATGCCGCGCTTTGAGGCCATCGCTGTGGCCTTGGCTTTGGTGGCGGCAATGGGTTACACGATTATTTCGCTTGAATGGCTGCCGCATATGTCGATTGTGACGGCGATCGTGGTCTTGCTGTTGTACGGTTTGATGCGTGGCTTGAAATATCAAGACATGCAAAACGGTATGATAGGCGCGGTCGGGCAGGGCATGGGTGCGATTTATCTGTTTTTCTTTATCGGCCTGATGGTCAGCGCGCTGATGATGAGCGGTGCGATTCCGACGCTGATGTATTACGGTTTCGGATTGATTTCGCCGACTTATTTTTATTTC
>NZ_JBQCXA010001572.1:0-461 GCF_051956855.1 Neisseria sp. P0021.S007
CCCTCGACGAGTTGGTGGACATCGTAGCCTTGTCCGATGCGGATATTCATGTTTTGTCCTTTTTTCCATGTCAGGTCGTCTGAAAAACGGGTTTCAGACGACCTGCAACAACAGCCTCACAATCAATTCATCCTGCGGCAGCGTCAGCTTCAAATTGCGCGTATCGCCCTGCACCAGCAGCGGCTGCACGCCCAGCTTTTCCACCGCCGACGCTTCGTCTGTAATATCGCTCAAATCCTCTGCCGACAAAGCTCGGTGTAACAAGGTCGTCTGAAAAAGCTGCGGGGTTTGCGCCTGCCACAATCCGGCGCGGGAAACGGTTTCGCCGATATGGTTTTTACCGTCGGCGCGTTTGAGCGTATCGGCAACGGGTATTGCCAAAATACCGCCCTGCTCTTTTCCGCCCGCTTCTTCAATCAGACGGGTCAATGCCTCGGGTGGCAGGCAGCAACGGGCGGCAT
>NZ_JBQCXA010001573.1:0-461 GCF_051956855.1 Neisseria sp. P0021.S007
GCTCTATAGCGTAGTCCAAAAAGCATTTGAACTTGATTTCGGCGTTGCACAACACATCCGGATTCGGCGTGCGTCCCGCGCTGTATTCTTTGAGGAAATAGGCGAATACGTTGTCTTTGTATTGGGCGGCAAAATTGACGATGTCGATGTCTATGCCGATGATGTCGGCGACGGCAATGGCATCGAATGAGTCTTGCTTGATGCTGCAATATTCGTCATTGTCGTCATCCTCCCAGTTTTGCATAAACACACCGCGCACTTGATAACCCTGCTGTTTGAGCAAGGCGGCAGTTACGGAGGAATCGACACCGCCGGAGAGCCCGACGATGATGTTTGAAGGTTGTTGAGTAATGTCCATGAAAGGGATATGGGTAGGAAACAGCGGTTTTTAAAGGCGGATTTTAGCACATTTTGATGAAGGGATAAGGAAGCCCACCCAAGAAGGCTGATGGGGCTTGAAT
>NZ_JBQCXA010001574.1:0-460 GCF_051956855.1 Neisseria sp. P0021.S007
ATTTTATTGTTGGCTACATTTAAAGATGCCTTGCCCTTAGGGTTGGTACTGTATACGTCTACCAAAACATCATCCAGGGCACCACCAAGTTTCAATGTGTTATTAGTGATGTTGTACTCTTTGGCATTACTTTTCAAATAAGCAAATTCGACATAGCCGTCAGATTTTTCACGCACGGAAATTTTGTTGTTGTGAATGGTCACCGCACCATGCATAGCGACATTGCCATGGTGTTCTTCCACATAAACCGGCACCGCGCCTTTCATAATCTTGCCGATATCGGCATCATTGCCGCTAATGGTAATAGTACCGCTGCCAATGCCGTTTTTAGATAAAACGCGGTCGTAGGTATCGTTGATGACGGCAATCAGATATTTGGTGGATTCGCCGCTGATCTTGTTATTTGCCATATTGAGCGTGTAATCCATTTTGCTTTCATGGTTACGGAACTCAATCGCGT
>NZ_JBQCXA010001575.1:0-460 GCF_051956855.1 Neisseria sp. P0021.S007
TTAAAAAGGCGCGCGAGACGGCGGCGGCGAAGAGGATGGGGACGGCAATGCGGCAGAGTTTGGGATAATCGAGTTTGGTAAAGCCGCTGTGCCACAGTCCGGCGGTCAGCCACACCATCATCACGCCGCCCATCATGCCGCCGAGGGTAATCAGGTGCAGGGGCGCGGAGGTAGGCAGGTTTTGCAGTTTCGCCGCGCCTGTCCACAGATAGCCTGCGGCGGCAAAAAGCTGGAGCAGGTAATAAGTGCGGACGTAGTGTTTGCGCAGGAGTTCGTGATGGTGCAGTTCGCGCAGCTTGGCGAGCAGGATGAAGCCGACGGCGAGCGCGGTAAAACCGGCGGTTTGCGCGGGCAGCCAAAGCTCGGCGGCGGCGTGCAGCAGCAGGAAGGTGATGGCGATGTTTTTATAGACGACGTTGGGGATGAATACGGGGTCTTTCAGACGACATTCTTTAAGGGC
>NZ_JBQCXA010001576.1:0-460 GCF_051956855.1 Neisseria sp. P0021.S007
CCAGATAGTTATCGGTTAGTAGATGCATTTTCTCAAATTTCTGATTGTGAAACTTTGAGCTTAGAACAAAAGGCGAATTTAGAATTTTCCTACATAGTGGCTTTAGCACCTTATGGAAGAAAAAGTGAAAATTGTTCAATCAAAAGTTTAGAAAGATATTTAGAAGAACATCCTGAATTTTTCGTTCAACTTATCTCAAAACTTTATAAAATAGATGATGGATTAGAAGATGAAAATGAGGCTGTTAACACGCAATTAGTTAAATATTACCGGTATACTTTAAATGCCTTAAGCCACATACCGGGCGAAGATAATTTAGGAAAAATTAATCCCGAAAAGCTTGAAGGATGGGTAAAACAAGCAATTAACCTTGCTGAAAAGCATGGACGTAGAAATATCGTTGAATATTTTATTGGTAAGTTATTAGGCCATTGCCAAAATGGAGAAGATGGGATTTGGC
>NZ_JBQCXA010001577.1:0-460 GCF_051956855.1 Neisseria sp. P0021.S007
TTCTTGCACAATAAAGAGACATGTCATGTCACAGGCAACGACCTCTGCCCGCCCTTCGGGGCATAAACCCTTTTATCGCAATTTTGGCTTTCAGGTTCTGATAGCCATGGTCATCGGCCTGCTGCTTGGCCTTGTTGCCCGCAATATCGGCCCCGACGCCGCCGGCAGCCCCAACTGGCTCTCGGTGACGCTGCAGACCATCGGCAGCATATTCGTCCAGCTGCTGCGCGCACTCGTGCCGCCGCTGATCTTTACCGCCATCGTCGCCTCCATCGCCAATCTCAAGAACCTCTCTAACGCGGCGAAGCTCGTCTGGCAGACGCTGCTCTGGTTCGCCATCACCGCTTTGATCGCGGTCGTCATCGGCATCGTGCTCGGTCTTGTCATCCAGCCGGGCGTCAACACGGCGATCGCCAATACGGCAGCGGCAGCACCGTCCTCCACCGGTTCTTGGCTGGAC
>NZ_JBQCXA010001578.1:0-460 GCF_051956855.1 Neisseria sp. P0021.S007
ACCTCACAGCCCCATCAGCAGACTGAACGCCAGCATAAAGCCAGCCGCCGCCGTCTATCCGTATTCCTGACACAGCCACAATACCAGCGCGCCGCCGATCATTTTGCCGCCGCGTGCGGCCACCGCTTGAATCACGCCGCCGAAACCACGTCCGCGGTGCGGCAGGACGATGCATGACAAACCCAGCATCGCGCCGCCGTACACCGCCGACATCGCCGAGAGCAGTACGCAGCAGATCAAAAGCAGCGCGAAGCTCTGCGTTATGTCGGTACAGGGCATCCGCCCGAACAGTGCCGAAAGCCCCAGCGTCGCCGCCCGTAGCCAGCCGAGAAACCGCACCGCAGGCCGCCGTTTCATCAGTGCGGCACACAATACCTTCGCCACTTCGCTCCGGCCGATTAGATGGATCCATCCCCTGTCTATTATACATAGCTGAGGCTGTAGACGACTCATTACGTGT
>NZ_JBQCXA010001579.1:0-459 GCF_051956855.1 Neisseria sp. P0021.S007
CGGCGTAACCACGCGGCCTTTGCACCACGCATAGCGTTCCCATTCGCGCCCCTGCGTGATCAGGTATTGCTCCAGCGCGGTTTCGCTCAATACCAGCGCGCCCGAATCGCCGTCTGGCCGCAGCCGCATATCGACGCGGAACACCTGCCCGTCGGCGGTAATGTCGTTCAGCAGCGCAATTAGTTTCTGCCCGACTTTGGTGAAAAACTCTTGATTGCCGCGTTCGCGCCTGCCGTCCGTATCGCCCGATTCGGGATAGATGAAAATCAAATCGATGTCGGAAGACACGTTCAGCTCATAGCCGCCCGCCTTGCCCATTGCCACCACGCTCAAATGTTGTGGCGATTTCGTATAACGCCCGATCGGCGTGCCGTACATGTCCTGATAATAGGCGTAGGAAAAGTTCAACGCGGTATTGACGGCAAAATCGGCAAACAGCGTAATTGTGCGGGTTACTTC
>NZ_JBQCXA010001580.1:0-459 GCF_051956855.1 Neisseria sp. P0021.S007
GTTGGGTAATCCCGATATGCGTACGCCGATTGCTTATTGTTTGGGTCTGCCCGAACGCATCGATTCCGGCGTGGGCGAGTTGGATTTCGGCGCGTTGTCCGCTTTGACCTTCCAAAAGCCTGATTTTGACCGTTTCCCATGTCTGAAACTTGCCTATCAGGCCATGAATGCAGGTGGCGCCGCGCCTTGCGTGTTGAACGCCGCCAACGAAGTTGCCGTGGCCGCTTTCTTGGATAAACGCATCAAGTTTACCGATATTGCCCAAGTCGTTGCCCACTGCCTTGCCCAAGATTTTTCAGACGGCCGTCACGATATCGAAGGCCTGCTGGCGCAAGACGCGCAAACACGCAGACAGGCAGAAGCCTTTATCGGCAAACAATAAAGCTTCAATGACAGGCCGTCTGAAACGCCAACCGCTTGGCATTTAGGCAGACAAAATGGAACAACTGCCTTTATAAT
>NZ_JBQCXA010001581.1:0-459 GCF_051956855.1 Neisseria sp. P0021.S007
TGCAGGAAAAAGGCGTCTCGCGCGTCGTCGCCGTGAACATCAAACAGGCGTTGGAAATGGCGGAGCCGAATTGAGGTAAGAACAAAGGCCGTCTGAAAGAATGAGGAAGAAGTCTATAATTTCATCTTCCCATTTTTTCAGACGGCCTTTTTGTATTGGATACAGCGTTATTGTTTTGAAGTATTATCTTTGGAGCGTTGAGGTTGCCCCGAGCGTTGGTTGTTGCCGTTGACGGCATCGCGCCATGCTTTGCGTTCGGCTTCGATTTTGGCGGCTACTTCGTGAACCATGGTTTCTTGTTTTTTGACGACAGGCTCTTCCGGTGTGTTGTCGGAAAAGTGGAGGCCGTACCACAAGACGGCGAAAATGCTGCAGACGAAGATAACGGCAATCAGGCCGACGATAGCTTGTTTGCCGGCGAGGGGTTTTTCAGGGGGAGGGACGAGGACATCGAAGCAG
>NZ_JBQCXA010001582.1:0-459 GCF_051956855.1 Neisseria sp. P0021.S007
CCTTGTCGCCGCGGCCTTGAACTTTATAGCCGCCGAATGCAAACACGGATTGCGGGGTCAGGCCGATGTGCGCGCAAACAGGAATGCCGCGCATTTGCAGAAATTCAGTGGTCTCCGCCATCCAGACGCCGCCTTCGAGTTTGACCATATGCGCGCCAGCCGCCATCAATTCGGCCGCCGCCGCAAATGCCTGCTCTTTGCTCTGCTGATACGCACCAAACGGCAAGTCGCTGACAATCATGGCATTTTGAGTGCCGCGAGCCACGCATTCAGTGTGGTAGCACATATCCTGCAAGCTCACCGGCAAAGTGGACTGACGACCTTGCACCGCCATGCCCAAAGAATCGCCGACCAGCAATACATCTACGCCGGCATTGTCCATCAGCGCGGCAAAGCTGGATTCATAAGCGGTCAGCATGGCGATTTTCTCGCCCTCTGCTTTCATTTTTTGCAAAGTGT
>NZ_JBQCXA010001583.1:0-459 GCF_051956855.1 Neisseria sp. P0021.S007
TCCAAGGGCTGATTTCCATGATTCTTGTGTACATCGTAAAGCTCCTGTTTTGATGGTTTTATGGCAAACCGTTTTGAAATACGGTTCGTCTTATTCAATCGGATAAAGCGTCGGCAGAAGTTTCAGACGACCCTCCTGCCGATAAATGAAGAAAATTATGCGCCGCCGTGTGTTTCTTTAATCAGGAACACGGAAAACGCGCCCAGCAGCAGGACGACGCCCCCTACCAAGAACATATTGGCCTGCAAACCGCCCATCATCGGGAACAATATGAAGCTCAACAGCGAAGCGACGATTTGGGGCATACAGATGGAGCCGTTAAACAAGCCCAAATAAGTGCCCATGTGTTTGCCCGACAAGGCGTTGGTTACAATCGTCAGCGGATAAGTGATGATGCCCGCCCAAGCGATGCCGATTAAGATGTAAGACAACACCAGCGCGTATTGGTTGCTGATGAAG
>NZ_JBQCXA010001584.1:0-459 GCF_051956855.1 Neisseria sp. P0021.S007
GCCTTATCTTTTTGTTCCGTAGATTTTCCCGATGAGGTCGTCTGAAAAGTTTTCAGACGACCTTTTTCTATTTCCTGAACTCTTCCCTGACGATGTCCAGCCAAGCCCTGAGCGCGGGGGTGGGACGCTGGTGTTTTTTCCATGCCATGGTCAGTTGCCAGCGGATTTCGGGTTCGGTCAGCGGGACGGCGGCGAAGGTGTCGGGATTGATTTTGCGAGCGTAGTATTCGGGCAGAAGGGCGATGCCCATATGGTGCGCCACCATGTCGGCGAGCAGGTCCCATTGTCCGGTGCGGCAGACGACGTTGGGGGTGAAGCCTTGGCTGCGGCAGGCGGTTTGGATGGTTTCGTTGAGGGAAAACCCTGAGCCGAAGAGGATAAACGGTTCGTGTTGCAGGCTTTTGAGGCTGAGGGCGGCGTGGCGGGCTTGGGCGCGCGGCATAAGGACGACGAGCGGGT
>NZ_JBQCXA010001585.1:0-459 GCF_051956855.1 Neisseria sp. P0021.S007
TGCACCAACTGCCCAAAGTAGCGGTGAAATGGCCGAACCTGTGGCAGAACCTGCTCCGGAGGCTCAATAATGGCATCTAAAAACCTGAAACAATTGGACGTACAAAACCTGTACCTGCTTAATATGCCTTCAAAACTTTTGCTGGCAGGTTTATTGATTGTCGGTATGTTGGCTTTGGGCTATGTCGGCGTATTTAAAGATCAGATTGAAACTTGGAATACGCAGGAAGCTAAAGAAGAAGAACTGAAGGAAACCTTTACGCGTAAAAGCATTCAGGCAGCAAGCTTGAATAATCTGAAGGCTGAATTGGCTTCGATTCGTTCTGCATTTGATGTGTTGTTGAAACAACTTCCGACCGACGCGGAAATTCCGAATCTGATTCAAGAGCTGCATCAGGCAGGTTCAACCAACGGATTGCGTTTGGACAGCGTTGCACCGCTCCAACCTGAAAACGATGGT
>NZ_JBQCXA010001586.1:0-459 GCF_051956855.1 Neisseria sp. P0021.S007
GCTTTGGCCGAATGCCTCGTCAAAATGGGCGCAAAAATCAGTGGCATCGGTACAGCAACCATGACCATCGAAGGCGTAAAAGAGTTGCACGGCTGCGAACACAGCGTCGTTCCCGACCGTATCGAAGCCGGTACCTTCCTCTGCGCCGTCGCCATGACCGGCGGCAAAGTCGTCCTGCGCAATGCCGCCCCCAAAACCATGGAAGTTGTGTTAAACAAACTGACCGAAGCTGGCGCCATCATCGAAGCCGGCGACAACTGGATTTCCATCGACATGCAACAACGCCCCAAAGCCGTGGACATCCGTACCGTCGTCCACCCTGGCTTCCCAACCGACATGCAGGCGCAGTTTATGGCCATGAACGCCATTGCCGAAGGCAGCAGCCGCGTGGTGGAAACCATTTTTGAAAACCGCTTCATGCACGTTCCCGAACTCAACCGCATGGGCGCAGACATCACC
>NZ_JBQCXA010001587.1:0-459 GCF_051956855.1 Neisseria sp. P0021.S007
TGCGGCGAGCCTTGCGTCGATGAAGCGTTCAACTGCGCCGACGTGCTCATCATGATGGACATCACCCGCCTGGCAGACCGTTACCTCCAACGTTTCGCCCCTAAACCATAAAGACCAAAAGGTCGTCTGAAAACCTTTTCAGACGACCTCAACTATTGTGAAATCAACAATTTTTAGCAATTTCACCCTATACCAATATACACACACCACAACCTTATGATTGCCAAACTACGTTTTACTTTCCGCCTGCTCTGTATCGGCTTCTGCCTGCTTTACGGTATGGCGGAAATGTTCTTCCTGTTTCCTTTTTACAGCAAACGGCGCAAACTGCGTGCCATTCAAATCTGGTCGCTGCGCGTCCTCGCTTCATGCGGCATGAAGCTGGAAACCTTCGGTACGTTGCCTCAGGAAGGGCAGGCGCAGTTGTTAATCAGCAACCATATCTCTTGGCTAGACATC
>NZ_JBQCXA010001588.1:0-458 GCF_051956855.1 Neisseria sp. P0021.S007
GCGTACGGGCTACGTCGGCGAATCACGCTATTTTTTGCTGAACGATATCCGCAAGTTGGATAAGGCCGCGTTGCCTCTGATGGTCGACCGCTATACTGCGCTGGCGTATCCGACCCAAGCGGATTTTAACGGGCATTCCGATAATCCGTGTTTTAAGATTGATCCCGAAAGCCGTCAAGCTGCTTTGGCAAAACATGGTTTGGCGACGGATAAACCGATTTTGGCATTTTGTCCCGGTGCGGAATATGGCCCGGCCAAGCGTTGGCCTGCGCGTCATTTTGCCGAACTCGGCCGCCGATATTTGGCCAAGGGCTGGCAGGTTTGGCTGTTCGGTTCGCAAAAAGATTTTGATATTGCAGATGAAATCAACCGACTTTCAGACGGCCTGTGTACCAATCTTTGCGGCAAAACCAATCTTTCGGAGGCGATTGATCTGTTGTCTTGCGCCGATACGGTTG
>NZ_JBQCXA010001589.1:0-458 GCF_051956855.1 Neisseria sp. P0021.S007
CGCTTGATGTTGGTGCGGATCAAGTTTGTCGCCCGGTTGCGGGTTGATTTCTTTAATATGTGTGGCATCAAATGCTTTTTGCAGCTCGTTCAAAGTCATTTGCACACCCATTTTCAGCGCATCGAAATTGCCGCTTTGGTCCAGCAGCGCCATTTCGAGATAATCTTTAACCGGCAACATTTCTGCTGCAAATTTTTGTCCGGCGAATTTATGGGTATCGGCGATTTCTTGCTGATGGCGGCGGCGCAGGTTTTGCTCGTTTGCCAAACCGCGCAGCTCGCTGTCTTTGAGTTGGCCTTCCAACTCGGTGACACGCGCCTGAAGCTCTTCGTAAGTCAGTTCTGCTTGTTCGGTTTCAACGGTTTCGGCAGTTTCTACGGCTGCCGCTTCTTCTGCTTCGTGTTGATGTTGTTCGTTATGCTCCGTCATTTCTGACATCCTTTTAGCGTGTTGATATT
>NZ_JBQCXA010001590.1:0-458 GCF_051956855.1 Neisseria sp. P0021.S007
AGGCGTTACTTTAATGAGGCCGTCTGAAAATGAGAAAGAATGGTTTGTTTGTTTTAAAGACGATTTTGTTATATCGGTTTGAAACATAAAAAGGCCGTCTGAACTTTGCTTTCAGACGGCCTTTATATTGGACGGGACAAACCGATTAGGCTTGTTTGTTCCAACGTTCGATGGATTCTTTGATGACTTGTTTCGCTTCTTCTACATCACCCCAAGATTCAACTTTAGTGGTACCTGCTTTTTTCAGGTCTTTGTAGTGGTTGAAGTGGAACTCGATTTGTTTGATCAGTTGTTGCGGCAAATCGGCCAAAGTTTTGTAGGCGTTGCCGTTGTTGCGGTCGTCGGCCGGAACGCAGACGATTTTGTCGTCCACTTCGCCGTCGTCAACGAATTTCATCACGCCGATAACGCGTGCTTCCAGGAAAATACCGGTTGCCAAAGGCTGCTCGGTCACCAGC
>NZ_JBQCXA010001591.1:0-458 GCF_051956855.1 Neisseria sp. P0021.S007
GGACTTGTCCATGTTGAAAGACTTCACCATCGATATGGCGGTCGAACAAATCAAATTCCTCAACCAACACGAAACCGACTTCGGCCGCGTTGCCGTCATTACCGACGACATCTGGATCAGACTCGGCGCGCGCCTTTCCAGCCTTTTGACCAACCAACATCCCAAATATTTCAGCGACGCCACCGAAGCACAGGCTTGGTTGTTGGCAAGCAATTTGAAATAAAGATAAGGCCGTCTGAACGCATTACCTGAGCAAATATAAAAACGCTTAGACTCAAACAACGGCATCACAATATTTTTCAAAGTATAAAAAGGCCGTCTGAAACCTTGCAACCTGCAAAGTTTCAGACGGCCTTTCATCGTTTTTATTCAAAAACTTACATCACATCTAATACATCAATGCCCAACAACTCCAAGCCTTGTTTCAGCGTATCGCCGGTCAGCTTCGCCAGTTGCAG
>NZ_JBQCXA010001592.1:0-458 GCF_051956855.1 Neisseria sp. P0021.S007
TGCTATGATGTGCACGATTTATTCCGTCATGCATCTGCCGCTGGCAACAGGCGTCACACTCAACTACACGTCCTCCATCTGGCTTGCCATCTTTTCATTTTTCATTTTAAAAGAAAGAATTACGCTTTATACCCAAGCCATTTTGGTTATGGGCTTTATCGGCGTTATCCTGTTGCTCAACCCATCTTTTCAAGGCGGACAGGAATTTGCCGCGCTGGTCAGCTTAGCAGGCGGCGCCATGTCGGGCTGGGCGTATTTGAAGGTGCGCGAACTCTCGCTTTTGGGCGAGCCGGGCTGGCGCGTGGTGTTTTATCTGTCGCTTACCGGCCTGATTATGTCTGCCATTTGGAGTTGCTTTACCGGCTGGCATCCGCTGACCGTGTCTTCCCTGCCCTATCTGGCCGGCATCGGCATCTCCGCCATGATTGCCCAACTTGCCATGACCCGCGCCTATAAGG
>NZ_JBQCXA010001593.1:0-458 GCF_051956855.1 Neisseria sp. P0021.S007
ATATTAAGCAGGTACAGGTTTTGTACGTCCAATTGTTTCAGGTTTTTAGATGCCATTATTGAGCCTCCGGAGCAGGTTCTGCCACAGGTTCGGCCATTTCACCGCTACTTTGGGCAGTTGGTGCAGGAGCCGGCGTATTCACTTGGTTGATTGAAGATTTCAAAGTAAATTCTTGGTAGTTATCTACTTTTTTAATGCTCAACAATTCAGGCTGCAAGAAAATACCTGTACTTGGCAAGGAGCGCATCATAACGGCAATTTTATTGTCGCTGATGGCATGACCGCTGATTTTATAGCTGGTCGGACTTTCGGCTTCCAACGCGGTCAAATAAGTATTATCGGGCGTAAGTGTATTCAAAGAATCAAGGATATAGGCCGCTTGATAGCGTTTTTCCTGTAACTCTTCAACTTTCAGTTTTTTGGCCAAGAAGGCTTCTTTTTCTTGCTGAAGTTTATCG
>NZ_JBQCXA010001594.1:0-457 GCF_051956855.1 Neisseria sp. P0021.S007
TTGCATTTCTGTACAAAAATTAATCAAAGGGCAGGTGGTTGGGCAGGTGTTTTTTTAGTTAATTGTTTTATATGAATTTCTTTTAAATAGTTTAGTGAGTTCAATACTAGTCTGTTTCTTTTTAACAAACTTTTCAGACGGCCTTTTGAAGATAAAAAAGCAGTCGGACTTTATGGATGCTTTTCTCTCAACGGATCAGCGTATTTCCGTTAAAATACGCCTTCTTTTCAGATTCGAAACATTGCCATGCGCCTTACCCACATTAAACTCTCCGGCTTCAAATCTTTTACCGACCCGACCACGATTCATGTTCCGGGGCAGCTTGTTGCGGTTATCGGGCCGAACGGCTGCGGCAAGTCGAATGTGATTGACGCGGTGCGCTGGGTGTTGGGAGAGGCTTCGGCGAAGCAGCTTCGCGGCGAGAGTATGCAGGACGTGATTTTTAACGGTGCGGCAA
>NZ_JBQCXA010001595.1:0-457 GCF_051956855.1 Neisseria sp. P0021.S007
TATGTCTTGTTTGTGGCAGATGGCAATTTGGACTGCTCAGGGAAGATTGATTTATCCGATGACTCCCCAAACGATCTTTACTTTAAAGCGTTGGCCTAATTTGACTAGACTGGCTCCTGTTCCTGAGTCTATGAGGTTATCTGCGTTTTTAACTAAGACATCAGTCAACTTGAATATTCTCTATAAAGTTATGCCTTTGGAAATGCCGGATATCTTGAATTATTTGGCGGCAACTTCTGTAACAGGCTTTTTGGCAACAGATAGCGAATATGCTCCAAATCAGGCTAATCAGCATGCCAATATGTCTGAACATGTTAGTGTTAATAGTGATGTGCCTGACAGCCAGATGGTTAAAGATGCAGAAAAAGTGGCAGGTCCTTCGCAAGAACAGCCACGCGGTTTGTTGCAGCGCTTAATGCGTAAATTATTGGGAAAACGCTAAAAAGGACATGTAATG
>NZ_JBQCXA010001596.1:0-457 GCF_051956855.1 Neisseria sp. P0021.S007
GATTTCTATGATTTCTTCACCGTATTTGTCCAACCATTCCCCGCTCACGTCATCAATTTTAGAAAGCGCCGTCAACGTTTGCGGCTGGGCTTTGGCGATGGCGCGTAAAGTCTGTTTTTTGGCGACGGCGTGCATCTCTCCGCCTTCATATCGGGCGGTATCGAGACACCATTGGAACAGGCGGCGGGCGAGCTGGCGTTCTGCCTGTTTCGGCTCGGAAAGCCCGTCTGCGTAAGAGCGGCAGATGTCGAGTATTGCCTGCCCGTATTGGGCAATTCTTTCGCTGCCGATGCCGTAGATGCCGAGCAGGTCGGCTTCTTCGGCGGGCGTGAAGACGACGAGGTCGGTCAGGCTGATGTTGGAAAGGACTTTGCCCAAGGCGCATTGTTCGGTGGCTGCCTGCTCGGCACGCCAGGTTTCCAGCTTTTGCTGTAATTGCTGTTCGCGCTCGGTTTGG
>NZ_JBQCXA010001597.1:0-457 GCF_051956855.1 Neisseria sp. P0021.S007
GATTAAAGATTTGACGCAGGCGAAGCCGATGGACCGCCTCGTGTGCGGCGATGTCGGCTTCGGCAAAACCGAAGTCGCCCTGCGCGCCGCGTTTGTGGCGGTGATGGGCGGCAAACAGGTCGCCGTACTCGCCCCAACCACGCTTTTGGTCGAGCAGCACGCGCAAAACTTCGCCGACCGCTTCGCCGATTTCCCCGTGAAAGTCGCCAGCCTTTCACGTTTCAACAACAGCAAAGCCACCAAAGCCGCGCTGGAAGGCATGGCGGACGGTACGGTCGATATTGTTATCGGCACGCACAAATTGGTTCAAGACGACATCAAATTTAAAAACTTAGGTTTAGTGATTATCGATGAAGAACATCGTTTCGGCGTGCGCCAAAAAGAGCAGCTCAAACGTCTGCGCGCCAACGTAGACATACTTACCATGACCGCCACACCGATTCCACGCACCCTCAGC
>NZ_JBQCXA010001598.1:0-457 GCF_051956855.1 Neisseria sp. P0021.S007
TAGGTGGGCGGGGTGGGGAATGACGAAATGCGGCCGCTCTGCGCACAATTCGTTCATCAGCCCGATCATGTCGGGGCTGTCGAAGATTTTCCCGAGGAACAAGACTGCGCGCGCTTGCCAAGCGGTCAGCTCGTTTTGCATTTCGGCAAGCTCGGAGCGGATGTGTTCGGCATCGGGCAGGGCGGTAAACACAGGCGCGGTTTTGACCCATGCGGTTTTATGCGCCTGCTCGGGTTTGAGACCGATGGCGGCGAGGATGTTGTCGAGAAGCGTGCCGACGTCGCCGCTAAACAGCGTACCGTGCAGGCTGTCTTCGGTGGACGGGCAAATGCTGACCACCATGATTTCAGACGGCCTGATGGTTACGTCAAGACGGGGCAGATTGTCTGAATGCGCGGCTTTTTCTGTTTTTGCCGGTGTTTCGGCAATGGCTTTGGGTGTTGCTTCGGGAACGCGG
>NZ_JBQCXA010001599.1:0-457 GCF_051956855.1 Neisseria sp. P0021.S007
GATTTATCGGCAATATTGACCACCTTATTCCAAGTATCTTGTCGGTTTTTCAGGCTTTGGTAGTCGACTACAGCATCTGCCGCCGAACGCATGGCGTTCAAAACGTTTTGGTCATACACGGCAACCTACTCGTTATATTGGGCGCGTTTGCCCGCCAATTTGGACTGCAGCGCGCCGGAAGGAAACAATGGCAGATTCAAAGCCGGAACAATGCCCAACATACCGGATGTCCGTCCGCGAATCAGATTGAACGCATCAAGGGGCGTCATCCCTGCCAAAACTTTGAATTCGATATTCGGTTAAAACTCTGCTTCGTTCGATTTGACGATATGCCATTTCTCCTCAAGCAATGCTTTTTGCGCCGCGATATTGGGGCGGGCCGTCAGCAAATCCGCCTCAATACGGCTAACCGGCGATGACGGCACAGCCGCCATTTTTGCCGGAATCTGTCCATGGA
>NZ_JBQCXA010001600.1:0-456 GCF_051956855.1 Neisseria sp. P0021.S007
AGATTAATTAATACTATCTAATCCTAACGAATTACCATATTACCACATTTTTAAGCAGTTAATGCAATAATCCAAACAATAAATAACATGAACAAAGCCATCAGTTGCGTGGCCGAACCGGCATCTTTGGCACGCTTGGCCAGCTCGTGTTTTTCAGTAGAGGTATGGTCAACGGCTGCCTCGACGGCGGTATTAAACAATTCGGTAATCAATGAAATAAACGATGCGACAACAAGCACCATTTTGGTGACCGAGCCGAAATCAAGAAACAACGCCAAGACAATTAAAATCAGGTTCAACCAAAAAACTTGGCGAAATGCGCTTTCATAACGATACGCGGCAGCCAGTCCGTCTTTGGAATAACCAAACGCGTTGATAATGCGCTTGATGCCGCTTTTGCCTTTTTTCTCAGAAGCATAGGAAGATGGTTTCATCATATACTCAACATTAGAATGC
>NZ_JBQCXA010001601.1:0-456 GCF_051956855.1 Neisseria sp. P0021.S007
GTATGTGACTTACGCGGATGGCGTTGTTGTGCCGTTTGACGGTTCGGAAGAGGCAAAAGGCTATCAACCGACGATTCATCTGAAATAATCGCTCGGGACGTTTGCCCTGATGCCGGCGGCTTAATCGGTATATTGAACTGCTTGGCAATCGGGCTGTAACGTTTTCCATATTAAAAAGGTCGTCTGAAAACCTGAATCGGTTTTCAGACGACCTTTTCTTTGGGAGGCTAGACTATGCTTTGTCCTCTTCGTTTTCCACTGCTTTAGGCGGAACGGGCGCGAACCAGCCGACCAAGAGCAGCAGCACGCCGACGATGATGAAGGAGGCGATGCGGGCGATGCCGCCGCTGTTGGAAAGCTCGATGAGGAAGAGCTTGACGACGACAATCGCCATCAGCGCCGCGCCGGTTATCCAGAAGGGGCGCAGTTTGCGGCGGTTGCCGTACACCATCAGGA
>NZ_JBQCXA010001602.1:0-456 GCF_051956855.1 Neisseria sp. P0021.S007
AGGTTACCCAAACATAGCGGTCACGTTTCATTTTCACTAATACGACGGTACACATAATCAACGCTACGCCTGCAAGCATTTGGTTGGCGATACCGAACAACGGCCAGAGCGAGTTGATACCACCTAGAGGGTCGGTTACGCCGGTATAGAGGAAGTAACCCCACAATGCCACTGCAAAGAATGTGGCAACCAAGTTGGCAGGGATAGAGTCGGTGTTACCGAATGGTTTGTAGAAGATACTGCCCAAGTCTTGAATCATGAAACGGGCAACGCGTGTACCGGCGTCAACCGCGGTCAAGATGAACAAGGCTTCAAACAGCAAGGCAAAGTGATACCAGAACGCCATCATGGCTTCGCCCGGAATCAGACGGCTCATAATGTGTGCCATACCGACTGCGAGGGTTGGCGCACCGCCTGCACGAGACAGAATGGTGTTTTCGCCCACTTCTTTAGCAG
>NZ_JBQCXA010001603.1:0-456 GCF_051956855.1 Neisseria sp. P0021.S007
CCGAAGAAGTAGATGCCTTGCAAGACGTCCGCCTGTTTGATGAAGGGCGAACGCAGGATTTTGTCCCACGACCATTTCTGGTTGAGCGGCAAATCGTCGGGCGAAAGCGCGGACACGGGGCGAATGTCTTTGTCGAGGAAGCCGTCGTGCTGCACGAATACGCCGAGTTCTTCGTCATGCGGACGGTACATATTCGCGCTGATGTCCGCCCATTTTTCCAGCTCGGCGGCACTCACGTTCAAATCCGGACGCGGGTATTTCGCCAAGGCTTCGCGGGTGTAGTCCAATAGCCATGCGGCGAGGGTGTTGGTGTACCAGTTATTGTTGATGTTGTTTTCGTATTCGTTCGGACCGGTTACGCCGTGAATCATGTATTTGCCGTTGCGTTTGGAGAAGTGGACGCGGTCCGCCCAGAAGCGTGACACTTCGACCAAGACTTCCAAGCCTTCTTTTGCA
>NZ_JBQCXA010001604.1:0-456 GCF_051956855.1 Neisseria sp. P0021.S007
CTGCTGATTATCGAAACCGAACACGAAATACCCGCACTGTGCAATCTGGCTGCCAACAGCCGTGCATTTGCAGCGCAACTTTCCAATATTACTTTGTAAAACTACTTGAAAAACAGGGAAAGGGTTTAATATTAGGCGAACACACTCCGCCGAAATCTCGGCAAAGACAAACTTCTCTCAGGAAAAACAATGAAAAAACTGATTGCCTTAGCCGCCCTTTCCACTTTTGCCCTCGCTGCCTGCAAAGACAATACCCAAGCGCAGCTTGAGCAACAACAAAAACAAATCGAAGCATTGCAACAACAGTTGGCACAACAAAACGGCCAACAAGAAGACAATACGGTTTACCAGCTCACGCCTGAAGCCGTGAAAGACACCATTCCTGCCGAGGCACAAGCCAACGGCAACAACGGCCAACCGGTAACCGGTACAGACGGTCAACAATACATCTACGAC
>NZ_JBQCXA010001605.1:0-456 GCF_051956855.1 Neisseria sp. P0021.S007
CCCCGGCTCTCCCAGAAGTACGCACATTACCATGAGTCTCGATAAAGCGGGCGCAAAGCCCACTCGCCGAAAGCCCACGGTTTCCTACGCAACGTTCATCGGCGTAGGGTGAGTCGGCCCCTAAGGCGAGGCAAAAATGCGTCGTCGATGGGAAACAGGTTAATATTCCTGTACTTGATTCAAATGCGATGTGGGGACGGAGAAGGTTAGGTTAGCAAGTTGTTGGAATAGCTTGTTTAAGCCGGTAGGTGGAAGACTTAGGCAAATCCGGGTCTTCTTAACACCGAGAAGTGACGACGAGTGTCTAAGGCCATGACGTAACCGATACCACGCTTCCAGGAAAAGCCACTAAGGTTCCGTTTGAATCGAACCGTACTGCAAACCGACACAGGTGGGCCGTCTGAGAATTCTAAGGCGCTTGAGAGAACTCGGGAGAGGGAACTCGGCAGATTTATA
>NZ_JBQCXA010001606.1:0-456 GCF_051956855.1 Neisseria sp. P0021.S007
GGTATTGCGCCACACCGCTCTCTTCGACGTAACCCGCGCCGCCATAAATCTGAATGGCGAGGTTGGTCAGGACGACGCCATTGTCGGTCGGCCAGGCTTTGACGATGGGAATCAGGAAATCCAGTTCGCGCTCCGCTTCTTTGCGCAATACGTTGTCGGGGCAGGCGGCAGCAAAATCGGTCAGGGCGGCGGCGCGCAGATAGAGGGCGCGTTGGGCGGCGAGCGTTGCCTTTTGTATCAACAACATACGGCGCACGTCGGGATGGCGGATAATCGCCACGTCGTCTGAACCGTCCGCCTCGTCGCGTCCCTGTACGCGTTCTTTGGCATAGGCGAGCGCGTTTTGGTAGGCGCGTTCGGCGACGGCGTGGCCTCCTATGCCGACGTTCAGCCGCGCGGTTTTCATCATGGTAAACATATACGCCAAACCCTTGCCCGCCCTGCCGACCAGATAGC
>NZ_JBQCXA010001607.1:0-456 GCF_051956855.1 Neisseria sp. P0021.S007
GAATTACATAATGCTGTTGAAGGCGAAAAACTGGTAGAAAAAGGCATGCCTACCAACGTTATTTTGATTCCCGACCCGTCTAAGACTGCTGATATTCAATTGACTTTGGCCTATGGTGCACATGACCCGCGCGATTTGGTGGTTTTGGCCGCTCTGCCTGATCACATTTCCACTGCCGATTTGGAGGAAAAAGCATGAGTTCCCAAACCATCAAATTCCATATGAAGCCGGAAACGTTCAAGCAAAACGCCGCGCTTTCTTTGCAAGACAAACCTTTGCGTAAAAGCTTGTGCACAGCGATGGACATGCTGATGACCAAGCGCACAGCAGTTTTGACAGATGAAGAAGAGCTGCAAAGCATGCGTGACTTGTGTGCGCCTGTCCGTCAACGTTCGTTGTCCACATTGCCTGCATTATTGGAACAGCTGGAAGAAAACATGACCACATTTGGTGTTA
>NZ_JBQCXA010001608.1:0-455 GCF_051956855.1 Neisseria sp. P0021.S007
CCTAAGATTACACCGGCGGGTGCGTATTATGCTGTTTCAAATGATACGCCCAGTGCCAGCAGAACTTTATTGTATGGCCTGTTGCGTGCAGAGCCGTCTGAAACCATCAGCAGCGAAAAAATCTTGGCATGGGCGGATACCAGCGACATCAATACCGCTTTGAACCTACTGTATCGCCTCCAACGCTTGGAATTTTTGTATGGTGATGAAGAAATCAGCACAGACGATATCCATTTGACTGACGAGCAATTGCCTACATTGTTGGAACAGTTGTCTAATTCTGGCAAAGCTTTATTGGCTGATGAAAACGGTTTGTATTTTGCCAATGCTAATTTCCATCACGAGGCTGCGGAAGAGTTGGGCCTTTTGGCGAGTGAAGTGGCCAAAATGGAAGACAAACACCGTCTTTTGATTCGCAATAACCTACATATCAATAATAGCGCATGGGGTATTTG
>NZ_JBQCXA010001609.1:0-455 GCF_051956855.1 Neisseria sp. P0021.S007
CGTTACAGCCATACCGACTTGAGCGACTTCCAAGCTAATGTGGAAGGCTCCAAAAAAATCGTTGATTTGTTCCGTCCGCTGATCGAAGCCAAAGACAAAGCGTTGTTGGAAAAAACCGATGCCAACTTCAAACAGGTTGAAGACATTTTGGCGAAATACAAAACCCCGAATGGTTTCGAGCTGTACGACAAATTGAGCGAAGAAGACCGCAAAGCCCTGCAGGCGCCGATTAATGCCTTGGCAGAAGATTTGGCCAAACTGCGCGGCATTTTGGGTTTGAAATAAGATAACGCGTTTTCAGGCGGCCTTTGGATATTGAAAGGCCGTCTGAATCTTATTGTCTCCCACACAAAATATGCTTGAAAACCAACCTTACTTCACACGATTGCAATCTTTCCGTTCCCTGCCAAGGAGCAGACCATGAGCCAAAACAAACAACCGGCACAACCCGAAAA
>NZ_JBQCXA010001610.1:0-455 GCF_051956855.1 Neisseria sp. P0021.S007
GATTTTGCCCTGCGCCTCGAAGCGCACCTGCGCGCGCAAATGGACGACAAACAGCTTGAAATGTATGAAAAAATGGAGCTGCCTGTTGCGCAAGTATTGTTTGAAATGGAACGCAACGGCGTACAAATCGACCGCGCCGAACTCGCCCGCCAAAGCGCAGAACTCGGCGCCGAACTGATGAAGCTCGAACAAGAAGCCTACGCCGCCGCAGGCCAGCCGTTCAACCTCAACTCGCCCAAACAGCTTCAAGAAATCCTGTTCGACAAAATGGGCATCCCCACCAAAGGACTGAAAAAAACTGCCAAAGGCGGCATTTCCACCAACGAAGCCGTGCTCGAACAGCTCGCGCCCGATTATCCATTGCCCAAAATCATCCTGCAAAACCGCAGCCTGGCAAAACTCAAATCCACTTACACCGACAAACTGCCCGAAATGATTTCGCCCAAAGACGGTCG
>NZ_JBQCXA010001611.1:0-455 GCF_051956855.1 Neisseria sp. P0021.S007
GGTCAGTTTGGACTTGGCGTCGGTAAACACGGATGAAGAGAGGATTTCGCTCAACATGACATCTTGGCGTTTCTCGTTGGGCAATTCAATGCCCATGGTGTTTTTACCGGCAATGGTTTCTACGATGCGTACCGCTTGCAGAGACATCGAGCGCGCCAAATCTTTGGACAGGGCGACAATTTGACTGCCTTTGACACCTTGTGCCGGTTCGATTTCGTAGCGGGTAATCACAGGGCCGGAAGTAGCGGAAACAACCTGTACGCCGATGCCGAATTCAGCCAGCTTGGCTTCGATTAATTCTGCGGTTTGTTGCAATTCATCCGGATTGACGGCAACCGGTTCTTCAGACGGCATACGCAACAGATTCATGTTGGGTTTGTGGTATTCGCCGTTGTTTTTAGGTTCAGTATCGTCAAACAGGGAAGTTTGGATTTTAGGGGGCGGCGCAACGGATA
>NZ_JBQCXA010001612.1:0-455 GCF_051956855.1 Neisseria sp. P0021.S007
GTATATAGCCCCAAGCGCGTTGGTGGGCATCGTAAAGCTCGCTTGAATACTATTTGCTGTTGTGGGGAAATTCGGTTTCAATGAGATCGAGGCAGATGCGTAGGCGGAGGGTAGAGATCATGGCGGTTTAACCGGTATTGAAGATGATTAGGGTGGGGCTTTGTTGATATGATACGTGTGTACCGCACACAACCTACACCTCCATCTTCAAGGTTGTGTCGTCCGCAGGGGGAGGGGGGGTGGTCTCGCCAAGCACGCGGTTGAAAGGGGGGGGGGCTCCAGCTTTCTTAAAAAAGGGGTTTGGTTTTTCGGCGGCCCTCCCAAAATTTCAAAACTACAATTTGTTTGAAAACCTGGATTTTTCGGTCGGGCGCTTCCTCCCGAACCCCCGCCGCTCACACCATATATTTCGACCCACCGAACATCCCTCTTTTTTTCCGTCTGCAGCTCACTTT
>NZ_JBQCXA010001613.1:0-454 GCF_051956855.1 Neisseria sp. P0021.S007
GTTCAGGTTTGACGAAAACGTAGAACTTGTATTGCGCGTGTTCGATGTAGTCGGCCACTTCGACCAAACGGATGCTGGCAAATTTGCCCAAGCTTTCAGCCAGTTTGGCGGCGTGCGCTTGACGGCGGGCAGTCCATTCGGGCATACGTTTGAGCTGGATGCGGCCGATGACAGCCTGCATTTCCATCATGCGCCAGTTGGTGCCGAAGCTTTCGTGCAACCAGCGGAAGCCGGGTGCGTGTTCGCGGTTGTACACGGCATCGTAGCTTTTGCCGTGGTCTTTGTACGACCACATTTTGCTCCACAGCTCTTTGTCGTTGGTGGTTACCATGCCGCCTTCGCCGCCGGTGGTCATAATTTTGTCTTGGCAGAACGACCAAGCACCGACGTGGCCGATAGAGCCGACGGATTTGCCTTTGTATTTCGCACCGTGCGCTTGGGCGCAGTCTTCGAT
>NZ_JBQCXA010001614.1:0-454 GCF_051956855.1 Neisseria sp. P0021.S007
ATCAAGACCGCAGCCGTCTGAAACATTGATAGACCGGTTACTGATGTCCGCTTTCTGCTACTTTTGTCCATTTTGCCAATGTCTGCTTCATCTGTGCATGAGGGATGAAGCGGGCCATCCGTTCTACTTCCTTGCCTTGATAAAACAGCAGCCATGCAGGTGCGGTCAGCACGTGGAAACGCCCGGCCATTTCGGGTATTTCAGCAATATCGGCTTTTACGGCATACACATTTCCTTCCACCGCCAAAGCTGAGTCAAGCTGGGCGGCCACGACCGTACAAACACCGCAGATTGGGGCTTTGATGTACAGTGATACTAAAGGGTGTGTGGCGATGGCCTGTTCGATGTCTTTCAAAGTGTGCAGTTGTTGCATGCCATGTACTCCTTTGAGCGATTAAGCACGTTTCAAGTTGTCTAGAAAAGGGGGCTTTTAACGAAATGAAAACAAGAAAAC
>NZ_JBQCXA010001615.1:0-454 GCF_051956855.1 Neisseria sp. P0021.S007
GAATGGACGGTGCAATATTAAATTTGCCGTCAATAAGGCATAAAAAGAAACAACCTGCTTGAAAAGGCAGGTTGTTTTTTTATGGTCGTTCAGACGGCCTGTTATGGGGAGGAAAGACAGACGAGGCCGTCTGAAAACCGAATTATATTGTTTGTTTATTCGGTCAACATGGGTTTCAGTGCTTCCCAAGCCTGCGGCAGTTGGGTAAAGCCGTCCGAAGCCATCAAATGGCCGCCTTCGGGAATATGAGTAACAGGGCTTTTGAGTTTGGCCGCCATGTCCAAAGTCAGTTCGGGCGGAACATGGGTGTCATTGTCGGAAACCAGACAGTGTTTGGGCATGTCGATTTTGCGCAGGATGTTGAAATCGGGCGACGCTGCTTTAATGTAGGCATCGAGCGTAGGTAGGGGCGGCAGCGTATCGGCAAAACCGGCGGCAAGCAACAGGCCGCCGA
>NZ_JBQCXA010001616.1:0-454 GCF_051956855.1 Neisseria sp. P0021.S007
CCGTTGCAGAAAGTTTGGGCTTGGACGGTTTGCGCGAAGCAATGATTGAATTGGCCGTACAGCCAAGTGCTTGATAGTATGGAATGAAACAAGGCCGTCTGAATGTTCAGACGGCCTTACCGTAAAATTCTAAATCTGAGGATTATGCCGACAGAGGGCTTTTCTTTTTGAACACGCTTTCGTAAAGCATCCAAGCGGCGAGGCTCAGGTATACGGTGCTGGACAAAATGCCGATAACGGCGAAGATAGGCATAAGGCGATCAATCATGGTGAGGTTTCCCAATAAGTTAGTTTTATAAGTAAATGTGTGTTTTTTTATTTCCGTCTTCGCGGAATGCCTAAAGTATGCTGCTTAAATGGATTGAGGTCAATAAAAAATGTATTGGAGTTTTTAAAAAAGTTCCATTTTTACATTAAAATAATTGGAAGTTTTTAAGGATAAACGGTATTTATA
>NZ_JBQCXA010001617.1:0-454 GCF_051956855.1 Neisseria sp. P0021.S007
AATCCGTGTCGGTGGGCTTTGTTCTCGCCGCCGTATTGTGGCCGGTTTTGAACCGACATTAGCAGGACACCATCAAACGCGGTCAAAAGCATGCCCATGCTTTGTCCGAAGCCATGAACACCATGCGCGAGACGGTGGAAAAAGGTTGGGGCGTGCCGCAGCGATTTGCCGCGACCATGCGGGAAATTTGGCAACTTCAGCCGCAATTCGACTTCACACGCGGCGCACGTCCGCACAAAATGCTGGCACAAGCGCGTTTCCGTGCAGCTTATGATTTTCTTGTGTTGCGCGGAGAGGTCGGCGAAGTGGAGCGGGATTTGGTTGAATGGTGGACGAAGTTCCAACATACGGATGCGGAAGCCCGCGCAGAAATGACGCTTGCCACACAACAGCGCCGGCAACACGGGCAAGGCGATGGTGCGGATGGCAAACCGAATCGCAAACGCCGTCGCAC
>NZ_JBQCXA010001618.1:0-454 GCF_051956855.1 Neisseria sp. P0021.S007
CAAGACCCTGAGTGGCATGCCGAAGGCGATGTATTTACGCATACCAAGATGGTATGCGAAGCCCTTTTACAATTGCCCGAGTTTCAAGCGCTTGATGGACAGGAGCAACATATTCTGTTTGCTGCCGCCATGCTGCATGATGTGGAAAAACGTAGTACGACCAAGCGTGAAATAGAAAACGGCAAAGAGCGTCTCGTTTCGCCGCATCACGCAAAAAAAGGCGAGCATACCGCCCGTACTTTACTGTATACCGAACTTGCCGCTCCGTTTGCTGTAAGAGAAGCAATCGCCAAACTCGTGCGCTTGCACGGATTGCCCTTATGGGCGATTAACAAGCCTAATCCTGAGCGAGCCGTCATAGCGGCCAGTTTGCAGGTCAATACTGCACATCTTGCCATGCTTGCTAAAGCCGATGTACTGGGTCGTATATGTTGCGACCAACAGGATATTTTGC
>NZ_JBQCXA010001619.1:0-454 GCF_051956855.1 Neisseria sp. P0021.S007
GACACAATGCAAAACAACATTACCCCAAGGAATCCAAATGTTTAAGACGCTCAAAAGCATTTGGCAGGGACTCACGCAAAAAGGCAAAATCTTCCCGCATCAACTTGCATTCACGCTGCTGATTCCTTTGCGCAACTGGGCACTTTCGCCGCAACAAATCGTACAACGGCTGCACCTTGCGCCGCATCACCGCATTTTGGAAGTGGGCTTCGAGGCGGGTTATTTCAGCCCGACACTGGCGCAGTCAGTTCCGCAAGGACGATTGGTGGCAGCGGATATACAGCCGGAAATGTTGGCTTATACCGAAAAACGTTTGCGTCGTCGACATATCGACAATGTAGATTATTATTTGTGCGACGGCACGCATTTTGATTTTCCCGATCAATCGTTTGACCGCATTGTGCTGATTACCGTGTTGGGCGAAGTCGCCAACCAAGCCGAGTATTTGGCAGAG
>NZ_JBQCXA010001620.1:0-454 GCF_051956855.1 Neisseria sp. P0021.S007
GACCATTCATATCCAGCTCAGACGCAGTGCCAAGAAAAACCTCATCTTGCGCCCCGTTTCCGCCGATACCGTCAGCATCAATATCCCGCCGTTTGTGACCCAGCGCAACTTTACCCAATGGCTGAACGACAACGAGGCCATCCTGCGCCGCACCCTAAACCAAACACCGACCCAGCAAACACCCACCGATACGCTTCCCGAATGGATTTGGTATCAAGGCGTTCAGACGGCCTTGTCCGTCCACACGGCAAACCACATCCAAATCAGGCCGTCTGAAATCCTGTTGCCCTAAAAAGAAACCGCTATCCAACTCACCCATTTGCGCCGCCTTCTGCACGAGCGTGCGCGCGAGTATCTGCTGCCGCGCCTCGAAGGCCATATCCGAACCACCCGCCTAACCCCGAGCGCCATTTCCCTTTCCAACGCCAAAACTTTCTGGGGTGTATGCCGCCAC
>NZ_JBQCXA010001621.1:0-454 GCF_051956855.1 Neisseria sp. P0021.S007
GTTTCAGACGGCCTGCTTTGTATTTTATGAAACCTGTTTTCCGCTTTCCAATAGCAGCCACTCACCAGGCCGTCTGAAAGTTTTGTATGTCTTTAGCCCCACCCAAACGTATTCTGATCATCAAATTGCGCCATCATGGCGATGTGCTTTTGAGCCCGCCGGTGGTCGATGCGCTGAACACCCGTTTCCCAGATTGCGAAATCGATATGCTGGTATACGCCGGTACGGAGCAGCTGATTGCCGATAATCCGCAGATTACGCAGATTTTTACCATTGATCGAAATTGGAAGAAGCTGGGCGTATTCAAGCAGTTGGCATGTGAGAAAAACCTTTTTTCAAAGCTGAAGGCGCGTGATTATGACTGGGCTTTCAACCTGTCCGATCAATGGCGCGCGGCGGTAATCGCCAAACTGTGCGCCCGTTGCAGCGTGGGTTTGGACTGCATCAAGCGTGA
>NZ_JBQCXA010001622.1:0-453 GCF_051956855.1 Neisseria sp. P0021.S007
GGCTTGGCTTGCTTGAACTCGGGTGGTTTGTCAGTTTTGCTGTTCGCCGTAGGTTATAGAGATGCTGACTTGTTTGGCATTGGTTGTACCATTGGCTAAGTTTTGTGCACTCTTACCTGTTTGATAGGCTTACCAGCCTGCATTGGCAGCTGCCATGGCATTGACACGACCATTTTTGCTTTGTCCGACTTGTTTGCTGCTTTGTGCGACGGCAATCGCTTGTTGTGCCAAATCGGTAACGGGCGAACTGAATGCCACCGTTAAGCCTTTTTGTTCATAGATTTGGGTGGTATTACTGTTTAATTTGTTGTGTGCCGCTTGAATGTCTATGCTTTGGGCATGGATGATATTGTTGCCTTCTGGGCTGGAAACGGTACTGCCGATTTGTTCGTAGTGTTTGCCTGCAACAATGGTGGTATCGCCTTTCAAGCTGCCTACGGTACTGCCTGTATG
>NZ_JBQCXA010001623.1:0-453 GCF_051956855.1 Neisseria sp. P0021.S007
CCATTAGAAGACATCGCCGTTATCATCATCGAAAACCGCGAAACCCTGATTACTGCCCCGCTCCTATCAGCCTTAGCCGAACATGGCTCAACCCTGCTGACATGTGACGAACAGTTCCTACCCTGCGGACAATGGCTGCCTTATGCCCAATATCACCGCCAACTTAAAATCCTCAAGCTGCAGCTGAATATAAGCGAACCCTTAAAAAAGCAACTCTGGCAACATATCATCCGCCAAAAAATCCTAAATCAAGCATTTGTCGCAGACGAAACAGGCAATGATCTTGCCGCCAAACGGCTGCGCACTTTGGCAGTCGAAGTCCGTTCGGGCGATACAGGAAACCGTGAAGCCCAAGCTGCCGCCCTCTACTTCCAAGCCCTCTTTGGAGAAAAGTTTACTCGCAATGACAACAATGCCGTCAATGCCGCATTGAACTACACCTACGCCGTACTC
>NZ_JBQCXA010001624.1:0-453 GCF_051956855.1 Neisseria sp. P0021.S007
GACAAACAGGTTGTTTCAAAAGAGCCGGTAAACAAACCGGTTAATCAATCGATGGAAAAAATTTTGGCTGAAAAGCAAAAAAAATACGAAGAGGCTAAAGCAAAAAAAATAGCCGAAGCCGCCACAGCCAAAGCAAACGCCGTCGAGCATGCAAAAGAAGCGCATAAAGCAGCAGTCGAAAAAGCGATTGCAGAGCGTAAAGCCAAACAAGACGCTGCCCGCAAAGAAAAAGAGGCAGAAGACAGAATTGCCGAAGGAAAAAAAACAGTCGAAATTGTGCATAAAAAGATTTTGAACGATTCAGACGGCCATAACAAAGTCGTGAGCGTTTCTTCCGGCAAAAAAACAGCCATGAGTCACGATAGCCACCTCAGTTCAGTCAAAGAAAACAAAATTGACGATCATACCGAAAACAGGGCAGGTGTCTCTGGAAAATACCGCGTGTATCAATCT
>NZ_JBQCXA010001625.1:0-453 GCF_051956855.1 Neisseria sp. P0021.S007
GCGTGCAAAGCCACAGGCCGTGTGAAGTTGCACCAATCAGCCAACGCGTTTGCGGTTTGCGCCATTCATCCACATAAAGCCGCAAAATTGCCTGATTGACCGGGTCTTTACCTCGGAACCAAGTTGTCGGACTGCTGATAAAGTGCATATTTTTCAAACGCAGGAATAAAGTCGCCAGCCACACCAGCAGCATGACTGTATTCATGCCCAAAATCCCGGCCAATACCAGAAAAAAGTTCAGCCCCTGATTGTCCATCAAAAGATAAGTACTGGAAAAACCGACTGTAAACAACAACGTCGCCGCAGCAATCCAAAGCCAAAACGAGCCTGTCTCCACTTGTTGCAACACATATTTCAAATGCTGGTCGCGGTCAATAATTTGAGCGCGGCGTATCAGTTTTTCCTCATTGCCGCCATCAATATGTCGCAACGCTTCCGTCGCCTGCACAGGAT
>NZ_JBQCXA010001626.1:0-453 GCF_051956855.1 Neisseria sp. P0021.S007
AAACATCAAATATTTCAAGCGTGTCATGTCAGCCATTATTGTGCTCCTGCTGATTTCAATTTGTTCAGGTAGGGGAGATAGCCGTTTTCGCCGAACCAGTAGGCGAACGAACCTTGCACGCCTTTAGATGTCAGCGATGCGCCGGAGAGGGCATCTACGCCGTGTTCTTTGTCCGAACTTGCGCCTTTGCCTACATGCAGGGCGAGTTTGCCTTGTTCGTCAAACAGTTTTTTGCCGACGAATTTTTGTTGCCACAACGGATTGCCGATTTCGCCGCCCAAGCCCGGGGTTTCGCCTTGGTCGTAGTAAGTGATGCCGTTGATGGTGTTGCCGTCGGGTTGGATGGCGACAAAGCCGTACATAACAGACCACAAACCGTTACCGTGCATAGGCAGGATGATTTGGCTGACTTTGCCGTCATCGCCTTTTACCAGATAAACCTCAGTGTATTTG
>NZ_JBQCXA010001627.1:0-453 GCF_051956855.1 Neisseria sp. P0021.S007
GTCATCCGCACCATTAATCCGGCGCGCGCGGCCAAGACGGCTGGACGGCTGGGTTTTCATTTCTTCATCGATTTTGGCTTCAATTTCCAACTCGATTTCATCGCTCAGCTTCACACCGCCTTCGGCAAAGAATTTAATGCCGTTGTCGGAATAAACGTTATGGGAAGCAGAAATCATCACACCGGCAGACAAACGCAAAGCACGGGTCAGATACGCTACGCCCGGGGTTGGCAGAGGGCCGGTTTGAATAACATTGACACCGGCGGCGGTAAAACCGGCAATCAGCGCAGCTTCCAGCATATAGCCTGAAATACGCGTGTCTTTGCCGATTAAGACGGTTGGTTTGATTTCGCCTTCGTGCTGCACCAAAACCTGACCTGCCGCATAGCCTAATTTCAAGACAAAATCAGGATTGATAGGAAACTGACCGACTTCGCCACGCACACCGTCAGT
>NZ_JBQCXA010001628.1:0-453 GCF_051956855.1 Neisseria sp. P0021.S007
GGCGGAAGAGATGCTGTCCTTGATTGGGCAGTTGTTTGCCGAACATTCCGATTTGGGCGTCGGTGATTTGGAAAATCCGGTACCTGATTTGCTGAATATCGATTCCGACGAAAGCGGCGAAGCCGTTACCGTCTATTATCAGCAAGGATGGCAGGCAATTTATTTTGATACGGCAGTCTGATTTCAGATTGCCTTTAATTTGGAGTTAAAGTATGGCAGTGAAATTACCGAACGGTGCGACCGTTCACATTGCGACCGCTTTGACGGCGGAGAAAAAAGCTACGGTGGCAACTAATGCTGCCGAATGCGTCCTGACGGTAGCAGGACACGGGTTTGCCAACGGCGATTTGGTTTTGTTTAAAAGCGGCTGGGGAAAGTTGAATGAACGCGTTTTCCAGATTGGCGATGTCAAAACCGATACATTCAAGCTGACCGGCATTGATACTTCCAATG
>NZ_JBQCXA010001629.1:0-453 GCF_051956855.1 Neisseria sp. P0021.S007
TGCCGAAACCCATCCCGAACGCGTTGCCGGACTCGTATTGCGCGGGATATTCCTGTGCCGTCCGTCCGAAATGGCGTGGCTCGACGAAGCGGGCGGCGTCAGCCAGATTTATCCCGCACAATGGCAAAAATTCCTCGCGCCCGTCGCCGAAGAAAAACGCGGCAGCCTGATTGCGGCGTATCACGAAATGCTGTTCGGCGAAGACGAAGCAGGTCGTCTGAAAGCCGCCAAAGCATGGGCGGACTGGGAAAGCTACCTGATCCGCTTCGAGCCGCAAGACGTCGATGAAGACGCCTACCAATCGCTCGCCATCGCCCGCTTGGAAAACCATTATTTCGTCAACGAAGGCTGGCTGAAAGGCGACAAAGCGATTTTGGCGAACACCGACAAAATCCGCCATATTCCGACCATCATCGTGCAAGGCCGCTACGACTTATGCACCCCCATGCAAAG
>NZ_JBQCXA010001630.1:0-453 GCF_051956855.1 Neisseria sp. P0021.S007
GTTCATTTACACACGGCAACCCTTCCAACCCAAACCGCCCGAAAGGTCGTCTGAAACGCACCATCTACACACTGAAAAGGAGGCACCATGTCCGCCCAATCCATGTCCGGCTACTTCTTCATGCCCAACCACATCATCCTCGTGGGCGCGAGCGAACGCCCATACAGCTTGGGCGAACGCATCCTGAGCAACCTCCTGAGCGCACCGTTTCAAGGTCAAATCACACCCGTCAACCTCCGCCACCGCACGGTTGCCGGACTCACCTCCTACACCAATCTCAACAAAATCCCCGGCAGCGCCGACCTCGTCATCGCCGTAACGCCGCCTGACAGCTACGACGCCCTGTTTAAATCCTGCCGCAAAAAACAGTTCGGCCACATCATCCTCATCCAAGACTGGGAAAGCCTGTCCGACGACGAATGGCACACCGCCGAAGCCGCCATCAAAAAACAC
>NZ_JBQCXA010001631.1:0-453 GCF_051956855.1 Neisseria sp. P0021.S007
CATCGATCCTTGGTTCTTGGCACAAATCGAAGACTTGGTGAAAGAAGAAAAATCAGTTTCAGACGGCCAATTACAAGACTTGGATTATGCCGCTTTACGCCGTCTGAAACGCAAAGGCTTCTCTGACAAGCGTTTGGCACAATTATTGAACGTAAGCGAAAAAGAAGTCCGCGAACACCGCTACGCGCTGAACCTGCATCCGGTTTACAAACGCGTCGACACCTGCGCCGCCGAGTTTGCCACCGAAACCGCCTATCTCTACTCTACTTACGAAGAGGAATGCGAAGCGCGTCCTTCCGACCGTAAAAAAGTGATGATTCTCGGCGGCGGCCCGAACCGCATCGGTCAGGGCATCGAGTTTGACTACTGCTGCGTTCACGCCGCGCTCGCCCTGCGCGAATTGGGCTTTGAAACGATTATGGTCAACTGCAACCCCGAAACCGTGTCCACCGA
>NZ_JBQCXA010001632.1:0-453 GCF_051956855.1 Neisseria sp. P0021.S007
CGCCTACGCCGTCCACACCGACATCGGACACAAAACCGTTGCCGCCCGCATCAACAACACCATGATGCCCCTGCGTACTAAACTCAAAACCGGCGACTCCGTCGAAATCATCACATCCGAACACGCCAAGCCCAATCCGGCATGGCTGAATTTCACCGTTTCCAGCCGAGCGCGCAGCGCCATCCGCCAATACGTCAAAAACCTTAACCGCCACGATGCCATCATCCTCGGCGAAAACCGCCTGCAAAAAGCCCTGTCCAGCCTGTTGCCCAAAGACGTATTGCTTTCAGACGACCTCAAAGAAAAATACCTTGCCGACCTCAACGACAAACAAACCTCGTTTGAAGAAGTCCTCTATAACGTCGGCATGGGGCACACACTGCCCGTGTATGTCGCCATGCACATCGCCGAACTGGCAGGGCAGCACTTCGGCAGCGAAGTCAAACTCAGCCC
>NZ_JBQCXA010001633.1:0-453 GCF_051956855.1 Neisseria sp. P0021.S007
TTAAAGCCAATACCTACGCTTCGTTGATACTGCCCTTGACGATGCGCTGCGCGCCGCCGTCTTTGCCGATTAATGCCCATGAATGGTAAACACTGATATTCAGGCTTTGGGCGATGGAGCCGCTGTTGTCGGTCACAACGGGCAGCTTAGGATAGTTTAAATCGGCATACCATTTTTGGAGGTCGCCGTCTTTTTTCTCGTGCAGAAAACCGGGCTAGGCAACGGTAATCAGGTTGGCAGAACCGAATTTTGCATCTGGCGCCCATTTTTCGGTTTGTCCCAATTCGGACAGACATAAAGGACACCAACGTGCCCAAAATTGAATCAGGGTGGGTTTGTCTTTTTTTAGGAAAACACTGGCAGGGCGGTTGTCAGGGGGTTTCAACTAGGACAATGCCTGCGGTACGGTTGCGGCGTCGGTATCCGTTATTTTGGATGAGCAAGCGCCAAGCG
>NZ_JBQCXA010001634.1:0-452 GCF_051956855.1 Neisseria sp. P0021.S007
GGCTTCATCTACTCCGGCCTGCTGGACGTACAAATTACCGATGTTGCTTTGGACAACATGCCTAAAGCCCCTGTCAAAGTGATGATGAACGTTGGTAACCCTGAATTGGCATTCAGCTTCGCCAACCTGCCTAGCGAAGGTATCGGCTTGGCGCGTATGGAATTCATCATCAACCGTCAAATCGGTATCCACCCTAAAGCCTTGTTGGAATTTGACAAACAAGACAATGAGTTGAAAGCGGAAATTACCCGCCGCATCGCCGGCTATGCCTCTCCTGTCGACTTCTATGTCGATAAAATCGCAGAAGGTGTGGCAACTTTGGCTGCTTCGGTTTATCCACGCAAAACCATCGTCCGTATGTCTGACTTCAAATCCAACGAGTACGCTAACTTGGTGGGTGGCAGCATCTACGAACCACACGAAGAAAACCCAATGTTGGGCTTCCGTGGTGC
>NZ_JBQCXA010001635.1:0-452 GCF_051956855.1 Neisseria sp. P0021.S007
CGCCAAGAAGACGACGAAAGTATTCACAATACCTTGAATCAGCGTCAGCGTTACCATATCGCCGTTGCCGACGTGCGCCATTTCATGCGCCAAAACGGCTTCGACTTCATCGCGGGTCATGTGGTCGAGCAGGCCGGTGCTGACGGCGACGAGCGAGCTGTTTTTAGTCGCGCCGGTTGCAAAGGCGTTAGGCTCTGGAGAGTCGTAAATGGCTACTTCCGGTGTTTTCAGATTCCATTGGCGGGCTTGCGCTTCAACAGTTGCCAACAGCCAAGCTTCTTCTTCGCTTTGGGGCTGGTCGATGACGACGGCGCCGACCGAATGTTTGGCGATGGTTTTCGACATCAGCAGGTAGACAATCGAGCCGCTGAAGCCGACGACTGCGGAATAAGCCAACAGGCTGCCGACTTGGTCGGTACTGTTGATGCCCAAGATGGCCAAAATAACACGGA
>NZ_JBQCXA010001636.1:0-452 GCF_051956855.1 Neisseria sp. P0021.S007
CGCGTGTACCGTATTTATGCCAGTAGGTGTAATCGGCATGTCCGGGGCGGAAGCTGGTGGCGATATTGCCATAGTCTTTGCTGCGTTGGTCGGTATTGCGAATTAGGAGGGCGATAGGTGTACCGGTGGTTTTGCCTTCGAATACGCCGGAGAGGATTTCGACTTGGTCGGCTTCGCGGCGTTGGGTAACGTGGCGGCTGGTGCCGGGTTTGCGGCGGTCAAGGTCATATTGGATATCCGCTTCGCTCAATTCTAATCCGGACGGGCAGCCGTCGATAATGCAGCCCAAGCCTGCGCCGTGGCTTTCGCCGAAAGTGGTAACGGTAAAGATTTGTCCGAAGGTGTTGCCTGCCATAGGGATACTCTTTTGAAATTGGGTTTGGAAATTTTTTGCTTGTTTGGATAATTCTCAGGCCGTCTGAACGGTGAAACGAGAATCTTTGACTTCGTTG
>NZ_JBQCXA010001637.1:0-452 GCF_051956855.1 Neisseria sp. P0021.S007
TGTTTGTACGATTTGAGGCGTTCGGTTAATTCGGAAGAGCGGGCAAGCAGTGTCAGGGCATCTGCATCGAGCAATAAAGGCTGGCCGTGGTGTGTAGACAGGATTTGGTGCAGCAGCTGCTCTGATAATCCGTCCAAACCAAAGCCGCAGCCGATTACGCGTGCGCTGACATCGTTGCGCTCCATCAGTTGGGTTGCAGTGGCGAGCATAATTTCAGGGCGTTCGGGAATGATGGCAAAAGGCAGCGTGGCTTGGTTGAAGCCCGCCCAAACTTTGCCGCACCCTTGATACATCGCGGCTGTGGCTGCCAAAACGACCGCGCCGCTCATTCCCGTTGCGCCGCCGATAATGGCAAGCGTGCCGTATGTGCCTTTGTGTGATTCTTGGGCGCGGGGGCGGAATACGTCGGGAAATGCTAAGGCCGTCTGAAAAGCTTGAAGCGATTCGGGAAG
>NZ_JBQCXA010001638.1:0-452 GCF_051956855.1 Neisseria sp. P0021.S007
GTCCAAACGGAATATTCAACATCAGTCTGTGGCGGAAATGTACGCCGCTTTTGCGTCGTCGGTTGCTTTGGTATTTTTTACGAAAGCAAACGGAATCATTGCCTTCTTATCACAGTATTGCCGATTTTGCCCGAGTGTTAGAAACCGTAGATCAGGCGCAGTTGAATTTGTCAGATGGGGAACTGGTCGCATATCGAGACAAGCTGTTTGTTTATCAGGAAAGTGAGTTTCAAAAACTGCCTTGGTGTAATGGCAGGGAAGTTCAAGGCCGTCTGAAAGATATTTTGCTCGAAAATGGTTTTGTTTTATTACCGTTTAAGGGAGGTTTGTCGGCAGAGGAGTTGGAGAAGCCGGCGGTACTTAGAAGTGTGGCCAAAAGTGATGTGATTCAGTCGGGACAGAGGGAAAAATCAGTCGAAAAACTATTGCAAGAGTGTCATATTGTGCCACTC
>NZ_JBQCXA010001639.1:0-452 GCF_051956855.1 Neisseria sp. P0021.S007
TTTTGATTGTAGATGATGAAGTAGGCATCCGCGACCTGCTCTCCGAAATCCTTCAAGATGAAGGCTATACCGTCACTTTGGCTGAAAATGCCGAAGAAGCGCGCCAATTGCGTTATCAAACGCGTCCGGCCATGGTGTTGCTGGACATTTGGATGCCCGATTGCGACGGTATCACTTTGTTGAAAGAGTGGGCGAAAAACGGTCAACTCAATATGCCTGTTGTTATGATGAGCGGTCATGCCAGCATTGACACCTCGGTTGAAGCCACTAAAATCGGCGCGCTCGATTTTCTGGAAAAACCGATTGCCCTGCAAAAACTCTTGTCTGCGGTAGAACGCGCCTTGAAACATGGCGAAGTTCAGACGGCCTCCGGTATGACTTTGGACAAACTGGGCAACAGCCCCGTCATTCAAGAAATGAACGGCAGCATTGAAGCGGCCGCCAAACACAAC
>NZ_JBQCXA010001640.1:0-452 GCF_051956855.1 Neisseria sp. P0021.S007
CGTTACTCCCTGTCATTAAAAAGAAAATCATGCCGGACAGCATTGTTTACACGGATAGCCTGAACAGCTACGACAAGTTGGACGTGAGCGGTTTCATCCATTACCGCATCAACCATTCCAAGGAATTTGCCGACCGTCAGAACCACATTAACGGCATTGAGAATTTTTGGAATCAGGCAAAATGCGTCTTACGCAAATACAACGGAATCGATCGCAAATCTTTCCCGCTGTTCTTGAAAGAATGCGAATTTCGATTTAATTTCGGCATACCGTCTCAACAGCTTAAAATCCTGCAAAAATGGTGTGGAATTTAGGGCTAATCTAGTACAGCCCATTAAAAAATTTTGATGGCGGTTGCTGCTGAAAAAGTAGGAATTGGATTTGAGAGAAGGTTTTTGCATATGCTGGTTTCGTGAAGGTCTACGCAGGATCAGCGTTGTCAGCGTTTTCAT
>NZ_JBQCXA010001641.1:0-452 GCF_051956855.1 Neisseria sp. P0021.S007
TCAAACAACTCGCCCACGGCGACCTCTGCCCCTCGTTCAAATACAAAGACTACAACGTCAACGAATTGCTCTCCCAAGCCCTGCCGGTCTCCGTCGAACTGGGCGTGTACGCCTTCATCGTTTCCACCGTTTTGGGCGTACTCATGGGCACCATCGCCGCACTCAGGCGCAACACATGGGCGGACTACACCATCATGACCGCCGCCATGACCGGCATCGTCGTCCCCAGCTTCGTCAAAGCCCCCATCATGATTTTCATCTTCGCCATCACCCTCAAATGGCTACCCGCCGGCGGCTGGAATGACGGCTCGTTGACCAGCCTCATCATGCCCGTCGCCGCCCTCTCCATCGGCTATGTCGCAGGCCTCGCCCGCATCACGCGCGGCGCGATGATAGAAGTGTTGAACAGCCCCTACATCCGCACCGCCCGCGCCAAAGGATTATCAATGAAC
>NZ_JBQCXA010001642.1:0-452 GCF_051956855.1 Neisseria sp. P0021.S007
GGGTGGGGATATGCGGCGGTTGGTTTTTTTGCGAGTAGGCTTGCACCATTTCGCTGAGTAAGTCGTGTAAAGGAGTTGTTTCGCTCATTTTGTGTACTCTTTATCAGTAAGTGAATATTGAGACCGGCAGGCGGTTTGTTTGTTATTGGGTGTTGTGCCTGCCTTGCGGAGGTCGTCTGAAAACGGGAAACGGGTTTCCTCGTTATGTAAACTGCCTGCGTTTATCAGACGACCTGGTCTGTTCCCGATAATGGAATGTATTTATCAGACGATGGTCATGCTTTCGCTGTTTTGCGCTTTGCTGCGGGCTACGTCGGGGCTGATGGTGCCTTGGCGGACGAGGGTTTGCAGCGCTTGGTCGAGGGTTTGCATACCGTGTGATTGACCGGTTTGCAGCGCGGAGTTGATTTGGGCGATTTTGTTTTCGCGGATCAGGTTGCGCACTGCGGGGG
>NZ_JBQCXA010001643.1:0-452 GCF_051956855.1 Neisseria sp. P0021.S007
CCACCTTCGCGCGTATCCCCGGCGTAACGTCCAGCCCGCGCGCTTCCAATACGCGCGGCACCAACGCCATGCGCAACAGCGGGTCGTAGGCGGTTTTATACGCCATGTCCCACAAATGGTTGTGCGCCTCGAAATCGCCGTAATCGAAGCTGAAAGCGCGCAGCCTTTCGCGCATCAGGCGGTAGTGGTACACCTCTTCTTTCGCCACCCGCACCCAGTCGCGCACAAACTGAAACGGCAGCGTGCGGAAACGGTATGCCGCGTCCAAAGCCAGATTGATGGCGTTGAACTCGATATGCGCAATCGCGTGCAGCATCGCCGCATAGCCTTCGATCGTGTTCATCTTGCGCGGCGTCAGTTGCGACGGTGCGACCAAAACAGGCTTCGGCGGGCGTCCTGCGTGGCGGAAGTCCAGCGGCGCGGCGTTTGCCTCAGCCCCGTCCATGTTCTGA
>NZ_JBQCXA010001644.1:0-451 GCF_051956855.1 Neisseria sp. P0021.S007
AATCATCCGCCACTATCAGCCGCATCAGGCGGCCATCGAGCAAGTCTTCGTCAACTTCAATCCGGCCGCGACTTTGATGCTCGGTCAGGCACGCGGTGCGGCGATTGCCGCTTTAGTCATGCACGATTTGCCCGTATTTGAATACACCGCGCTTCAGGTCAAGCAGGCTGTGGTCGGCAAGGGCAAGGCCGCCAAAGAGCAGGTGCAGCATATGGTGGTCCAAATGCTTGCACTTTCAGGCACGCCTCAAGCCGATGCCGCCGACGGACTCGCCGTCGCCCTTACCCACGCCCTGCGCAATCACGGATTGGCTTCGCAACTCAACCCTGACGGCCTACAGGTCAAGCGCGGCCGTTTCCAATGGTAAGCCGACATTCAGGCCGTCTGAAATAGTGTTCCAGCCCGTTTTCAGACGGCCTTTCGGTTATAATAACCCTTTGCCCACATACAG
>NZ_JBQCXA010001645.1:0-451 GCF_051956855.1 Neisseria sp. P0021.S007
ATATGGTAATGCGATTAAAGCAAAACTGGCCAGAATCAACATCGAACAAATCTAATTTGATTTGATTCCTATATATCTCATTTAATGAACCCGTTATTTATGAGCAAACACATTCTCCTCGGCATTACTGGCGGTATTGCGGCGTATAAATCTTGTGAACTGGTCAGACTACTGAAAAAGCAAGGACATTCTGTATCAGTAGTGATGACGGATTCTGCGACAGAATTTATCTCCCCGCTGACTTTCCAAGCTTTAACCGGCAATCCTGTTTTATCGGATACCTATTCAGGTGCTTCCAATAATGGCATGGCGCACATCAATCTGACGCGTGAAGCCGACGCATTTCTTATTGCGCCTGCAACTGCCAATACGATTGCCAAAATTGCCAACGGATTGGCTGATAATCTACTGACCAACTTGGTAGCAGCCAGGAAATGCCCTTTGGCTGTTG
>NZ_JBQCXA010001646.1:0-451 GCF_051956855.1 Neisseria sp. P0021.S007
GCTCTATTTTACGCGAAACTTCTTCAGTATCCAAACTTGCAGCACCGGTTACACCTTTGAGCGATACATAATACACAAAACCGCCGGCTACTTTGGCAATCGTTTGAATACGCTCCTCAGTTGTTGCTGGCGCAATAAGGAAAATACAATCAATACCTTGCGCTTTCAACGAGTCATGCAAAGGCGCAATGGTTTCTACCGGAGAATCCACGGTCAACACGCCATCTACGCCTGCCTCGGCAGCCGCTTGCGCAAACGCCTGATAACCCATTTTATGTACCGGGTTCAAGTAACCCATTAACACAACCGGCGTTTTATCATTGGTTTGGCGGAACAAGCGTACTGTTTCCAATACATCGCGCAAAGAAACATGATTTGCCAACGCCCTTTCAGCCGCACGTTGAATAGTCGGGCCATCCGCCATAGGGTCAGAAAACGGCACACCTAGTTC
>NZ_JBQCXA010001647.1:0-451 GCF_051956855.1 Neisseria sp. P0021.S007
CCTTTAATGCTCGCCCACGCGCTTTTGTAAAACGGGATTGCCAGCCAAAGCTGCACAATACTTGCCAGCACAAATTGCCATACAGGCGGAATCATCCAATCGTGCCGCCCGATCATCATGCCTGCCATGCCGATTAAGAACGGAATATTGATGACCAGCAAAAGCCACAGCCTCCAGTTTACATGCGCTGTTTCTTCGGGCTGCGGCAGCGCGTCTTCCGTTTTTTCCTTCGCGCCGTAACCGGTTTTCTCGATAATTTTGGCGATGTCGGCTGCGGAGGTTTTGCTGTCGTCAAACGTAACCTGCGCCTCCTCGCTGGCGAAGTTCACCCCTGCCGATTCGACAAAATCTTTTTTGTTCAATACTTTTTCAATACGCGAAGCGCAGGCCTGACAGGTCATGCCTTCGATTTGAAAACGGACTTTTTGTTGCATGGCAAAGCCTCCTATTG
>NZ_JBQCXA010001648.1:0-451 GCF_051956855.1 Neisseria sp. P0021.S007
TGCCCATACCGTCGATGATGTTGCGCAACTGGCGGTCGTTCATATCGACCACGCGCCGCCACAGGACGCGTTTGGGGTCGATGTTCAATTCGTTGCCTTGGTAGATGTGGTTGTCGAGCATGGCGGCGAGCAGGTTGTTCGCCGCACCGATGGCGTGGAAGTCGCCGGTGAAGTGCAGGTTGATGTCTTCCATCGGCAAAACTTGGGCATAGCCGCCGCCCGCCGCGCCGCCCTTGACGCCGAACACAGGCCCCAAAGAAGGTTCGCGCAGGGCGATAACGGCGTCTTTGCCGATGTGGCGCAACGCGTCCGCCAAACCGATGGTCACGGTGGTTTTGCCTTCGCCCGCCGGAGTCGGGTTGATGGCGGTAACCAAAATCAGACGGCCTTGTTTTTGCGGCAGTTTGAACGCCTCGGCAGGATTGATTTTGGCTTTGTAATGGCCGTAGGG
>NZ_JBQCXA010001649.1:0-451 GCF_051956855.1 Neisseria sp. P0021.S007
CCTGAATGACACCATCGCCAAGATGAAGCAGGCTTTGGATTTGCAACAATGCCAGTTGCGGCTTCTGTATCAACGGATGCAGGACAAAGGCGCAAACGGCGAACGCGAACCGTACAGCCTGCGCGACGAGATTCCGCCGCATTATTGATAAACTTAAAAAGGGCGTGTTTGATACATGCCCTTTTCTTTCATTACAAAGGCCGTCTGAAAGTCAATCAAGCTTTCAGACGGCCTTTTAAACAATCAAACCTTACAAACAAGCCAATTCGTTGGCCATTTGCTGCTCGACGGTTTCACGTTGGCGGATAAGTTTACATTCGTTGCCGTTAACCAATACTTCCGCCGCGCGGTTGCGCGTGTTGTAGTTGCTCGCCATGCTTGAGCCATACGCACCGGCGCTGCGGATAAGCAGCAAATCCCCTTCTTCACAGGCGATGGTGCGGTCTTTGCC
>NZ_JBQCXA010001650.1:0-450 GCF_051956855.1 Neisseria sp. P0021.S007
GTAAAAAGGCCGTCTGAAAACTGGATTTCAGACGGCCTTTATTCTAAAAGTTTCCAGACGACGTTTGAGATCTTCTGAAAGTTTGAAACAGTGGTGAGAACGACAGACAACGCGTGCGTGCGTACCGCACACACCCTACACCTCGGTTTTAAAGTTTGTGCCTCCGCAGGTAAGGTGTGTGGCACAGCCACGCACGCGGTTGGTGGAGATGCAGGCTACGGCTTGCTACATCTTGGTTTTAAAGTTTGTACCATCCGCAGGTGGGGTGTGTGGCGCAGCCACAAACGCGGTTGGCGGGGATGCAGGCTACGGCTTGCTAAAAGTTTTCAGATGACATTTGAGGTCTTCTGAAGATTTGAAACAATGGTTTGAACAGCAAAAAACGCGTGCGTGCGTACCACACACACCCTACACCTCGATTTTAAAGTTTGTACCACTACAGTTAGCAAC
>NZ_JBQCXA010001651.1:0-450 GCF_051956855.1 Neisseria sp. P0021.S007
GTATCACATCATGACTAAATTTATTTTCGTAACCGGCGGCGTTGTATCTTCTTTGGGTAAAGGTATCGCCGCCGCTTCTATTGCTACTATTCTCGAGTCGCGTGGCTTGAACGTGACCATGCTTAAGCTCGACCCGTATATCAACGTTGACCCGGGTACCATGAGCCCGTTTCAACACGGCGAAGTATTCGTGACCGATGACGGCGCGGAAACCGACCTCGACCTCGGTCATTACGAGCGTTTCATCAACGCCACCATGACCCGCCGCAACAGCTTCAGTACCGGCCAAGTCTATGAAAACGTGATTGCTAAAGAGCGTCGCGGCGACTATTTGGGCGGTACCGTACAAGTGATTCCGCACATTACCGATGAAATCAAACGCCGTATCCATGAAGGCGCGGCTGGTTATGATGTGGCGATTGTTGAAATCGGCGGTACAGTCGGCGATAT
>NZ_JBQCXA010001652.1:0-450 GCF_051956855.1 Neisseria sp. P0021.S007
GATGGTTTATTCGCGGATCGCAGAGCGTATCGAAAAGTGCGGCAAGCATTTGTCGGTCGTGCTTGAAGATGCGGCGTTGGAAAATGGCGTGGACAAATCTCATTATATAGATGAAGCCAATGCCATTATCGAGCGTTTCGGTTTGGTAAGGGATGAGGCTGCGCTTTCAGCCATCGAGGCAGAGGAAGCGTTAAAGGCAGAGGCTGAACTGCCGACAGTAAATAAATCTCAGAATGCTGCTCCCCGTTATAACGGCAATCTGCATCAAATCAGAATTCAAGAAAAAATCGAAAATTACTCCGCCACGCAGAAAGTGGCTGCTATGCAGATTTCGCGTATGCGTTTTATTTTTCCTCATATCGAATAATGTGCTGTATCACCAAAAGGCCGTCTGAAAACCATGAATTTGTGGTTTCAGACGGCCTTTTTCATTAAACCATTGTTTTAATG
>NZ_JBQCXA010001653.1:0-450 GCF_051956855.1 Neisseria sp. P0021.S007
CGACCAAAGAGAGAGAAAAGGAAGGAGGAGGAGGAAGCGGAAGAGGGGTATAAGAGAAAGGGGTGGCAGAAGGCCTTGAAAAAGGGGGTCGGCAACGGATGCTGTCGAGCCATGCGGACAGCGGATGTGTGAGGTCTATCAGGCCGTATCGACGGCAGGCTTCAAGCGTAACCAGCTGGGCATCGTGCATCATGTTTCCGCCCAACATGGCATCGAGCAGGGTGGGGATGTCCATCAGTTCAAAACCGGCAACTTCGCCGTCTTGGTTGGCGGGTTGGAAGCCTTCAGGCAGGATAATGTCGAAGATATGCAGGATTTCGTTGTGGACACCGCGATTAACGGGGCGCAAACTATATATTTGGGCAGTCGGTCGGATATGGGGGGTTAACGAAGCGGGAATGCCTGCTTCTTCTTCACCCTCGCGGCAGACGGCTTCAGACGGCCTTTCGC
>NZ_JBQCXA010001654.1:0-450 GCF_051956855.1 Neisseria sp. P0021.S007
GTGATTTTTACCGTGCAGGTGTACCGCTGGTGGTATAAAGCTGTACTGAAAGAGCCTATGCTTTGGATTTTGTTTGCCGGCTATCTGTTTCCCGGCTTGGGCTTGATTGCAGTCGGTCTTTCTTATTGGATTTCAAACTTCCTGAATTTGGGCGTGCACCTTATCGGCGTTGGCGGTATCGGCGTGCTGACTTTGGGCATGATGGCACGAACCGCGCTTGGCCATACCGGCAACTCTATTTATCCGCCGCCTAAAGTGGTTCCTGTCGCCTTTTGGCTGATGATAGCCGCAACGGTTGTCCGTGTTTTGGCAACCTTTGTGAACGGTACGGCATACACGCACAGTATCCGTTGCTCCGCCGCTTTGTTTGCTGCTTCTTTGCTGTTGTACGCATGGAAATATATTCCTTGGTTGATCCGTCCGCGTTCGGATGGTCGTCCGGGTTAACGG
>NZ_JBQCXA010001655.1:0-449 GCF_051956855.1 Neisseria sp. P0021.S007
TCTATCAATCGAAAATCAAATGCCCCAATTTATCCGCTTTAGTATGCAGATAACGTTCATTTTCCACATTTTCGCCGACATGTAATGCAATCCGTTCAACCACATTAATGCCGGAATCTTTCAACGTTTGGATTTTTTCAGGATTATTGGTCAACAACCTGACCTCCCGAATATGCAGATAATCATAAATCTGCTTGGCTAAAGTGAAGTCGCGCGCATCAACAGGAAGGCCGAGCGCTACATTGGCTTCAACCGTATCCAAGCCCTGATCTTGCAGACGATAAGCACGGATTTTGTTTATCAAACCAATGCCCCTGCCTTCTTGGCGCAAATATACGATAACGCCACGCCCTTCTTTCTGAACAACCTGCATCGCCGCTTGAAGCTGAGGGCCGCAATCACATTTCACCGAAAATAAAGCATCGCCGGTCAAGCACTCGGAATGGATA
>NZ_JBQCXA010001656.1:0-449 GCF_051956855.1 Neisseria sp. P0021.S007
ATCGGGTCCTGCAAATCGGCAACCTGCCCAATGCCTTCCGCAATGCCTTTGATGCGTTCGTAATTCAAGCGCAGCCTGTCGAGCATAATGTCCGAAATGCCGTTTTCTTTTGCAGCGGCCAAATCGCGGGCATTTTCCGCCAAAATCATCTCAGCCTGTTCAACCAATGCTGCCGCAACCTGACGCAACAGATTGTTTTTTTCCACGCTTCCCAAGCTGATTAACTTTTTACTGGCTTTTTGAGCATTCTTGCCCAACTGTTCGATATAGCTCATCAAACCTCCCTATTTCTCTTGTGCAAACCACGTTCCGATAGGCGCGCCATCTAAAACCTGAAGGATATCGCGCGGATTGGCGCTGTTCATCAACACCATCTGGCCGTGATGTTCAAACATCATCTGCGCGCTCTTAATCTTACTGAGCATGCCGCCCGTACCAAACTTACTGCC
>NZ_JBQCXA010001657.1:0-449 GCF_051956855.1 Neisseria sp. P0021.S007
GTGCATCAGCGGCGGTTCAAAAGCGAAGCCGCCATATTGCGCCAGCCAAATGCCGATGATGAGGGTCGGCGGCAAAAACAGCAAAGAGGCAAAAATCAGTGCGCGTCTGGATTGGGCCGGGGATAAGTGCATTATTCCACCGTTTCTTTCAAAGTCGCGCCAATCGCCTGCAAACCCTGCAACGCATCTTCCCACGCCGTATCCAACAAGCGGCAGGCCTCACCTTCCGCTTTGATGCCGAACTCGATATGCGGCGGAGTGTAACGGCCGTCTGAATCGGTACGGCCCACGGTGGGCAGGCTGTAAGAACGGACACCGGCGTAGGTACGCTCAAGATGTTCCATAATCGGCGTAATGCGCGACTCGGGTTGGTCGAACACATACACGCTGCGGCTGCCGCGTTCAGTTTGGTTGAAACGGTTGGCGTAATAAGTTTCCAATACCCATTC
>NZ_JBQCXA010001658.1:0-449 GCF_051956855.1 Neisseria sp. P0021.S007
GTTTGATATACCGGTCATACACACTGTCCCTTATCGGTTTGCGCAAATTCGGCCGTTTTAAAGCAGTGGCAGCTCTCCCCGGATCGGGCATAAAACGTCCGAGTTCGTCGTGATAACGCCCATTTGCATCACGTTTGGGGTATGTTTCCTGTGGTTGCGGATCTGCCGGTGGATCTGTTTTTTTGTCAAAGTTGGGTTTCGGCGGATCGTCTTTTTTAGCTGCTTCTCCCCGGGCGTCTTTGTCCAGCATGCGCTTAAAGCTGTTAACGCCTGGTTTGACAACCTGCTTCAATACCTTGCCCGCTCCGACGGCCGTAGTCAAATTTTCTACCGATTGAAGTCCGATCAGTGCGGCTTGCGCACCTCGGACGTCTTGTCCGTAAATCGGTTGCAAGTCATTTAAGATTAAGGAAGCAGTACCTGCTCCAGGTGACTGGAAGGCCTCGGTG
>NZ_JBQCXA010001659.1:0-449 GCF_051956855.1 Neisseria sp. P0021.S007
CCTGACAATATGTGCAACCATCATCCCAAATATTCACACGATAATGACACCATCCGCATCCGCGGCGCGCGTACACATAATTTAAAAAATGTCGATTTGGACATTCCGCGCCACAAACTCGTGGTGGTAACAGGATTGTCAGGCAGCGGCAAATCGTCGCTGGCGTTTGATACTTTATATGCCGAAGGCCAACGCCGTTATGTTGAGAGCCTTTCCGCCTATGCCCGTCAGTTCTTACAGATGATGGACAAACCCGATGTCGATTTGATTGAAGGCTTGTCGCCTGCAATTTCCATCGAGCAGAAATCCACCAGCCACAACCCGCGTTCCACCGTCGGCACGGTAACGGAAATTCACGACTATTTGCGCCTTTTGTACGCACGCGTCGGCACACCCTACTGCCCCGAACACAAGCTGCCGCTGTCGAGCCAAACCGTATCTCAGATGGT
>NZ_JBQCXA010001660.1:0-449 GCF_051956855.1 Neisseria sp. P0021.S007
AGTATCGGTACCTCCGTTGCCGATGTGGACGACTTTATCCGCCACATCCAAAGCGAATACGGCATCAAGCCCGAAAACATCTGCGTGATCGCGCAAAGCGTCGGCGCAGTATTGGTGTCCACTTGGCTGCACGACTACGCGCCGAAAATCCGCTGCGCCGTATTGGCATCGCCCGCATTCAAAGTCAAACTCTACGTCCCTTTTGCCCGCACCGGTCTGAAAATCATGCAGAAATGGCGCGGCAATTTCTTTGTCAACAGCTACGTCAAAGCCCATTACCTGACTCATAACAAAGAGCGTCAAACCAGCTATGACAACGATCCGCGGATCGCCCGCGCCATTTCCGTGCGCATTCTGCTCGGTTTGTATGAGGCTGCCGAACGCGTCGTCGCCGATGCGCAGGCAATTACCACGCCCGTGCAGCTTTTGATTTCCGGCAGCGACTGGGT
>NZ_JBQCXA010001661.1:0-449 GCF_051956855.1 Neisseria sp. P0021.S007
TCTTCGAAGTCAGCTTTATCGGCTTTAGTTTCGATTGCTGCTGTGTTGGCATCAATATCTTTACGGTTGGCTTCCAAAGCCTCAGTTGCTTTCAGACCTGCTTGTGCCAAGTCAACGATGTCTTTATCCAAGCTGGCAATCGCATTATTGAAGCCTTCGTTAGCTTCTTTTTGCTCTTCCAATGCTGCTTTATTAGCATTTACATCTGCGCTGATGGCGTTAACAACTTCTGCAGTTTTTACCAATGCTTCGCTGTTGTCGTTGACGGTTTCAGTCAAGTCACCCAATGCCTCATCGTGTGCAGCTACAACTTCTTTCAAACCCAATCCGCCAAAGCCGTCAGCTTCAACATCTGCTTGTGTAGCTTCACGGACGGTTTTGCTGCCATCTTCATTAGTAGCGACGAAGTTGCTGCCGGCAGCAAAGCCATTAACTGCCTGCTCCAGCTC
>NZ_JBQCXA010001662.1:0-449 GCF_051956855.1 Neisseria sp. P0021.S007
TCATTGCTCAATTCGCTACCCAAACGCACGCCTTGCGCTTGGTAGAGATACATTTTCTCATCACAAAAACCAACTGCAGTATAAAAGGAGTACAACAGTTTGACACTGTCGGCGACATATGGCGTTTCTTCTGCCAACTCACGCAAAGCGCATTCGGCAGGATCTTCGTCCGCCACATCCAATTTACCCGCCGGCAATTCCAACGTCGCCTGATCGGCGGCATAACGCCATTGGCGCACCAAAACAACTTTGCCGTCTTCCGTTTCCGCCAACACACACGCAGCACCCGGATGGCGGATCACAACTCGTTGGCTTTCATTGCCGTTGGGTAGGCGAACCCGATCGCGGCTGATGGTAACAAAAGAACCTTCGTAGATTGGCTCGCTGCTTAATTTAGTTTCTTTCAAATCCATTTTTTACCTCATTTCCAAATTATTAAATATTAAAGG
>NZ_JBQCXA010001663.1:0-449 GCF_051956855.1 Neisseria sp. P0021.S007
CGATTTATCAGTACACTCGAAGGACAGGCCAATTTCAGCCTCAATACATGGGAAGGCCGTCTGAAAGGCGCATTTGACAGACAAGCCCTTGCCTTGGCCTTTAAATACCAACGCGATACCCAACCGCGTCCGCACCTTGACGCCGGTATCGCCTTACAAAAACTCAATCTGACCCCTTACTTGGAAGATCTGAAAACCCAGCCACCACTAAACCTTCCTTCCCTGCTGGCCAAATCCTGGTTGCCCGATATTGAGGCCAACCTCCAAATCGGCAGCATTCAAACCGCCGGCCTGCAATTAGAAAACATCGAATCCCTGCTCACCGCCGATAAAGAACATATCGCCCTGCACCGTTTCAAAGCCGGGCTTTATGGCGGCAAAACCGAGGGCGGCCTGAGTATTGCGGCGACCCAACCTGCTTCCTACCACCTTCAGCAAGACGCAAAAGG
>NZ_JBQCXA010001664.1:0-449 GCF_051956855.1 Neisseria sp. P0021.S007
ACAATTGTTGTACTGTTGGCCGGCTTGGTCCTCAACTTCAAAAGCAGCAAAGAGCGTCAGGAAAACGGCGAATGGAGCTCCGGCCTGCAATGGAGTTATCTCCGGTGTATGGTCGGCGTATTCGGCATTTTGTCCGAATTTATGAGCTTTACCGCCGTATTGCTGGTGTTTGTCGTGTTTACCGGTATTGTTTGGGCAATCCATAAAGGCCATCTGAAAAAAAGCGAGACCGGCGAAGACAATGCGCATTTTACCGACTACATGGGCGGCTTTTTTCCCATCATCTTGGTTATCTTTGTGTTGCGCAGCTTTATTGCCGAGCCGTTCCAAATTCCGTCCAGCTCCATGCGTCCGGGCTTGGTCAAAGGCGATTTTATCTTGGTGAACAAATTCTCTTACGGTATCCGCCTGCCGATTTTGAATAAGGTCATTATCCCTGTCGGCAACAT
>NZ_JBQCXA010001665.1:0-449 GCF_051956855.1 Neisseria sp. P0021.S007
TTGCCGGATTCTTCCCAATAGATTTGATGGATGTCCGATACGGGCAGCAGGCCGCTGCGGATGGATTCGCGGATGGGGTGCATGATGTTTCTCTCCTGTTGTCTGACGTTTGGATTGTACCCATCGTGCCGGTAAACGACAAACGGCAAGGGGTCGTCTGAAATCCCCTTCTGCCGCCGCGTTTCCCGACCGCCCGACTATCCGCTATAATTCCCCGATACCCGCGCAACAGAAAGAATGAAATGAACAAAATCCTGATGACCGCCGCCGTACTGCTTCTGTCCGCCTGCGGCTTCCACCTCAAAGGCATGGGCGACCCCGCACGCACGCTGCCGTATCCCGCTTGGCACATCCAAAACGCCTCCGTCATGCAAAAGGCTTTGGAAAACGCCCTGCGCCGCGCCGACGGCAAACCCGTTTCCGCCGCCGAAGCGCAAATGACTTTGCAC
>NZ_JBQCXA010001666.1:0-449 GCF_051956855.1 Neisseria sp. P0021.S007
TTTCGATCTAGACGGTTACCACGTACAGCCTCCCCCTCGTTCGCTCGCCACTACTTGCGGAATCTCTGTTGATTTCTTTTCCTCCGGTTACTTAGATGCTTCAGTTCTCCGGGTTCGCTTCGCTTATCCTATGGATTCAGATAAGGATACCTCCTAATAGGTGGGTTTCCCCATTCGGACACCGCGGGATCATAGCTTTATTGCCAGCTCCCCCACGCTTTTCGCAGGCTTACACGTCCTTCGTCGCCTATCATCGCCAAGGCATCCACCTGATGTACTTATGCACTTTACTCTATAATTTCAAGGACCGCGTTGACGTCGTTTGCCGACCCGTTGACTATGGAAGCAAACTTGAAATGCCGACTGGGATAAAGCGTACGGCTTGTTGTGTCTGAATCATGCCTGGTGGGGTTCAGGAGTAAGTCGATACAAGCAGCACCAGAAGATGG
>NZ_JBQCXA010001667.1:0-449 GCF_051956855.1 Neisseria sp. P0021.S007
GGTTTTCTTGTGTTGTTGGTTGTTGGTTTTGGGTTGGGTGTGTGTTTGGGTTTGTTTGGGGTGTGTGTTTTGTTTGGGGGGGGTGGTTGTTGGTGTGGGGGTGGTGGGGTGGTTGGTGGGTGGGGTGGGTTGTTGGTTTTTGGGTTTTTTGTGTTGGGTGGGGGTTGTGGGTGTGTTGTTTTTGGGTGGTGGGGTGGTTTTGTTGGGGTTGGTGTTGTTGTGAGTGTGTGTGTTGTTGGTTTTGTTGTGTGTTGGGGGTGTGTGGGTGGTTTTGGTTTTGGTGTGGTTGTGGGTTGTTGTGGTGGTGGCGGGGGTTCTGGTGATGGGTGGTGCGGCTGTTTTGGTTGCGTTGTCGTTGGGGTTGAAGGTGGTCGCGGTTTGTTTGGTGTCTGTCGTTTTGTGGTTGGGGGGCTGTTGGTTTATTTTGGTGGCTTTGTTGGTTGTTGGGG
>NZ_JBQCXA010001668.1:0-448 GCF_051956855.1 Neisseria sp. P0021.S007
GTTCAGGTACTGTTCGATCGGTTGCCAATCAATCACTTGATCTAACTTTAGCAATGGGAGGCGGTCGATGTGCTTGGCGATCATGACTTGTGCGGTTTGCCTGAAGAAGGTGCTCATGAGAAATCCCCTAAATGTCTTGGTGGGAATTTAGGGGATTTTTGGGGGGATTTTGCAAAGGTCTCTATTTGCGTTATTTTTTGTGCTCCTTGCATCTTATCCGAATGATGTATATGTACAACATATTTTCATGATATGTGAAAAATCTATACAGAATACTTGCATTTAAATTTCATTTTTTTACAATGGAGGGTGCAACTTTCTTCAAGTGACTATCACCGTTAAGACCATGCGGTGTCCCTTTTTCAGTTTACGGGGAAAGAGAATCTTGAATAACGTCCCTACACCCACCACAAAAAGGTAAAAAACATGAAAAAATTCAACGTTAAAG
>NZ_JBQCXA010001669.1:0-448 GCF_051956855.1 Neisseria sp. P0021.S007
CGGCGGTATTGACCGCTTTGGCTTTGACGGCATTTTTGCTGGTGGACGAAGCAGAAGGGCAAAAGGCCGTCTGAACGTGGCTGGCTCAAGCTCCCTTCACTTTCACTACACTATTGCCACGCCTTGTATCGAAAATTGATTGAATCCGCTATATAATTTGTTTTTAACCGCACTCAACACGATCTATCATGACCGACTTAGAAACCAAACGCCTTGAAACCCAAGCCATGCTGGACAATGCCGATTTGCTGTTTGACCAAGAACAATGCCGCGCAGCCTTGCAAAAAGTTGCCGACGACATTACCCGCGACTTGGGCGACAAATACCCCCTGCTCCTGCCGGTAATGGGTGGCGCGGTGGTGTTTACCGGGCAGCTGCTGCCGCTGTTGCGCTTTCCTTTGGACTTTGACTACGTCCACGTTTCCCGCTACGGAGACAAACTCGCAGG
>NZ_JBQCXA010001670.1:0-448 GCF_051956855.1 Neisseria sp. P0021.S007
GCGCGTTCGTGGACATCGGCGTCCATCAGGACGGCTTGGTGCACATCTCCGCCCTGTCCAACAAGTTCGTCCAAGACCCGCGTGAAGTGGTGAAAGCCGGCGATGTGGTGAAAGTAAAAGTGCTGGAAGTCGATGCTGCGCGTAAACGCATTGCGCTGACTATGCGGTTGGATGACGAACTGGGTGGCACAGCCAAAGGCAACAGGCCGTCTGAAACCCGACATCAAGAACGCCGCGACCGCAAACCCCAACGCAACGACCGCGCCCCGACCAATTCGGCGATGGCGGATGCGTTTGCGAAGTTGAAGCGGTAAGGTAGAAAACCAATTAAAGGTCGTCTGAAAACTTTTCAGACAACTTTTGCCGGCATTTACAGTTGTAATGATACGTTTGTTTTAGTTAAATTCCGTTTATCTGAAATGGATTGTAGATTTTAGATGTAATGGTA
>NZ_JBQCXA010001671.1:0-448 GCF_051956855.1 Neisseria sp. P0021.S007
TTTGTAGCCTGTTTTGCCTTCGCTTTGCGCGGCGGCGGCAAACATGGCGATGGAGTCTTCAGGAATGCCGGCAAGCGGCGCGGCATCGTCAAAGTAAATGCCGAAAGCGTCGGTCGCGTCTTGGACGTTTTGTGCGAATTTGGCACCCAGTTGCGCGCCTTCGGTTTGCAGTTGCGCCAGTTCTGCCTGCTGTTCGGGCGGTAATTCGGCACCGCTGAGGACGAAATCGCGCAAGTCGTGGTTGAGCTTGGTTTGCTGCGCAGGGGAGAGGGTGTCGAATTCGGCAGAATTTTTGATGATTTTGAAGCGGTTGTACAACTCGATGTCTTGACCGATTTCGGTAAAGAAAATGGTGATTTCAGGCATCAATTCGTTGTATACGGCACGCAGCTCGGGCGTATCGACCACGGAATTGAGATGGGAAACCACGCTCCAAATGCGGCCGACG
>NZ_JBQCXA010001672.1:0-448 GCF_051956855.1 Neisseria sp. P0021.S007
GGAGGATGACTACGCCGCTTTCGGCTTTTTGGATACGCTCAAGGGTTTTGGGCAATGACCAGGAATGGCGCGGGTTGGCTTGGATGAAGTCCATGACGCTGAAGGGTTCGTGGACGCGGACGAGGGTTTCTTCGTCGGCGGTTGGTGTACCTTTGACGAGGGCGAGGTGGGTTTCGCCTGAGAGTTTGTCGACGTAAACGTGTTGTTGGAACTCGCCCCACGGGGTTTGTACGGGTGCGTTGCCCATGTCTTCGAGCAGGCTTTCGGTGCGGCTGCGGTATTCGATGAGGTCGGTAATGGTGCCGATTTTGAGGTTGTGTTCTTCGGCGAATTTCATCAGTTCGGGCATGCGCGCCATGGTGCCGTCGTCGTTGATGATTTCGCAGATGACGGCGGCGGGAATCAGGCCGTTCATTTGTGCCAGATCAACGCCGGCTTCTGTGTGTCC
>NZ_JBQCXA010001673.1:0-448 GCF_051956855.1 Neisseria sp. P0021.S007
GTGTTCGAGTTCGGGATCGGAGAGGCTGTGCCATTGTCCGAGCAGGACGGCTTTGAACATGGACAACAGGGGATAGGCGGGACGGCCGCGGTGGTCTCGAAGGTAACGGGTTCTTTGACGATTCAGGTATTGTTCGATCGGTTTCCAATCAATCAGCTGATCCAACTTCAATAGTGGGAAACGGTCGATGTGTTTGGCAATCATGGCTTGTGCGGTTTGCTGGAAGAAGGTGCTCATGAGAAATCCCCTAAATGTCTTGGTGGGAATTTAGGGGATTTTGGGGAATTTTGCAAAGGTCTCCGCCTGTTAGCCGGGTGTGCCCGCCTACTTGCACATCAAAGCCATCATCACCCGCAAACAATCCGCTTTGTTCGCTCACGCTGCGGTGTTCGGCGTTGATTTTGCTTTGGCTGTAATCGCCTGAGGCGGATGCGCCATAGCCTACGGT
>NZ_JBQCXA010001674.1:0-448 GCF_051956855.1 Neisseria sp. P0021.S007
TATCCATTCCGACCATTTTTGAGATGGAAGGGGAGGAAGGCTTCCGCAACCGCGAAACCAATATGCTGAAAAAGCTCGCTTCCCGGCGCAACATCGTTTTATCGACCGGTGGTGGCTCCGTGTTGCGCAGTGAAAACAGACAGATTCTGCGCCAAAACGGCACGGTTGTTTATCTGCATGCCAGCCCCGAAACCTTGCTGGAGCGTACCCGTTACGATAGCAACCGGCCGCTGTTGCAAGTTGCCAACCCGTTGGCCAAACTGCAAGAGCTGTATGACCAGCGCGATACGCTGTACCGTCAAACCGCCCATCTCGTCATCGAATCCGACAGCTGCCACAAAACGCTCAAACGGCTGATTGAAATATTGAGCGAATAACACGCTTTACAAAGGAACACCATGCGCACCCTGACTGTCCAAACCCCGTCCCATCAATACCCCATCTTTAT
>NZ_JBQCXA010001675.1:0-448 GCF_051956855.1 Neisseria sp. P0021.S007
CTACACCAACTCCTACCACCCCCCCCCTATCTCTCCCCCTCCTCCTACCTCCCCTTCAACCCTTATCTTCATTTCTTAGTGGTACTGCCATAACCTGGAGATATGTGTGGTGATGTTTTGACAGCTTGAGGTGGGGATGGGAGGCAAAATCAGGGATGCGGCGGCGAGTTTGATCAATTCTTTCATTTTGAGTCTCTTTCTTGTGTTTGTGTTGCGGATGTTATCGTCGGGTCGGCTTATTATTTGCCGGCTTCGGCGATGTTTTTGGCGACGGTCGTCGCGCTGGCGGTCAGACCGGACATGCCACCCCATAAACCTGCAGCAAACCCGACCAATCCTTTCATTTTGAGTCTCTCTCTTGTGTTTGTGTTGCGGATGTTATCGTCGGGTCGGCTTATTATTTGCCGGCTTCGGCGATGTTTTTGGCGACGGTCGTCGCGCTGGCGGT
>NZ_JBQCXA010001676.1:0-448 GCF_051956855.1 Neisseria sp. P0021.S007
GCACCACGCCGACCATATCGGCAGACTCTTACGCAAACTGCAACCCTACACCGTCCAAATCCACGAAAAAGCCCTCGCTGCTTTATATAAAGCAGGGCGCATTGAACCGATTAACCAGAAAAACTTCGGCAAACAGTTTTATACGCTGATTGGGCTGGATTTATATGATGAAGTGGCGGGGCTTTCTTGGGAGGATACGGCGTTTTTGAAAGGGGAGAGTTTGATGTTTTAAATTAACATCTATAGAATTGATATGGTGTGAGAAAAAGGCTATCATACTTCCCAAAATTTTTTTAAATGTAACAAGTTAAATAAAAAAGGTTATGAAAAAAAATAAATTCCCCCGAAATATCTCCAAAGTTTTCGAAAGAAAAAGTGGAGCTTTATATTTAGGCGATTCTCTTGCTCTTTTACAGGGTAAATCATTTAGCAATCTAAATGGCAAAGT
>NZ_JBQCXA010001677.1:0-447 GCF_051956855.1 Neisseria sp. P0021.S007
GCACTGAAAGCCTTGGAAGGCGACGCCGCTTACGAAGAAAAAATCTTCGAACTGGCTGCCGCATTGGACAGCTACATCCCGACTCCAGAGCGTGCCGTGGACAAACCTTTCCTGTTGCCTATCGAAGACGTATTCTCCATCTCCGGTCGCGGTACAGTAGTAACCGGCCGTGTAGAGCGCGGTGTCATCCACGTTGGTGACGAGATCGAAATCGTAGGTCTGAAAGAAACCCAAAAAACCACTTGTACCGGTGTTGAGATGTTCCGCAAACTGCTGGACGAAGGTCAAGCCGGTGACAACGTAGGCGTATTGCTGCGCGGTACCAAACGCGAAGAAGTGGAACGCGGTCAAGTATTGGCTAAACCGGGTACCATCACTCCGCACACCAAATTCAAAGCGGAAGTGTACGTATTGAGCAAAGAAGAGGGTGGCCGTCATACTCCGTTC
>NZ_JBQCXA010001678.1:0-447 GCF_051956855.1 Neisseria sp. P0021.S007
GTTCAGTATTCGCGGCGAAGAAAAACACGCTTCCGCTAGCGGCTCAGGCCCTGTTGATGCCATCTTCAAAGCCATTGAAAGCGTGGCACAAAGTGGCGCAACCTTGCAGATTTACTCTGTCAATGCGGTAACTCAAGGCACGGAAAGCCAAGGCGAAACTTCCGTCCGCCTGCAACGCGGCGACCGTGTGGTCAACGGCCAAGGTGCGGATACCGACGTATTGGTGGCAACTGCCAAGGCCTACCTCTCCGCATTGAGCAAACTGGAATTCGGCCAAGCCAAGCCAAAAGCGCAAGGCAGAGGCATGATTTAATGCTTTGAACAAGTAAAGGCCGTCTGAAAACGTTGTAATACGTTTCAGACGGCTTTTTTATTAGTCCGAAGAACCAGCTCGGTTATTGAAGTTTCAGCAGCCTATCTTGTTCGACGGACAATACGCCGTTTACC
>NZ_JBQCXA010001679.1:0-447 GCF_051956855.1 Neisseria sp. P0021.S007
GTGTACACGTCGGTGTGCAGTTTGCCTGCTTTGTCCAATTCTTTCAGGATGGCGAAAATGCCGCCGGCGCGATGCACGTCTTCCATGTAGTAGTCGTGGTTGTTTGGCGCGGTTTTGCAGATACAAGGTACAACGCGGCTCAGGCGGTCGATGTCAGCCATTTTGAAATCGACACCGGCTTCGTTGGCAACGGCCAACAGGTGCAAAATGGTATTGGTAGAGCCGCCCATGGCGATGTCCATGGTCATGGCGTTTTCAAATGCTTTTTTGTTGGCAATGCTGCGCGGCAAAACGGTTTCGTCGTCTTGCTCGTAATAGCGTTTGGTGATTTCGACAATCATGCGGCCTGCTTCTAGGAATAATTCTTTGCGGCCTACGTGGGTAGCCAGATAAGAACCATTGCCCGGCAGGGAAAGGCCGAGTGCCTCGGTCAGGCAGTTCATGGAG
>NZ_JBQCXA010001680.1:0-447 GCF_051956855.1 Neisseria sp. P0021.S007
CTTAAAACACGCTTGAAACAGCCAGGTGAAAACCTGCGCCTTAAAACCGGTACGCTTAAAGATGTCCGCGCATTGGCTGGGTATTGGTTGGGCGAAAAGCCGTTGCTGTTTGTCGTTATTATTAACAGCCAAAAATCGACCGATTATTTACGCGACTTGGATAAGCTGGTGTCTAAAATTGTTCAGCCCGGTGGCGAACATTGGATTGATGCTAAGGCCTCCTGCATGATTAGGTATCAGGCTTGATAAGCTAAAAAAGGCCGTCTGAAAATGTATTGACGTTTTCAGACGGCCTTTGTGTAAGAGGGGGAGGCAAGTATTTATGTCTATTTTGAATAGATGATATAGGGATTTGATGAATAAGCGTTTGGTGTGAATCCGCTTGAGATGGATGGTCTTTCAGGATTTAAACCATATGTCTGCTTTATTGTGTTGTCCTGTTTATAC
>NZ_JBQCXA010001681.1:0-447 GCF_051956855.1 Neisseria sp. P0021.S007
TAATCATGCCTTTCTAGAACCTGTCACACTACGACCATCTGAAAAAGGAACAACATGACCTGTAATCATTATGTTTTTTATCATCATCTTTTTATTCTCATTAGCTAGTCTCTTAAAGTGAAGGAAATAGTCGTCCATCTTATCATGCTTTTCAAATTGCCTAATCGCTCCACCACTATATCGATCAAACAAAGTCTTACGAAATTGGTAAGCTACTTCTTCATCATCACAAAGCAGATTCAGTTCTGAATCCACAGTCATGCTTCGAAAATTCAGATTTGCCGAACCAAGAGTAAAGAAATCATCGTCGATAACCATTAACTTGGCATGAATATAGATATCCTGTGGTTCCCCGTCAACTTGAGTTTTTCAGTTGCAGAATACTGTTTCAATTCCGTTTTTTTTAAGCTCTTCGTAAGTATGTTTCATTTCTGCACCATTTAAAGC
>NZ_JBQCXA010001682.1:0-447 GCF_051956855.1 Neisseria sp. P0021.S007
GCGGCGAGGTTGTCGCCTTTGAAGCCGATGCGGATGTATTGGTAGCCGGCGTTGTTTTTCTTAGGCGTTGCCAAGACGTAGTCGATGCCGTTGGACGAGCCGTCTTCTTTGAGCGAGTAGCTGCTGTCAAGGGCGGTTTTGTTGGAGAGGATGGCGGCGGGGCTATCGCCGATGGTTTGGTCTTGGGCGGACTTGGTCACTTGCGCCAAATCAACGTCATAGAGCCAAATGGTTTGACCGTCGCCTACGATGGTTTGTTTGTAGGGCTTGGTGTATTCCCATTTGAAGAGACCCGGACGCAGGATTTTGAAAGTGCCGTGTGCGGTTTGGGTTTTCTTTTTGCCTTGGACGGTTTGGGTGAAGCTGCCGCTGATACCGTCGGCGTCGTTGTTGAATTTCTTGAGTGCATCTACTGCGCCTGCCTGCGCGAAACCGATGGTTGCGGTC
>NZ_JBQCXA010001683.1:0-447 GCF_051956855.1 Neisseria sp. P0021.S007
GGTCTCGGGAGTGTGGGGAAGAGACAGTTTTTAACTTGGGTAATGTCGTAGGTTGATGTGCTTGATAGTATTTACTCTGCCATCGATGCCCTCTCCGTTCTTGCGCCATTCGCTATTCCTTTAGCCGTTATGTTGGGATTACGGATTGGCAGCTTTCTGAACGTTGTTATTTATCGCACGCCGATAATGATGGAACGCGAATGGACACAATTTTCGAAAGAGCATTTGGGCATCGAGCTGAAAGACGAAGAAAAACAGCCATTTAATCTGCGCAAACCGGATTCACGCTGCCCCAAAGGCAAAAGCCCAATCAAACTTGGGCAAAACATCCCCATCCTCAGCTATGTTTTCCTGGGAGGAAAATGCCACTCCTGCAAAACCGCTATCGGCATACGCTATCCGCTGATTGAGCTGCTGACAGGTGTCTTATTCGGTATTGTCGCAGGG
>NZ_JBQCXA010001684.1:0-446 GCF_051956855.1 Neisseria sp. P0021.S007
TTCCAATACCGAATAAGCACGTCCCGAACCCAAATTAAACAGGTGTACGCCCGACACATCGCTTTTCGCCTGCATGGCCGCCACATGGCCTTCCGCCAAATCCATCACATGGATATAGTCGCGCATACCCGTACCGTCTGGGGTAGGGTAGTCATCGCCGAAAACCGACAATTGCGGCAGCTTGCCTGAAGCCACTTGGCAGATATAAGGCAGCAGATTGTTTGGGATACCGTTTGGCTGCTCGCCGATCAAACCGCTTTCATGCGCACCGATAGGGTTGAAATAGCGCAACAAAATCACGCTCCAGCGCGGATCGGCCTTTTGGATATCCGTCAAAATGCGCTCCACCATAGACTTGGACGTACCGTAAGGGCTGGTCGTATCCCCCGGTTGCATATCTTCCGTATAAGGTACTTTACCCGGATCGCCGTAAACCGTAGCAGATG
>NZ_JBQCXA010001685.1:0-446 GCF_051956855.1 Neisseria sp. P0021.S007
TAACGGTTCGCCGCAGAAGCTTTAGTGTTGTCATAGTAGTGCACAACATTATTACCGTTGATGGCCGTATTGTTGACGCTCAAACCGGTTGGAGAGCCGGTAGTAATAACAACATTGTCGCTTTGGATGACGTTTGCCGTATTGGTTACGTTGGCGTCATTTTTACCTTTGGCGTTGATGCCGCCGTTTGGTTTGCCTGAAGCGTAGCTGCCGTTGACATTGACGGTCAGATTTTTTTCGTTAACGCTGCTGATCGCGCCGGAAGTATTGACTTTGTTGCCTTCTACTTCAATGGAGTTGTTGGATACCAAGTTGGTACCGTGCAGGTTGACGTCGCCGTTGTTGGCATTGATTTTAATATCGTTGCCGGCCGCTACATTCGCGCCTGTGGCGGTAGAAGAAGCGTTATCGGTTTTGTTGACGCCGACAGATCCGTTGACGTGAGG
>NZ_JBQCXA010001686.1:0-446 GCF_051956855.1 Neisseria sp. P0021.S007
AGGCGTTGGTGGTAGAATATGAAAAATTATCCGTTTATCAAACCACACCATCCGACTGGATTTCTATGAACCACAATTTCCGTATTGCGCCCAGCATCTTATCCGCCGATTTTGCCCGTTTGGGTGAGGAAGTAACGAAAGTTATCGAAGCGGGAGCCGATTTGATTCATTTCGACGTGATGGATAATCATTATGTGCCGAACCTGACGTTCGGACCGATGGTCTGCGCGGCGTTGAAACCTTATGCCACCGTGCCGATTGATGTGCATCTGATGGTCGAACCTGTTGACGATCTGATTCAGGCGTTCGCCAAAGCAGGCGCGTCGATTATCACGTTTCATCCCGAAGCCAGCCGCCATATCGACCGCAGCCTGAGTCTGATTAAAGATGCGGGCTGTCAGGCAGGATTGGTGTTGAATCCGGCAACTCCCACCTACGTTTTGGAA
>NZ_JBQCXA010001687.1:0-446 GCF_051956855.1 Neisseria sp. P0021.S007
TTAATCCACTATACGTGAAACTGGTTTTTCAGACGACCTTCGATACTTGATAGGTCGTCTGAAAAACCAATCTTTCGATTGGTCGTGGAAGAAAGCCACTGTTGTCCTTGCATCAGCCGGAACAGCAGTGGCTTTTTTCTATTTCTATGCCGAGATGACTGGATTAGTAGCCGCCTTTACCTGCAGATGCTGCGGAAGCAGGCGCTGCTGCGGAAGATGCAGGGGCAGCCGGAGCTGAAGCGGCAGGGGCTGAAGCTGCACCGCTACCTGCATAGGCTTTGTCTTCCAGTTTTTTGGTCATGATTTCAGGGTTCTCTGCGCCCTCTACTTTCAACTGACCCAACGCGCCTTTGTTGAACGCACGGAAGAGAGAGTGGTCAACCACAGTATAGCTGCCCGGGATGTCGGCTTTAAATTCGATAATCGCTGCGCCACCGGCAGGGATC
>NZ_JBQCXA010001688.1:0-446 GCF_051956855.1 Neisseria sp. P0021.S007
GTATTGGCAAGCTCTTCGCCTTCGATGGTGCGGCCGTCTGAAACGATTTTGGCTTTTTCCAAGGCCAAACCGAGCAACCATTGGTCTTTTTCCAGTTCGTCTTTGAGATAGCGCTCTTGTTTGCCGTATTTGGCTTTGTACAAAGGCGGCTGGGCGATGTAGATGTAGCCGCGTTCGACCAGCTCGGGCATTTGGCGGTAGAAGAAGGTCAGGAGCAGGGTGCGGATGTGCGCACCGTCCACATCGGCATCGGTCATGATGATGATGCGGTGGTAGCGTAGTTTTTCGGCATTGAATTCTTCTTTGCCGATGCCCGCTCCCAAAGCGGTAATCAGCGTGGCGACTTCTTGGCTGGCCAGCATTTTTTCAAAACGTGCTTTTTCAACGTTCAAAATCTTACCTTTGAGCGGCAAAATCGCTTGGAATTTGCGGTCGCGGCCTTGCAT
>NZ_JBQCXA010001689.1:0-446 GCF_051956855.1 Neisseria sp. P0021.S007
GTGGCTTCGGTCTGCGCTTCAGCGATTTTGTCGGGCATATATTTGAGGGCGTAATCAATCAGGCCGTCTGAAGGCAGATGACCGCGAACAATCGCCCAATAAGTTTTTTCGATGGTTTTGTTTTCAAACTGCTGCGTCAATAACCGTGCGGCTTCCGTATCGAGGGCAAACAGCAAGACGCCGGAAGTCGGACGGTCGAGGCGGTGGACGGGATAGACGTGCTGTCCGATTTGGTCGCGCAGGGTCTGCACGGCAAAACGGGTTTCGTGTTTGTCTAACCAGCTTCGGTGCACCAGCATTCCGGCAGGTTTGTTGACGGCGATGGTGCGGCTGTCGCGGTGGATAATATCTAGCATGGCGGAGCAGTGAAAATAAAAGCAGATATTGTAACGGGCTTTTGAAAATGTAGCAGGCACACTTGCCGCCGAAACCCAACTTTCAGACGG
>NZ_JBQCXA010001690.1:0-446 GCF_051956855.1 Neisseria sp. P0021.S007
GTTTATGTCAATGCGTCTACTCGGTTTACCGACGGCTTTGTTTTCGGATTGGGCGCGGAAATCGGTATTTCCACCCAAAAAATGCACGCCCGTGGCCCGATGGGTTTGGAAGCGCTGACTTCGACCACATTCTATATCAATGGCAACGGTCAGATCCGACGTTGAGAAACGCCCCTCAACTTCATCAATTTGCGTATAATGGCGGGAAATTTGATTTTCCCCGAACAACCGATTTAGTAAAAAGGAACACACCATGTCCTCTATCCACGATCAAATCAAAGAAGTCGTTACCACCCACCGCGTCGTATTGTTCATGAAAGGCACGAAGCAATTCCCGCAATGCGGCTTCTCTTCCCGTGCCGTACAAATCCTGAATGCGGCAGGTTGCACCGACTATGTAACCGTCAACGTATTGGAAAACGATGCCGTACGCCAAGGCATTAAAG
>NZ_JBQCXA010001691.1:0-446 GCF_051956855.1 Neisseria sp. P0021.S007
CTACGACCAGAGCTTGCTAAATTCTTTCTTAAATTCTCTACCAAAGTTTTGCCATACTCATACCATGTTGAGGCATGCTCGGGACTAAAACCTGCCGATAATGCGGATACAGTCAAAGCAGTATCTCTTAATTCACTTCGAATCAATGGATTATGGTTCATACTAAATACTCACTACTGCAAATAAGCTTAAATGTAAATTAAGTATAGATGTTGGAACATAAATACTACATACCTGCGATTGCATCATTCTTGAAAATGCCACATGCCGTTTGTCTAATCTAAAGTAAACATTATCCATTCGGAACGGCAAACCAGGAGGAGTTTGATTCAACAACTGCAAAGGCACTCCCATTACTGCCGTATTGATAACGCGTTCCACGTCTTCAGGCGCACCGATTTTGCTGACCAATGGCAATTGCTTCTGCAATTCAGCAAAAACAACGG
>NZ_JBQCXA010001692.1:0-446 GCF_051956855.1 Neisseria sp. P0021.S007
ATTGGTATAAGAGACAGGCATAACGTCACGTGTGTGAATACGGTAATTTTTGACATTTTTATTGTCTCGGTTGTTTAAGAGTGTTTGTGGTTAAAGTGGTTTCAGACGGCCTTGGGTATTCAATATTCAGGCCGTCTGAAAAATGGGTTTATACCATGATTCCTTTACTTTTTAAATTTTCCAGACATTCGTCCAAGTAAGCATCATCATGTTCAGCATAAATCGGCGAAGTAGCTGTTTCAGCCGCGTGCGAATGGTATGGGGCAACGGTTTTGCCGCGATACAGCGGGTCTTTCCATAAGGTATCGGGTTTGTAACCGCACTTTTCCATCTCTTCCATAATCAACGCGTGATACAGATAGAGTTTGTAGGGCGAATGGGTAAAAACGTAATTAACCGTCGCATGCGGTCTGCCCCAGCCTGCTCCGCGTAAAGCAGTGCCTTCG
>NZ_JBQCXA010001693.1:0-446 GCF_051956855.1 Neisseria sp. P0021.S007
TGAAAGTCGAAAGCGATAAAGCCGCCGAAACCGCCCGTTTGAGCAAAGAAGCCTAGAAGCTGCAAAAAGCCTTGTACAAACTCAATGCCAAACTCTCCAAACCCGTCTACACCGAAAAAGCCCCCGTGCATCTGGTGGAAAAAGACAAAGCCGATTTGGCGGAGTTGGAAGACAAAATTGCGAAAGTTCAAACTCAGTTGGCGAAGTTGAAAGACTGATTTTGATTGAATAGACAAGGCCGTCTGAAAAGTGTTTTTTCAGACGGCCTCTTTAAAAAAAGGAAATAGATGAAACTCTTTATTCTGCCGGTGCTTTTATCCGCAACAACTGTTCTGGCTTCTCCAATTGTCGGTACATGGCATTGCGTTGGCTCTGATGAAAACATTCAGATTGATACAAAAGTCGAATATCTTCAGGACGACAGTTTCCGTGGCGACGCTAAGCTC
>NZ_JBQCXA010001694.1:0-445 GCF_051956855.1 Neisseria sp. P0021.S007
GTCTTCGATACGCAATAGGAACTCGCCTTTATGATGGCGGGCAAACGCCCATGAGAACAGGGCGGTGCGTACGCCGCCGATGTGCAGGTAGCCGGTTGGGCTGGGGGCGAAACGGGTTTTGACGGTCATGATGGCTCCAAAATCTTTTAAAACAGTTATTTTACTTTTTCGGCGTGGTTTAAACAATGTAAGGCCGTCTGAAAATAATGTCGGCGCAGAAGGACCGTCTGGGAACTTTTCTCCTGAAAACAAGACAAATGATAATTATTTCTTTGAAAGTATCCGCTCATGAACAAACGCGCTTTATTTACCGCCCTCGCCCTCCTGCCCCTTTTTGCCCAAGCTGAAATCAAAACTATCAAAGACGTATTGGGACGCGAAGTCAAAGTCGATGTCCCTGTCAAACGCGCGGTTTTGGCGTTTTACTATCCCGACTATATCGCGG
>NZ_JBQCXA010001695.1:0-445 GCF_051956855.1 Neisseria sp. P0021.S007
TGTTCGCCGCCTGAGAGCTTGCCGATACGCTTATCCGCCAATGCCGTCAAATCAAAATAATCGAGCAACTCGTCCGCCCATTCATGGTTCAGACGGCCTTTTTGTACGAATGACGCCAACGCAATGTATTCACGTACGGTCATCGGCATGTTGTAACGGCCATGCTGCCCGACCCACGCCACCCTGCCCGCGCGGATTTGCGGCGCAACGGCCTCACCGAAAAGCGTGATTTTCCCCTGCCCTGTTTGCCCGATTAAGGCCCGCAGCAAAGTGGATTTGCCCGCACCATTCGGACCAATAATGACGGTCATGCCCGGGTATATCCAGTTGATCGATTTCAAGCAGGGTTTTGTCTTGGACGCGGACGGAAAGATTACGGATTTGAAATAAGGTGTGCATGGCAAAAGATATGGGGCAATGAAGTTTCAGACGGTCTGTTTAGGCA
>NZ_JBQCXA010001696.1:0-445 GCF_051956855.1 Neisseria sp. P0021.S007
TGACTTCGACGAAGTTACCGGTGTGTACGTCGTCGGCCAGTTTGGCTTGCGGACGCAGACGGGCGTATGGGCCGATTTGGTTGTTTTCGCCGACTTCGCAACCTTCAAAATGGGAGAATTGGGCGATTTTGGTGTTGGCACCGATTTTGGCATTTTTGATCACGCAGTTGGCACCGATTTCGACGTTGTCGCCGAGTTCGACTTCGCCTTCGATCACGACGTTGACGTCAATCACGACATCTTGTCCGTGTTTCAGACGGCCTCGTAAATCGAAACGTGCCGGATCGCGCAGGGTCACGCCTGCTTTGAGTAATTCTTGCGCCTGTTCGGTTTGGAAAATGCGCTCGAGTTCGGCCAGTTGGAGTTTGTTGTTCACGCCGGCGGCCAGATGGGAGGCGCGCACTTGGACGGGATGAACTTTGATGCCGTCGGCAACGGCTTTGGC
>NZ_JBQCXA010001697.1:0-445 GCF_051956855.1 Neisseria sp. P0021.S007
GCGAAGGCTATATCGAAGCGTATCTGCCGATTGTGGCGAAACGCAAAAACACGCCATATGGCGAACGCGAACGCGATTTCCAGCTTTACCGGCGCGGGCGTTATGTGGAATTTAATTTGGTTTGGGACAGGGGTACGCTGTTCGGCCTGCAAAGCGGCGGGCGCACTGAAAGCATTTTGATGTCCATGCCGCCTTTGGTGCGTTTCGAGTATCAATACGCGCCGGAAGAAGGTTCGCCCGAAGCGCGGCTGAACGAGTTTCTCACCGCCCGCGACTGGCTCTCGGAGATGCAATAATGGCGGATAAACGCAAGCCCGACGCCCATCCTTCGGACAAATTCATCCTTGCCATGATTGTCATGGCGGTGTTTCTGGTGATCATCATCGGCGGCGGATTTATCGCCGTAGAGTATTTCAAGGCGCATCCCGAAGTGTTTGAATTGAAG
>NZ_JBQCXA010001698.1:0-445 GCF_051956855.1 Neisseria sp. P0021.S007
GCGTAGGCATTGAGCAGGGTTTCCGGTGTGCGGAACGATTTGCTGGCAATGCTGAATACGATGGTTTCGGGGTTGAGGCCGAGAAGTGTTTGGGCCAGGTCGGCACCATCGGAGTTACTGACAAAGTGAACGCGTATGTTTTGCCAATAAGGCTGCAGCGCCTGTGTGGCCATGCGCGGCCCTAACTCGGATCCGCCGATACCGCTGTGAACCAAGTCGGTAATCGCTTTACCGGTAATGCCTGCGTGCGTGCCGTCTAAAAGTTGGCGTGCGAACTCGAATGCGCGGTTGAGTTCGTGATGAACATTTGGCACGATGTTTTCGCCGTCAACGTAAACAGGTTTGGCATTGGCAGGCAGGCGCAGGGCGGTGTGGAGGACGGCGCGGTGTTCGCTGGTGTTGATTTTTTCACCGCTGTTCATGGCCTGCATATATTGTGGCAAAT
>NZ_JBQCXA010001699.1:0-445 GCF_051956855.1 Neisseria sp. P0021.S007
TTCCCCCTTTACAACACAGCCTCCATACAACCATACGAATAAATTATTATGTCTGAAGAAAAACGCACCTGTTCATTTTGCGGGAAGTCCGAAAACGACGTTAAAAATCTGATCGAAGGCGAACACGCCTTCATCTGCAACAAATGTGTAGAAACTTGCGGCATGATGCTGCAAGACAACGAATCCGGCGAAATTGAAAACGAGCTTGCCAAAGCAAAAGAAGAAAACACCGAGAAAAAACTGCCTACCCCGGCCGAAATCATTGCCAACCTCAACGACCACTTTCTCGGTCCGAAACACGCAACACAGGCGTTGGCAGTATCGGTTTACAACCACTACAAACGCCTGTGTCATCCAAAAGCAGAGGGCAAGGTTGAATTGTCCAAATCCAACATCCTACTCACCGACCCTACTGGCTCAGGTAAAACCTTATCAGCGCAACCTC
>NZ_JBQCXA010001700.1:0-445 GCF_051956855.1 Neisseria sp. P0021.S007
CCACCATACCGGCGCGATGTTTCAGATCTTTAATGCATTGATTAGGAACGTTCCATTCGGGATTCCATGTAAATTTGCCGTCATCATCCCAAAAAACAAAGGTTGCACCGTTGGCAATGGCGGCAGGAATATAGCTGCGGCCGTATGTATATTCGCCCTGACAGGCAACGAAAATGTCACCCTGTTTAATTTGTCGGCTGTCTGAATGCAACAAACGCCCTGCTGCGTTTTCACACAGCAGAGGCGGAAAGTTGGTTTCAGCAAAGGGGGTTAACTTGCTGAACATAAACAATATCTCTTTGATTGTTTGGATTATGCCGGTACTTTGACGGTAGCGGTATTACTTAAAGGCTTGGTCGGGGAAACACCCAAGATGTTCAAGCTTCCGCTCATGACTTCTTTGAATACGGGCCCGGCAACCACGCCGCCGTAATAGCCGTTGGCA
>NZ_JBQCXA010001701.1:0-445 GCF_051956855.1 Neisseria sp. P0021.S007
TCCCAAGAGGTATCATATGCCCCCAATTTCTCATTCCGACAATAACCTGCCTGCCTATACCCAAAATAATTATATGCTTCTCTATACTTTGGTTCTTCCAGAGAAATATTTCGTCCATAATAATCCGAATAGCGGCTTAAATCCCCATATTTAAAATCAGACTTAGGCCATTTGTATCCTCTATCCTCCAAACTACAGCTAAAATTGGCATCACCGTCAGACATCAAAACCACATATGATTTCTGGCAACGGTATTTCACATTCGGCATCACAATTTGACTGACCAACTCGAAATAACGCGAGGTAGTCGGCGTACCTCCTTTGGCCTTAATACTTTTTACCCTCTTGGCAATCTCAGTTGCCGGTATGGTAAATCCTTTGTCATCAGGAGTATCGCTCCCACCGCTATTATTTAAAGTCTGCAATGCCCAGTTAAATGTACTAC
>NZ_JBQCXA010001702.1:0-444 GCF_051956855.1 Neisseria sp. P0021.S007
TGCGCGTGCTGTCTTTGTGGTACGGGTCGCCTGCCGGCAGGAAGACGACAAGATCCAAACCGATTTCGTCGGCAAAGGCGCGGGCGATGTGGAGGTGGCCGTTGTGGATGGGGTCAAATGTGCCGCCGAATAATCCGATGTTTTTCATTTCGTAGTGGTGTCTGAGTTAGATGTTTTGGCCGTCTGAAGCAGGCAGGCTGCCGTCAACAATCAGGTTGAGCTTGCCTGTAGTCGGGTGGATGACCAGGCCGTGGATGGCGATGTTGTCGGGCATCAGCGGATGTTTGCGAATCAGCTCGACGGTATGGCGCACGCTGTCTTCGACATCGTCAAAACCGGTCAGCCAGCCGTCCAAATCGATACCGGCATTACGCAGGGTTTCGATGCGGTCGTCGGGGATATTGCTGTCGTGTACGCGTTGGAGGAACTCTTCGGCGTGTAGTC
>NZ_JBQCXA010001703.1:0-444 GCF_051956855.1 Neisseria sp. P0021.S007
TTTTGTTTCCGTTCCGCTGGCTGCAAACTTGAGGGGCAGCAAAGCCACCGTCCGCATCCGTCAAACCGGCCCAAACAGCGGCGTCATCGACAACAGCGGCACATACACGGCCGACTTGTCCAGATTCCCGATTACAGCACGCAGTACTGCGCTGAAAGGCCGTTTTGAAGGCAGTCGTTTTGTTCCTTACCACACCCGCAGCCAAATCAACGGCGGCGCGCTTAACGGCAAAGCGCCGATTTTGGGTTATGCAGATGATCCGGTCGAACTTTTCTTTATGCACATTCAAGGTTCGGGCCGTCTGAAAACGCCGTCCGGCAAATACATCCGTGTCGGATTTGCCGATAAAAACGAACATCCGTATGTTTCCATCGGCCGTTATATGGCGGACAAAGGCTATCTGCCGCTGGGTCAGACCAGTATGCAGGGCATCAAGGCCTATAT
>NZ_JBQCXA010001704.1:0-444 GCF_051956855.1 Neisseria sp. P0021.S007
GCCTTAGTGAAAGCAGTAGAGGATATTAGAAGCAAGTTATAAAGGTTAATCAATAACAATGCCGTCTGAAAAAGTTTCAGACGGCATTTTTTCTATTTACATATTAAATTTAATATCATATTATCATTGTATCTGTATCAATTTGAATTTTTTAGAATTTCAATATGAAACCCCTAATTTACTACGTCCATTCCGTCCAATATGAACTCGGCAATCTCTTACCTTACGAACATTGGCAAACCTTATAAAGCGATTCGGTAAATGTTGGCGAAATGGTGGCGGAGTTTGCCCGAGTTTTTGGGGCACAGGAAATTACCTGTTAAACGGGACAGATTCATGACTTAGGGAAATATTCGGAAGCCTTTAATTATCGATTGCATGGCGATCCTTCAGGTGATCATGCTACCGCCGGAGCGAAAATTGCAAAAATGCTTGCTTTAGAGT
>NZ_JBQCXA010001705.1:0-444 GCF_051956855.1 Neisseria sp. P0021.S007
GGGGTGGACATAAAGTATTCCTTGGATTTTTATCTTTACATTGAAAGCCGCATTCATTAAATCATCAATCGACAGCTTCCAACATAAAGGCCGTCTGAAACAGTTTCAGACGGCCTTTATTGGTTGTTTTATTTGAAAATGTATTCGTCGGGCATCTCTGCAAAACCGACTACTCTGCCGCCTTTCTCTTTGGCGAATTTTTCAGCCTGAGCCTTGTCGGCAAACGGAAGCGCGTCTTCCGCACCCATGCCGCCGATAAAGCTGCTTTCGATGACGTAATAGGCTTTTTTCGCATCTATCCATTCGGCGTCGGCATTGGGTTTTTCCCAATCTTTGACTTTGCCCATATCGGTAACATAGATAGCATGAATGCCTTTGGGCTCTTCAGGCAGTTTAGTGTAGCCGAACATCTGCTTGATGGTGGAAAACCAAACCGGTTTGTCA
>NZ_JBQCXA010001706.1:0-444 GCF_051956855.1 Neisseria sp. P0021.S007
GCCTACGACATCCGAGGCATTGTCGGCAAAACCCTGACCAACGAAGCCGCCTACCTTATCGGCAAAGCCATCGCCACCCAAGCCGCCGAAAAAGGCATCACCCGCATCGCACTCGGACGCGACGGACGCTTGAGCGGTCCCGAATTGATGGAACACATCCAACGCGGCTTTACCGACAGCTGCATCGACGTCCTCAATGTCGGCATGGTCGCCACCCCCATGCTTTATTTCGCCGCCATCAACGAATGCGGTGGCAGCGGCGTGATGATTACCGGCAGCCACAACCCGCCCGATTACAACGGTTTCAAAATGATGCTCGGCGGCGAGACCCTCGCAGGCGAAGCCATCCAAGAGTTGCTCGCCCTGATCGAAGCCGACAAACTGGTTGCCTCCGACAAAAAAGGCAGCGTGACTGAAAAAGACATCTCCGGTGAATACCACAAC
>NZ_JBQCXA010001707.1:0-444 GCF_051956855.1 Neisseria sp. P0021.S007
GATTTAAGCTCCTGGGAAATATCACATGCTGATTGTTAAAAGTGTTGATGGCAGTGTATTGGCAGAGTTAACGCTGGTGCTGAGTTGCTTTTTTTGAATTTTAATGTGTGAATAGTGGGTTAAGTTTAAATCAGGAAAAGGCGGAGTAATGCGGTACTGGTTTAAACTTAACCCACTATGTTTATGACTTGGGCAAGATTTTGTCGGGCTGAGACGATTTTGTAAAGGCCCCAGCCCCGAATTATCTTACATTAACTTTTCTTCCGGCGACGTTCGCCCGGCAGCAGCATATCTGCCCATTTGATGACGTTGGCGACTTCTGCCGGATTGAGTTCGTAGAACTGGCCGCGTTTTAGGCGGTTTGGCAGGCCGATGGGGCCGAAGCCTCCGCGGACAAGGCGGCTGACGGTCAGGCCTTGGCTTTCAAAAATGCAACGTACTTCG
>NZ_JBQCXA010001708.1:0-444 GCF_051956855.1 Neisseria sp. P0021.S007
CTTTAACAATACTGCGTAAATCCACGTTAACTATATTTATATACCCCTCCACCAGATAAGTCAATTCTGATTATTATTTATAATATTATGATATACCGTATTGTTTTAAAAATAAATAATTAAAAGGTAAATATTAATGAACATACCCACATCATTCGCACGCCGACTCATTGATTGGCAACGGCAACACGGCCGTCCCGACTTGCCTTGGCAGGTCAAAGATCCTTATTCCGTCTGGCTTTCAGAAATCATGCTCCAGCAAACGCAGGTTGCCACCGTATTGGACTACTATCCTCGTTTCTTAGCCAAACTCCCAACTGTGCAATCTCTTGCCGCCGCGCCGCAAGACGAGGTTTTATCTTTATGGGCAGGCTTGGGCTATTACAGCCGCGCACGCAAACTGCAAAAAGCAGTGCAACAAGTCGTCGCACAATCCGGCGGTAG
>NZ_JBQCXA010001709.1:0-444 GCF_051956855.1 Neisseria sp. P0021.S007
ATATCAAACTGTCAAAATGCAATAGAATTCTATGTTTGACCAAATCATCACGGAGTTGATCATGAAACTGAAAACCCTCGCCCTTGCTGCAGCCCTGTTCGCCCTCGCTGCCTGTGATAACAAAGCCCAAACCAGCGTTCCTGCCAGCAACGTACCTGCTGCTTCAGCAGCCTCTGAAGCGCCTGTTGCTTTGGTTGAAGGACTTAACTATACCACCCTCAGTACACCCATTCCACAGCAGCAAGCAGGCAAAGTCGAAGTGCTCGAATTTTTCGGATACTTCTGCCCGCACTGTGCCCACCTCGAACCCGTCTTGAGCAAACATGCCAAAACCTTTAAAGACGACACTTACCTGCGCACAGAACACGTTGTCTGGGGTGATGAGATGAAACCATTGGTGCGCCTTGCAGCTTCCGTCGATATGGCAGTCGCAAAAAGTCAAGA
>NZ_JBQCXA010001710.1:0-443 GCF_051956855.1 Neisseria sp. P0021.S007
GCCTTGGATATTATTTGCGTGAAGCATCGATAATTTCACTGACTACGACATATGAGCCTGCTATCACTGCGCCGACTGCGTCCAAAGCCAATGTAAATGGCGTTTTCAGGATATTCCCCGTCAACTTCCAAACGTCGGTGCTTTTTTTGGTTTCCGTATAATAAATTCTGACCGGGACGGCAGTGTCAAAACGGCGGTCTTCGGCAACATTTTTCGGCGTCGCATAATAATGACCTTCGGTAGAAATACACCGTGTGTAGACAGTTTTACCATCGAGTTCAACCGGCTTGAACGCCAACTGTTTTAACTTGGCAATCTCGGCAGCTTTTTGAGTATCGTAACGCAGGCAGAAATTCGAGCGAAAAGTTTGCGCTTCAGGAGATTTCAATTCAACCGGCAAAGCCTCATACACCTGTTTTGGGTTTTGCTGAACCATTTGAAAG
>NZ_JBQCXA010001711.1:0-443 GCF_051956855.1 Neisseria sp. P0021.S007
CCGTCAAACCATCATCAAAATCCTCTCCGGCGACTCATTCGACTCAAACGCCGCCCGCGATTATGTTGAAAACCGCTACCTCTCCAGCATGGACTATGCGGTGGATGAAATGGAAATCCAATACCGCTTCTATCATCTGCTCAATCCGCGCCAACGCCAGCAATGGTTGTCTTCATGCTTGCGCTGATGGATAAATAAAATACAAAAAGGCCATCTGAAACCATATTCAGACGGCCTTTACTTTTTCAGCCTTAATCCAGCACTCTTTCTTCCGGCAACCGGCCTGCCCAATCGCAGGCAAACTGCCATGCCGAGCGGCCTGAACGGCTGCCGCGCATTTGCGCCCATTGCAACGCAGCTTGGCGCGCCGTATCGTCAAAAGGCACATTGAAATCGTCCAACCAGTTCGCCACGGCGGTCAAATAATCGTTTTGGTCGAAAGG
>NZ_JBQCXA010001712.1:0-443 GCF_051956855.1 Neisseria sp. P0021.S007
ATGCAGAGCCTGTTCGGACGCGCCAACACGCAAACCGAAGACATCGATATCCTGCGCGGTTTTTTCAATACCGTCAGCCACCGTATCCATAAAAAAGACTGATTAAGGCCGTCTGAAAACATTTCCAGCCTTTCAGACGGCATGACTGATATTCGGATAAGCATGAATTACGCCCTAGACGCATTATGGTGGAAGCTCACCAGCCAACCCGTCCGCGACCTCGCCTCGCTGCTGACTGCGCCCCCTTTGTGGCAAAACGGTTGCGAATTGAGCGTACGCGAACTATTGGGGGAACACGGTTTCCGCTACCTTTTGGCATTGGACGCCGATCCCGCACCGCTGATGGATTACCTCGCCCAACGCGCCCCGTTTGGTCATCGTCTCGGCATTTATGCTTAAGAGCTGTTGACTTTTTGGTTTGCCAACGCGCCGCACGCCAAACT
>NZ_JBQCXA010001713.1:0-443 GCF_051956855.1 Neisseria sp. P0021.S007
TTGATATTCTTTCGGACAAGAACTTTGAGCGAATATTTTCTGCTATATTGCAAGGATTGTTAGAATTTAAGTTTAGGGAAATGTTTACGAAATTTGAGAATAATGATTACGAGTTCCATAATTCAGTTGCTGGAATATTTTATCAAGTAGAAGTAATGGTTCCAATTCGTGGTGTAGATAGTTTTTTTATTGCAAGAGTTGCTACATATTACCCATTTTCTCCTAAAGAATTAGCACAATTTCTTTTCCAGCCATTAGCAATAGGAATTTGATTGTATTAGAAAATATTGACTGTAATAATACAGTAAATGCAGGGAGTTTCCTTGGGTACACACTCTTTGGTAGGTTTCCTGTATTTGTTCTACACCGTCTGAAAGCCTGATTTTTTCAGACGGCCTAAACAACAAGCTGTTCCCAAACAAAAGTACGGTTAAAATCAAGAG
>NZ_JBQCXA010001714.1:0-443 GCF_051956855.1 Neisseria sp. P0021.S007
GACCCCCGTTGTCGAAGTCTTCCAAAACTACCAACTGGCGCAAAGCGACTTGGCAGATGCCGAAGAAATGCTGTCTGACCCTGAAATGAAAGACTTTGCCGCCGAAGAAATCGAAGCCGCAAAAGCCAAAATCGACGAACTCGATACCGAACTGCAAAAACTGCTACTGCCAAAAGATGCCGACGACGATAAAAACATCTTTATCGAAGTGCGCGCCGGTACCGGCGGCGACGAAGCCGCGCTGTTTGCAGGCGATTTGCTGCGTATGTACAGCCGCTACGCCGAGCGCAACCGCTGGCAGGTTGAAATTGTTTCCGCCAACGAAAGCGAATTGGGCGGCTATAAAGAAGTCATCGCCCGCATTATCGGCTTGGGCGCATACAGCCGTCTAAAATTTGAATCCGGTGGCCACCGCGTGCAACGCGTCCCTGCCACCGAAAGCC
>NZ_JBQCXA010001715.1:0-443 GCF_051956855.1 Neisseria sp. P0021.S007
TGCTCGCTCCGGCCAACTTCCTGCTCAACTTGGTAGAGTTTTTGTCCAAAACCGTATCCCACGGTATGCGGTTGTTTGGTAATATGTATGCCGGTGAGCTGGTGTTCCTGCTGATTGCTTTGTTGGGTGGTGCGTGGGCATCAACTGGCAGCATCGAAACTTTAGATCCAATTTTATTTGTGTTCCACCTGATTGCCGGTTTGGCTTGGGCGATTTTCCACATTTTGGTTATCACCTTGCAGGCATTTATTTTCATGGCGTTGGCGTTCGTATATATCGGACAAGCGCATGATGCACACTAATCAAGTAGTTTTTTCGTAGTTTGTTTTTTGTAGTTTAACCTTTACTATTTTAAGGAGTTTAAAAATGGGTTTGATTGCTATCGCATGTGGTTTGATCGTTGCCTTGGGCGCATTGGGTGCCTCTATCGGTATCGCAATGGT
>NZ_JBQCXA010001716.1:0-443 GCF_051956855.1 Neisseria sp. P0021.S007
ATGCTTCTCCATTACCGACGCCGAAGTAACCGAGTTGGCTCATTACGCGCTGACCATCGAAAAACACTACGGCCGCCCAATGGACATCGAATGGGGCCGTGACGGCTTGGATGGCAAACTCTACATCCTGCAAGCACGCCCTGAAACTGTAAAATCTCAAGAAGACGGCAGCCGCAACCTGCGCCGCTTCTCTATCAACGGCGAAAAAGTTGTCTTGTGCGAAGGTCGTGCCATCGGTCAAAAAGTTGGCCAAGGTAAAGTTCGCTTGGTGAAAGATGCTTCCGAGATGGATTCCGTTGAAGCAGGCGACGTACTCGTTACCGACATGACCGACCCGGATTGGGAACCGGTAATGAAACGTGCTTCCGCCATCGTGACCAACCGTGGCGGCCGTACCTGCCACGCAGCGATTATCGCGCGTGAATTGGGTATTCCGGCTGTTG
>NZ_JBQCXA010001717.1:0-443 GCF_051956855.1 Neisseria sp. P0021.S007
GCGACGTATAACCGACGTATTGCAGCGTCGTGGCGGCTTCTTTTTCTAAAAACGGGTTGTTTTTCAACAGAAAACCCAAGCGCAGCGTGCCAAACAGCAGGCGCATGGCTTTTTGTGCGGCGGGCGGCGGCATCATCTCGCCGATTTTCGGCGTGGTGCGCGGGCAGACGGGCGTCATTAACACGTCGTAGCGTGTGAAAAATGCTTTGGCGGCACGTTCCTGCGCCAGCATCACGTCGCGCGCCCATGCCATTTCGCCCGCACTGATTTGCCACCCCTGCACAATCATTGCCCACGTTGTCGACTCAAGCAGGCGGGGCGGCGGTTTTTGCCCAGTTTCGTATTGATAGTGGTAGAACAGTTTTGCCGTTGCGCCCATGACGATGATGCGGGCGGCTCGGTTTAATTGTTCGGGCGGCGCGAAATCGGGCGTGGCTTCTCCC
>NZ_JBQCXA010001718.1:0-443 GCF_051956855.1 Neisseria sp. P0021.S007
ATAATAGACAGGTCGAGAACGCGGCATTGCAGGATTTTTTCCAAATTGCGCTCCTGCGTCGGCGTCAATTCATGGTTGAACACCGCCAAGCCGATGTCGTGCAGCTTCACCGCCGCCGCCAACTCTTCCGCCTTGCCCGTACCGACGAAATAAGCCGTATGCGCCTTGTCGCGCTTGGCGGTTTCCCGCAACACCAGCTCGCCGCCCGCCGCCGCAACCAATTCCGCCGCCTCGTCCAAGGTCGTCTGAAAAGTCCGCTCGCGCACTTCGTTCGCGCCCGAATAATCCGCGCTCAACATCACCCCGACCAGCATCACGCGCTCGGGTTGCTCCAAAGATTTGTCGACGGGGAAAATGTTGCGTTTGGACAAGGAAAATCCTTTCGTTTTAGAAAAACTGAAAAGCGGCATCCATCAATCTGATGACTCGGCCGCTCTCTGCGC
>NZ_JBQCXA010001719.1:0-443 GCF_051956855.1 Neisseria sp. P0021.S007
TTATCGGACTAGTCGCACCGCATGTGGCGCGGATTCTTTTGGGCGAAGACCAACGTTTCTTCCTGCCCGGCGCGATGCTGGCGGGGGCGGCGTTTTTATCGGTGGCGAGCGTGTTGTCCAAGGTGATTATCCCCGGCGCGCTGTTTCCGGTGGGCATCGTTACGTCGTTTGTCGGCGTGCCGTTCTTCTTCTGGATTGTGTTAACGAAACGGTAGGTCGTCTGAAATGTTGAAACTTGAAAACGTCCATATCCGGCGCGGCGATTATGTGGTCGCCGACAGTATCGATTTGACGACGGAACAAGGCAAAGTCTCCTCCGTGCTCGGCCCGAACGGTACGGGCAAATCCTCGCTGATGAAAACGGTTTTCGGCGAAGTGGGGCACAAAGGGAACATCCGCTACGGCGACGAAGTGGTGAGCAAAACCCACCTGTAAAGCTGGCG
>NZ_JBQCXA010001720.1:0-443 GCF_051956855.1 Neisseria sp. P0021.S007
TCGCCGCAGCAGGTTGGGCAGTTTAAACGCGACAAAAAACGCATCCGTCGCCATGCCTGCACCAAACGCACGTGCGATAATCGTATCGCGCACAAAGCCTAAAATGCGCGACACCATCGTCAGGCTGCCAACCTGGGCCAATGCTCCCAATAAATTCATGTATTTTCCTTACGGGTCTTTCAGGCCGTCTGAAAATCCGGCTTCTTCCAATACTGCCGCCGCAGCCAAGGCCGCCGTATCTTTTTTCAACAGCAGATGCAAGGCGTGAAAATCCTGTTCCAACGCGGCCACGGCTTCAGGGCGGTCATACCAGTCTGCCACGGCCTGTGCCAGTTGTGCAGGGACGGCATCGTGTTGCAGCAGCTCGGGAACGGCGGCTTTACCCAACAGAATATTGGGCAAACCGACATGCGGCACTTTGATTTTGTTTTTCACATACGCAT
>NZ_JBQCXA010001721.1:0-443 GCF_051956855.1 Neisseria sp. P0021.S007
GTGTATAGCTGCGCTATTGATTTCATTCTGAGCAAAGGAAAAGAAATGTTTATCGTATCTTTGGAATATATCAAAGACTTGTCTGCGGCTGAAACCTACCTGTCCGAGCATATTGCGTATCTTGCACGGTATTCTCAAGCAGGTGTATCTGTGATGTCTGGCCGCAACCAGCCGCGGACAGGCGACATTATCCTGACGACAGCATCAGGCCGGGCACAGGTGGAAAAGTTAATTGCAGAAGACCCATTTCAACGAGAAGGCGTAGTGAAGTATACTCTTCCCGAGTTTATTCCGCCTAAAGTCGCGGAAGGAACTGAAAACTATTTGGCAACTATCTGAACCAATTTTTCAGCAGTCTATTGCAACCAAAATAATATTAAAAAGGAATGCAGTATGTTTACCCTATATGGAGAAGCTTGCCATTCACGGCTGTTAATTGGTGT
>NZ_JBQCXA010001722.1:0-442 GCF_051956855.1 Neisseria sp. P0021.S007
GAATAGACCTGATTATCGGCAGGTTTTCATGTTCAATTTTCCATAACGGCCGACAATGTTTCTAATGTCTTGGGCATCGCGCTCGTCAACCGCCATAAAGACCACGGTCATGCGCGCCACGCTCAAACCGGTATCGGGTGCGCTTCTGTCTTCCTGCTCAACAATGCGTGCGCCGCCGAAACCTGCGCTGGACAAGCGTGAAATCAAAACTTGGGCGGAAGAGCGGCTGCGTGTTACGTCAATGCTGATTTCGCCGTTGTGAATGCTGCCGCTAAAGCCGCGGCTGCCCAAGGCATCAAGCTGGGCGGAGGTGTCGCCGTCGGCAGGCAAGACCACGCGGAAGGTTTTGGAGGAAGTCTCGCCACCGGATGCGCCGTTGCGTTTTTCGATACTGCGGCTGGCGGCATGAGGCCATTTGCCCAACAGGCCTTTGATGCGGTGG
>NZ_JBQCXA010001723.1:0-442 GCF_051956855.1 Neisseria sp. P0021.S007
CAGTCCTGTAATTTTAATTTCGATATCGCCGTCGGGATGTTGGGCATCTTTCAATTTCAGGCCGCTAAGCGTAATCATTTGTTTGGCTAAGTCAATGATTTTAACAGATTCGCCCATATCCAACACGAATACGTCGCCTCCTTTGCCCATTGCGCCCGCTTGAATGACGAGTTGGGCGGCTTCTGGGATGGTCATGAAGTAGCGGGTGATGTCTTGGTGGGTCAGAGTGATGGGGCCGCCTTCGGCGATTTGTTTTTCAAATACCGGCACGACGGAGCCTGAGGAGCCTAAAACGTTGCCAAAGCGTACCATACAGAAGCGGGTATATTGGGTGGGTTCGGCGGCGAGTGCCTGCAGGCAGAGTTCCGCCATACGTTTGCTGGCGCCCATGGTGTTGGTCGGGCGCACGGCTTTGTCGGTTTAGATAAGCACGAAGGTGCTG
>NZ_JBQCXA010001724.1:0-442 GCF_051956855.1 Neisseria sp. P0021.S007
TCTTGGTACGACCTGACTAGCCAAGCCTTCGCCGTGTTCCTGCCCGTAAAATCCGTCGGCGTAATGGGCGACGGGCGCACTTATGACTACGTCGTCGCACTGCGCGCAGTCATCACCAGCGACTTCATGACCGCACATTGGGCAGAACTGCCGTACTCGCTGCTCGGCCGCGTGTCCAACCGCATCATCAACGAAGTCAAAGGCATCAACCGCGTGGTTTACGATGTAAGCGGCAAACCGCCTGCTACGATTGAGTGGGAATAAAAGTAAAGATATAAACGCATAAAAAGGTCGTCTGAAATGGTTTCAGACGACCTTTTGGTTTTTATAAAAGAATAATGGAACAAGGAGGTGGCTGAAGTGCGTTAGACAATATAGTGGATTAACTTTAAACCAGTACGGCGTTGCCTCGCCTTAGCTCAAAGAGAACGATTCTCTAAGG
>NZ_JBQCXA010001725.1:0-442 GCF_051956855.1 Neisseria sp. P0021.S007
GTTTTCCATATCCTGCAAAATAATTTTAACAGCAACGCTCTTCATGCCTTCAGGCACACCCGTACCGCGGTAAACGTCAAACACGCTGATTTCTTGAACCAGCTTGTTCGCCGCCGCTTTCAGGGCATTTAACAAATCATCATGCGTCACAGCTTCAGGCATTACAAATGCCAAATCTCGGCGTGCAGCTTGGAATTTGGATACAGACTGATAACGGGTTTTCTCACGACCCAATACAGTATCCATATCGATTTCAAATACCAGCGGCGCTTGTGGCAAATCATATTTTTGCAGCCATTTCGGATGCAACTCGCCAACAAAACCAACTACTTTGCCGTCTGAAACAATATTGGCGGCACGACCAGGATGCAATGCCGGATGTTCGGTCTTAACAAAGGATACTTCCTTGTTTTTCAAAAGGCTCTCAACATCGGCTTTCATA
>NZ_JBQCXA010001726.1:0-442 GCF_051956855.1 Neisseria sp. P0021.S007
TGTCTGTCTTTCAAACAGTGTGAGGCCTAATGCACTCACACTTATCGGTAATCTGTTTTTTAAAGAGCGAATCGAATTATACAGTACATTTAGCAAATGTCAACTAAAATTCTCGAAAATTCTAACTAACTGTGTTATACTGTCTGCTTCGTTTTCTGCACCGCGTCAGCAGCGAAGAACCGAACTATACGCCTACCTACAAAACCAGTCAACACATTTCACAAAATTATTTTCTGAAATTTAATCACTTCCCTGTTTTAACAGGGTTTTTATTTCTAAAAAAAGACTATCAAACTCCCACACTATCCATACATACAAAAAAATACAAACTAAAGGCCGTCTGAAATGCTCTTTCAGACGGCCTTTTTTTAGGGTTGCGATTTATCCAATACGTTGAAGGACAATTTCGAGGACAAATTTACTGCCCACATAGGCAAAAATC
>NZ_JBQCXA010001727.1:0-442 GCF_051956855.1 Neisseria sp. P0021.S007
TCATCGTTCTTACCATCGGCGCCCGTTGCACCCTCTTTAATGATGGTAGTAGTGGTTTTCCCTTTACCGTCTTTGATGGTTACAGTGTGGGTACCGTTGCCGTTGTCTTTAACGTCGGCTTCAGCGTTCTTACCTTCTGCACCAGTTTCACCTTTAGCACCAGTTGCACCGTCTTTAACGATGGTAGTGGTGGTGTTACCGTTACTGTCTTTGATGGTTACAGTATGAGTACCGTCGCCGTTGTCTTTAACGTCGGCTTCAGCGTTCTTACCGTCGGCACCAGTTGCACCATCTTTAGTGGTGGTAGTAGTAGTGTTACCTTTCCCTTCCTTGATAGTTACAGTGTGATTACCGTTGCCGTTGTCTTTAACGTAGGTTTCAGTGTTTTTAACGTCGGCACCAGCTGCACCAGTTGTACCCTGCCTCTTATAAACATCTGACG
>NZ_JBQCXA010001728.1:0-442 GCF_051956855.1 Neisseria sp. P0021.S007
TGCCAGTATCGTACACATCAAAAAGATAATACTGGATAAGCCATGCCAAATGCCGAATGTACCGCCTACTAGAGACAAGAGCCCGTTATCCAGCCCGTACTTGTGTGCCTCGATAACCGGCGTAACCAAAAGATGATTACAGGCTAAGAGTAGCCCAAGCACCAAAACCCACCAAGAGAGGGAGGCAAGTTGCCGTCTGAAAACGGCATAGGCTGCGCCAAAAATAACTACGCCACAAAGTGCTGTAATAGCAAATAAAATGCCGGCAATTTCTCCTGCCAGCATTTTGGGCAGGATGCGGAACAGGATAGGGTCAGTAACATAGCCTGCTGTCCTCTGCATACCAAGCCACATGGCGGCCGCGGTTTGGATAATTTTTTATAGTCGATGTCTTATGCTTCTCCTGTGAAGATTTTCTTTTCTTTGTTTCTGGTGTTTTTCG
>NZ_JBQCXA010001729.1:0-442 GCF_051956855.1 Neisseria sp. P0021.S007
TTGTGGGTGGGGGGTTGTTGGGGGTGTTGGGTGTGTGTGGGGGGTGGGTGTGGTGGTGGTGGTTGGGGTGGTGGTTGTGGGGTTTTGTGTGGTGTGTGGGGTTGGGGTTGTTGGGGGGTGGTTTGGTGGGGTGGGGGTGTTTGGGTTGGTTGTGTTGTTGGTTGGGGTTTTGTTGGTGTTGTGGGTGTGTGGTGTGTTGTTGGGTGTGTTGTTTGTGTTGGTGGTTGGGGTGGTTGGGTGGGTTGGGTTTGGTGTGTTGTTGGTGGTTTTTTTTGGGGTGTTGGTTTTTTTGTTGTGTTTGTTGTTTGGTGTGTGTGGTGTTGTTGGGGTAGGGGTTGGTGGGGTGGTTGGTGTTGGGTTGGGTGTTTGTGTGGGCTGTGTTTGGTTTTTGTTTGTGTTGGTTGTTTTTTTGTTGGTTGGGGTGGGTGGGTTGGTGTTTGGG
>NZ_JBQCXA010001730.1:0-441 GCF_051956855.1 Neisseria sp. P0021.S007
GGGTTGAGATTGGCGCGGGCAGCATAGACGGCGGCAGTATAGCCGGCGGGGCCGGAGCCGAGGATGATGAGTTTGTGATGGTTGCTCATAATGGTTTCCTTGCTGATGAATGATTGAATTTTGTCGTATCTAAGCTTTCAGACGGCCTGAATTTTACTTGAATCTGCCGCCGTCTGAAATATGTTTGTTGCTTGGGTTTAGTGGCTGTCTTTCCATTGATAGTATTTTGAGCCGAGAAAAGAGCCGAGTTTGCGCAGGAATGGTTGGGTGATGATGTTGCTGTGGCGCAGTTGCTCGAAAGGTTTCAGACGGCCGTCATCGCCCATGATGGCTTCGGCAATCGCCAAACCGGCAATGCCGGTAATCGCCATGCCGTGTCCGGAATAGCCTTGGGCGTAGAAAACGGTAGGGGCGAGGCGGCCGAAATGTGGGGCGAGGTTG
>NZ_JBQCXA010001731.1:0-441 GCF_051956855.1 Neisseria sp. P0021.S007
GGTGATACGATATTTCTGTTCTGCTGCCAGTATATCCTGAGTAAAACAAAAGACCGCTTCGTTTGTTGCGGTCTTTTGTTTTATCCGGCGGATGGTACTGCTCAGTTATCCAGCTTGCCGATGATCTCATTTAAAGCTTTTTGCCAATCGGATGCCTTGATGCCGCATTCGTTTTCAATTTTTTGGCAGTCCATAATGCTGTAAGCAGGACGCGGGGCGGGTAGGGGATATTGGTCGGTCGTAATCGCGTTCAGTTGCGGAACTTTGAAATTAGGGTCTTGCTGTTGGGCCGTTTGAAAAATGGCTTGGGCAAATTCATACCATGTTACCGATTTGTTGCCGCCATAATGGTAAATACCCCGTGGAGCGACGGGTCGTTGCAGCAATGTAATGATGGCTTGGGCGAGGTCGCCGGCGTAGGTGGGGCAGCCTGTTTGATCA
>NZ_JBQCXA010001732.1:0-441 GCF_051956855.1 Neisseria sp. P0021.S007
ACCTTCGGAAACGGGAGAGACGTCAGGGATGGGTGTGTTGGCTGAGGCGGCGGTAACAAAGAGGGCAGCGGTCAGTCCGAAAATGGTTTTTTTCATGTGTCGTAATACTTGTAATAAATGAAAAGAAGATTTTGAGGAATCATACCTGAATCTGTATTTTTTTGTGCGAGAATATGCCCTTTCGGTTGCCTATTGGGTTGAGTGGCAGGTATGGATTTGGGTCGTCTGAAAAGATAAACTGGGTGTTGAGTGAATAAGTGATGACTGATACGAAATTTTTTGACGGCGTGGCTGATGTTTTTTCTCTGGATTATGAGGGGCGCGGCGTTGCCAGAGTGAATGGCAAAACCGTCTTTATTAAAGGTGCGCTGCCTACTGAGAAGGTATCGTTTCGTGTGCTGAAGGAGAAGAAGCAGTTTAGCGAAGCAGAGACGGTGGAAG
>NZ_JBQCXA010001733.1:0-441 GCF_051956855.1 Neisseria sp. P0021.S007
TACTGTTTCAGGCCGTCTGAAAAGCGATTACAGCTATTCCAGTTTAATTGTGTACAACAACTTTCCCTTCCCAGAAAGCTGCCGTAAACCCAACGATGACGAAACTGCCTGTCAGGAAGCTTCGGGCAAAAAAGGCGAAACGCCAAGGCCGTCTGAAAACAATCCCCTCCGTTCCGCCATCGAAGCTGCCGCCCAAGCCATCCTTGACACTCGCGAGAAATACCGTGCCGATGCGCTTGCTAACGATCTGCCTCCCCCTACGCTCGCCGAACTTTATGCGTCCGACGCAGGCTATCCCGACCTCGTCAAAGCACACGCCACCCTCGACAAAGCAGTAGATAAAGCCTACGGCTACAAAAAAGGCAAAAACACTGACGATGAGGCAGAACGCGTCACCTTTCTGTTTGACCTATACCGAAAGGCAATAGAAAGCCAAAATAC
>NZ_JBQCXA010001734.1:0-441 GCF_051956855.1 Neisseria sp. P0021.S007
CGATGAGGGTATTATCGAAGATGCAAAATTCAAAACTTACGGTTGTGGCTCCGCCATCGCTTCCTCCAGCCTGATCACAGAGTGGGTTAAAGGCAAAAGCCTTGACGATGCACTGGCAATCAAAAACAGCGAAATTGCCGAAGAGTTGGAATTGCCTCCAGTTAAAATCCACTGCTCTATCTTGGCTGAAGATGCGGTAAAAGCAGCCGTTGCCGACTATCGCAAACGTCAGGAAAACAAATAACCGGATTCAACGCCCCCTTGTCGGCAGGTGCCCAAGATTCCCGGCGAATCTTCGAGAAAAGCAAATCTAATGGTTTCCCCCCTCTTCTTTTGTTAGACAAAACCAACTGTACAGAAACTTAATCGTTTTGAAGTTGCTACCAAGTTTGGGATTACCTGCCAATCTATCCCCTCTCCCCACGGGAGAGGGTTAGGGAG
>NZ_JBQCXA010001735.1:0-441 GCF_051956855.1 Neisseria sp. P0021.S007
ACTTCTTGGCCTGCGGTGTTGGTCGGGTTGTGGCTGTGGTTGATATGGATTATTGCGTCTTTACTGATGGTATCCTTTGCCTAGTTGACTGGAAATGCAAACATAGTCCAAAAACAGGCTAACGGTAAATTATCGGGGGCAGCGACGGTGTGACTATGGCCTTATCTGGGGAGCGTACGGCTAAACATGGCGTATTGGTTACGCGGTAAAGCGAAAACGGCACCAGTCCGCAATGATGTAGTAATTGGCAGCGTTTGAGGGATTTCAAACCATTTGCCTGTCGTATGGGATGTATGCGCCGAATATCCCTGCTTTAGCTATCAGGGAGCATATCGCGCTCGGCCTTTACTGGATATGGTAACGCCGTCTGAAAACGATTTGGTTCAGACGGCCTTGAGATTGGAAACCTTGCGCCAAAAACACGGCAAAGCGCTGGTATGT
>NZ_JBQCXA010001736.1:0-440 GCF_051956855.1 Neisseria sp. P0021.S007
CTCCCCGCTACCGCCTGACCAAACTCGGCGAACAAATGGCGCGCCTGCCCATCGACCCGAAAATCGCGCGCATTTTGTTGGCGGCGAAGAAGCACGACTGCATGGCGGAAATATTGGTGATCGCGTCCGCGCTGTCGATTCAAGACCCGCGCGAGCGGCCGTTGGAAGCGCGCGATGCCGCCGCCAAGGCGCACGAGCGTTTTACCGACAAGCAGTCCGATTTCCTTGCCTATCTGAACATTTGGGACAGCTTTCAGCGCGAGCGCGACAAGGGTTTGTCCAACAAGCAGCTGGTGCAGTGGTGCCGCCAATATTTCCTGTCGCACCTGCGGATGCGCGAATGGCGCGAGCTGCACCACCAGCTTGCCCAAACCGCGATTGAAATGGGTTTGACCACCAAGGAAGCCGCTTTCAGACGACCTCCCGAAGTCAAGCAGCTC
>NZ_JBQCXA010001737.1:0-440 GCF_051956855.1 Neisseria sp. P0021.S007
CCGTCGCAAGCGTAACCAGATGAATACCGCCCAAAGGTGCAAAGCCGGCAAGCGGGCTTTCTTTGACGATTTGCGAATAGCCGAGCGCACCCCAGCCGAAGCCGGTCAACAGGCGTTCGCGGGCAAATTCCGCCAGCGTCCACAAAATCGGCAAAACGATGCCGACCTTAACCCAACGCGGCAGATGAAACTTCTTCCACAACCAAAAACAGGCGGCAGGATACAGCGCGAGAAACGCCGGCAGCAGGAAAGTCAGCGGAATCGCGTATAAATTAGGCAGGCCGGAAACATCGTGCAGCGCGGTATGTATCCAATAAAACTGCGTCGTATAAGCAATCAGCCCAAACAGATAGGCGGTGGAAACAGCAAAGCGCGGACGCAGTTCAATCAGTCGGATCAGCGCGCCAAACAGCAAAGGCATCAGCCAAAAATGGTAATAA
>NZ_JBQCXA010001738.1:0-440 GCF_051956855.1 Neisseria sp. P0021.S007
GTGTTGCACGACCTCAACCTCGCTACCCACTACGCCAGCCACATCACGCTGATGAAAAACGGCAGCATCACCGCTGCAGGCGCAACCGCCGACATCATGCACGCCGAACGCCTCAGCCAAACCTACGACTGGCGCATCCTCGAATGCACCGCCAACGGCAAAACGTGGTTTCAAGCGGAGACTTTGTGAGGGGGTGTCTGAAAAGCGGTTGTATCACGGGTGGTTTGTAAAATGAATCTCCGCAAAAAGGTCGTCTGAAAAAGAAATGTTCAGACGACCTTTATCGTCAATATAAATAAGAGATACCCATGACGTCATTTCCTGACCTGCGTAGCAACTGTATTTTCACCCCGTCGGGCAAAAATACCAAAACTCAAATCAAGCCGTTTGGATACCGTTTTCGGCAAAGTAATCATTCAATATCGTCAGTAGTCGGTATG
>NZ_JBQCXA010001739.1:0-440 GCF_051956855.1 Neisseria sp. P0021.S007
TATGTGCAGTACGGCAACGGGGAAGCAGTGCAAATGGCGGGTGGCAAATACGTCGGTCAACTGATTAATATGTACGCCGTCACCATCGGCGACTGGTCGCGTCCGATGGTCGCATTCATCGCCTTCGCCTGTATGTACGGCACAACGATTACCGTAGTGGACGGCTACGCGCGCGCGATTGCCGAGCCGGTACGCCTGCTGCGCGGCAAAGACAAAACGGGCAACGTCGAACTGTTCGCCTGGAACGTTTGGGTCGCAGGTACGGGCTTGGCAGTGATTTTCTGGTTCAACAGCGCGATGGCAGAGCTGCTCAAATTCGCCATGATTACCGCCTTCGTTGCCGCCCCCGTGTTCGCTTGGCTGAACTACCGCCTCGTTAAAGGAGACGAACGCCACAAGCTGACGGCAGGCATGAACTTCCTCGCCATCCTCGGCTTGAT
>NZ_JBQCXA010001740.1:0-440 GCF_051956855.1 Neisseria sp. P0021.S007
AGCCTTGGCAGAAACCATTTATGAGCATCTGCACTGATTGGCTTGAAGAGCAAAAAGGAACAATATGAAACCTGTCATCATCAAAAATATCGAGATCGGCAAAGGCCTGCCTAAAATTGCCGTACCGCTGGTGGCCGCCAATACGCAGGAATTGGAGCAGGCTTTGCGCGTATTGAAAGAGACGGCTTTTGACATTATTGAATTTCGTGCAGATTTTTTTCAAGCTGCGCTTGATGCCGATTTTATTGCCGAACAATTAGGCATCACTCGACAGGCTTTTCCTGACAAGCCTTTACTGTTTACGTTTAGAAGGGCGCAAGAGGGCGGCAATACGCCTTGTTCTGACGAGTATTATTTTGAATTATTGGAAAAAATCATCCGTTCCAAACAAGCCGATATTATCGACATCGAGCTTTTTGCCGAGGAAAGCAGCGTAAAAC
>NZ_JBQCXA010001741.1:0-440 GCF_051956855.1 Neisseria sp. P0021.S007
CAGCAATATCGACCCGATTGCTTTCAAACGCGAAATCGATACTTGGAAAACCGAGTTCTTCGCGAACATCGATGCAGGCTTTAGCGGCTCGCAATGCGGCATTGCCCGTACCGGTACGCTGATGCTGTTTTCCAGCCCCGAAGAACCGCGTACTTTGAGCCTCGTTCCGCCCGTGCATTTCTGCCTGTTTGATACGGCGAAGATGTATAACGAATTTCACAACGCCGTCGAAGGCGAAAAACTGGTGGAAAACGGTATGCCGACCAATGTTTTCCTGATTTCCGGCCCGTCCAAAACCGCAGACATCCAGTTGACGCTTACTTACGGCGCACACGGTCCGCGTGATTTGGTCATCCTCGCCATCCTGCCTGACCACATCTCCCCTGCCGATTTGGAGGAAAACGCATGACTACGCAAACCATCAAGTTCCACATGAAGCC
>NZ_JBQCXA010001742.1:0-440 GCF_051956855.1 Neisseria sp. P0021.S007
GGGGGGGGGGGGGGGGGGGGGGTGGGGGGGGGGTGGGGGGGGGGGGGGGGGTAGGGGGGGTGGGGGGGGGGGGGGGGGGGGGGGGGGGTTGGGGGGGGGTGGGGGGTTGGGGGGGGGGGTTTTGGGGTGGGTGTTTTGGTTGGGGTGGTGGGTTGGGTTGTTGTTTTGGTGTGGGTTGGGGGTTTTTTTTGGTTGTGGGGTTTTTGTTGGTGTTTTGTGTTGTTTTGGTGTGGGTGTTTGTTTTGTTTTTTGTTTTGGTGTTGGTTGTGGTGGTGTTTTTGGCTGTGGTCATTTGGTCTTGTTTCGGGTGCGGGGTTTTAGAGTGGGGTTTGGTTGTTTGGGGTGGTTATTTTTTGAGTGTTGTTTGTTTGTTTTAGACGGTTTGTGGTTTCTTTTGGGTTGTTGTGGTCGATGTTGTGGTTGGTGGCGATGCATTGTCC
>NZ_JBQCXA010001743.1:0-439 GCF_051956855.1 Neisseria sp. P0021.S007
TGATGGTACTGCCTGAACGTGATGTACCAGGGATAAGGGCGCAAATTTGGGCGCATCCTACAACAAATGCGTCGATTGGGCGCATATCATCTACATGATTGACTTTAGGTTTGGCTGTTACTTGGCGTTTTTCAACCCATAAAATGAAGAAGCCACCGAGTACCAGCATGGTAGCAACAGTAATTGGGTTGAAAAGGTGTAATTTAATTTGTTTGCTGAATAATAGACCCACAATTGCGGCAGGTATGAAGGCAATAAATAAATTCAGTACAAAGCGATTGGCTGTCCGTTCTTTACCGAGTCCTTTTATGATATGGGTAAATCGTTGGCGGTATTCGAATACGACGGCTAATACGGCACCGAGCTGGATAGCAATTTCAAATACTTTTCCGTTGCTTTGAAAGTTCATTAAGTTACCGAATACAATCAAGTGACCGGT
>NZ_JBQCXA010001744.1:0-439 GCF_051956855.1 Neisseria sp. P0021.S007
GCTTCGTTCACAGCGCGGGTACCTTCGGCGTCAACCTTGTATTGTTGCTCTTGCGCTTGCGCCAACAGAATTTTGGCATCGGCCTCACCTTTGGCTTGCAGGCGGTGTTTTTCGGCTTCGGCTTCGGCGGCAATACGCACGGCTTCAGCGCGGTCTTGTGCAGCTTGTTTTTCAGCTTCGGCGGCAACAGTGAGCGAAATCGCATCTTTTTGCGCGGCTTCTTCTGCGGCAATCAGTTCGACCGCTTTAGCACGCTCGGCGCGTTCGGTTTCGCGTACGGTAATCACGCTTTCTTCTTCACGAACAGCTGCGGCACGGGCTTTGTCGGCTTCGGCTTTGGCTTCGGATTCGGCGCGTGATTTTTCGGCAACGGCGATGGCGCGGTCTTGCTCGGCCAATTCGATGGCTTTGCGGCGTTCAACCTCTGCCTGTTCAACGG
>NZ_JBQCXA010001745.1:0-439 GCF_051956855.1 Neisseria sp. P0021.S007
GTTTACCTGCTTTGGGCATCAGCGATTTGATGAACGAATTCGGCTTGGTGAAATTCTATAAAGCCTGCCGCGGTGCAGGGATTAAGCCCATCGGCGCGGCAGATGTGTGGATAGGCAATCCGAATGCGTCCGACAAGCCGTTTCGTGCCATGCTGATTATCCGCAACGATGCGGGCTATCTGCGCTTGAGCGAACTTTTGACGGAGGCCTATGTCGGCAAAGACCGCAATATCCATCATGCGGAACTTAATCCCGAATGGCTGGAAAACGGCGACAACAGCGGCTTGATTTGCTTGAGTGGCGCACATTACGGCGAAGTGGGCGTGAATCTTTTGAACAGCAACGAAGACGCAGCGCGTGCGGCGGCGTTGAAATATGCGGCATGGTTTCCCGATGCGTTTTATTTAGAGCTGCAACGCCTACCCGAACGACCCGAATG
>NZ_JBQCXA010001746.1:0-439 GCF_051956855.1 Neisseria sp. P0021.S007
CTTTCAGACAGCATAGGTACTTTTACATCAATAATCATTTTGTGTCTCCAATGGCCCTTTCAGACGGCCTGTTGTGTGTTTTTAATTCTGCATATGGGCATTCCGCCTGAGCAGCCTCAGACGGAATGCTACTTGGTTTACAACGCCAAAGCGTCTTCAACCAATTGTTTCAATTGAGCAATATGTTTGCTTGAGTAGCCCACTGCAGGCGATGCACTGCTTGGACGACCGGCATAAGACAGTTTTTGCTCTTCGCTGATAACGTCTTCGATGCGGTGGCGGATTTGGTAGAACGCGCCTTGGTTTTTCGGCTCTTCTTGCGCCCAAACCACAGATTTTGCATTCGGATATTTCGCCAGTTCAGCTTTAACCTCTTCATATGGGAACGGATACAGCTGCTCAACGCGGACGATAGCAACATCATCTTCCAGTTTACGCT
>NZ_JBQCXA010001747.1:0-439 GCF_051956855.1 Neisseria sp. P0021.S007
AAGTCATCAACGAATCTTTCGGCAAGACTGGTTTGCCGGTTGGCGAACGTAAGGAAGCTTGACCATACAAAATGCCGTCTGAACGGTGGAAATGAAATCAAAGGTTTCGGCCACAATGTTCAGACGGCATTTTTTATTTATCTTCAAATAAATCGGCATCAAATAAGTCGGGCTCTTTGATGCGCTCCCGACAATCGAGCTTGATGTCTTCAGTAACCCGACAGCAACACGGCAAAATTTCTCCGGGCGCGACAAAAGCGAGCGGAAAATTAGCATAAGAGACTTTTCCATCCAAGATTTTGACCCGGCATGAACCGCAATAACCGCTGCGACATTGGTATTCAACCTCGTGACCGGTGCGCTCCAAGCCCTCCAATAAGGTTTCGCCTTGTTGTAGTTGGAAGGTTTTGTCGTGTGTGCTGATGAGTGCCATATGATT
>NZ_JBQCXA010001748.1:0-439 GCF_051956855.1 Neisseria sp. P0021.S007
AGTACAGGCCGTCTGAAAACAATGGCCGAGTGGGGCGCGAACATCTGCAAAATTGCCGTGATGCCGAAATCGTCGCAAGATGTATTGACCTTATTACAGGCAACATATGATGTTTCACAAATTATCGACCGCCCGATTATTACTATGTCTATGGGTAAAATCGGAGCTGTCAGTCGCTTGGCCGGCTCGAATTTCGGCTCGGCCGTTACCTTTGGTGCGGCACAAAAAACGTCGGCCCCCGGCCAAATTGATGCCAACGAATTAAGGAAAATCTTGGCAATTTTGGGATAGTTTAATTATTACTATTCAAGGCCGTCTGAAAAGTATTTTTAAGATGGCCTGATTTTTTTAAATTTATTTCTTTTCATTTTAAATAAAATAGGTAACAATGGGTTTCCTATTTTAATAAACAGAGGAGAAATAAAATGACTACTACTAA
>NZ_JBQCXA010001749.1:0-439 GCF_051956855.1 Neisseria sp. P0021.S007
CCCTCCCCCCCCCCCCCCCCCCCCCCCCCCCCCCCCCCCCCCCCCCCCCCCCCCCCCCCCCCCCCCCCCTTCCCACCAAAATCATCCCCATCACACCATGCCTAGTCTCGTGGGCTCGTAGAGGTGTAGAAGAGACAGGTATGAGTACCGTCGCCATTGTCTTTAACATCGGCCTTGGCATTCTTACCATCGGCACCAGTTGCACCAGTATTACCAGCTTCACCTTTAGCACCAGTTGCACCGTCTTTAACGATAGTGGTAGTGGTATTACCGTTACCGTCTTTGATGGTTACAGTGTGAGTACCGTCGCCGTTGTCTTTAACTTCAGCTTCAGCGTTCTTACCGTCTTTACCCATATTGACCTTAGTACGCCTCTTACAGCCCTCACAGACCGCAGCAGCATTCTTACCTTTACCGTCCTTTATTGTTCACATGTTGG
>NZ_JBQCXA010001750.1:0-439 GCF_051956855.1 Neisseria sp. P0021.S007
TTAAGTGGACGCTTCGCCAGTGTACGCGCCATTATTTGGGAAACGGCTCACGTCTTGCGCACAGGTCAAGATGCGGTTGTTCAAAACAATCTGTATGGTGTTGTGCAGTTGCAACAGATAAACGGTCGGAGCAGCCAGGCCGATTAACACGCGTTCTGCGGTTGGCATGACACGTAAGCGGTGCATAGGTGCATTGTTGTTTTGGAGTCGGCCGTTCATTTTCCAGTGGCCGATAACCCATTTTTGGTCCCACATTCCGATTTGGTGATACATCTTTATTGCTCCGTGTGTTGGTTGTTGCTTGCTTTAGCGTCGTGTAATGTGAAAGTTTAGTGGGATATATGTGCGCTCGGCAATTATTAACGGGCCTCCGGGGCCGTCTGAAAGATGGCACACTCTCCGACAAGGATTTATAATATATGCTTCGATAAAATTAAGA
>NZ_JBQCXA010001751.1:0-438 GCF_051956855.1 Neisseria sp. P0021.S007
CAGATGCACAGCCTCAAAACCGGCGCGCTCATCCGCGCGGCCGTGGCCTTAGGCGCACTTTCCTGCCCGGACTTAATACCGGCGCAAATCCAAACCTTAGACCGCTACGCTGCCAAATTGGGCCTGGCTTTCCAAGTGATCGACGATGTATTGGACTGCGAAGCCGATACCGCCACCTTGGGCAAAACCGCCGGCAAAGACTCGGACAACGACAAACCGACCTACGTCAAACTGATGGGCCTGCACGCCGCGCGTACTTACGCAGAAACGCTGATTGCAGAAGCTGTTGCCCTGATTGAGCCATTCGGCGGCAAAGCCCTGCGCCTGCGCCAACTGGCTGAGTTTGTTACTGCGCGGAAAAACTAAACCTGCGAATAAAATAAAGGCCGTCTGAAACCTGATTTTAGGTTTCAGACGGCCTTTTTAAACAGCCTGTTT
>NZ_JBQCXA010001752.1:0-438 GCF_051956855.1 Neisseria sp. P0021.S007
GTGGATATTGATGAAACCCATAAAGAAGGCGAAGCAGCAGTAGAGTATGTGCGCCGTATGGCCTGTGAGAAAAATCAGGCGGCGGTGGCGCAATGGTTTGCTGCTCATAATCAAGAACCTGAGTTTGCTGTATTGACGGCGGATACGACGGTGGCGGATGGTGCGGTTATTTTAGGTAAACCGGAATCCGAGGCGGATGCGGTCGATATGCTGGAACGTTTATCCGGACGGACGCATCAAGTGTTGACGGCTGTGTGCGTTTATTGGCAAGGCGTATGCCATGATGTGGTGCAGACGAGCGAAGTACGCTTTAAAACGTTGACGGCTGAGGAGATTGCAGCCTATGTTGCCAGCGGCGAGCCGATGGATAAAGCCGGTGCGTATGGGATTCAGGGCTTGGGCGGCGTATTTGTCGAGCATTTGCAGGGCAGTTTTACG
>NZ_JBQCXA010001753.1:0-438 GCF_051956855.1 Neisseria sp. P0021.S007
GCTAAAGACCTGCATAAAAGAACTGACCATTTAAAACGAATCTGCCCCAAATAACAGATTCAAGACCAAACGCTATTGTTAACAAATTGTCCGTTCTCTCTAAGCTGATTCAATATAAAACGTCGTCTGAAAACTCAATTACAGGTTTCAGACGACGTTTTGGTTTCTAAGACCCGTGTTGTTGACATCTACAAGATCTTTCGTCGAATCAGAAGCTCTCCCTCAAACTCAAGTTTCAAATCCTAAATTGACATGGAAGAAAATTGATTTAAGCAGTTGCTTGAAACTATATTTACCAATCAATTTAAAAGGTCGTCTGAAAACCTAAGTTTCAGAGTAAAGTACATTGCGCCTATAAAAACTGCACCTTAGCGAATCTACTAAGGTGTGGTTTAATCCATTCTAAAGCCTAAAACATCATTTCAGACGACCTTCTGA
>NZ_JBQCXA010001754.1:0-438 GCF_051956855.1 Neisseria sp. P0021.S007
GTCCGTATTGCTTCCGCCTTTGTTGGTAAACTTGGGTTTCCGCCATTGGGTATCGCGTTTGCCTGCCAATATCTTTATCTTTATTTTTCTGAATGGTTTTTGGGCTGCGGCGGTCGGAATGGTGTTTACCGGCGTAATTTTGGTTGGTTTACTGGACTGGGCAGATGTATTTGATACGGCGGTATTATGGAAAACCGCTTTTCCTGTTTTTTTCTTAATCGCTTGGGCGGAGGCATTTTTGAGCGGTATTTCAACAGCCATTTTTATCGCGCTTAAGCCGCAATGGATTTGTACTTTTGATGACGACAGGTATTTGAAATCCACGCCTAAGATTTGGCAATAAGATATGAAGGCATCCTTGCTTGGTTTTCAGACGGCCTAATGACCGGATGGCCTGTTTGTTGAATTGAATGTTTAACTTGTTATGTTTGCTTATAT
>NZ_JBQCXA010001755.1:0-438 GCF_051956855.1 Neisseria sp. P0021.S007
GCTTATTAGTGGCGGAAATGACGGATGCCGGTGACGACCATGGCGATGCCGTGTTCGTCCGCTGCGTCAAAGACTTCTTGGTCGCGCATGGAGCCTGCTGGATGGATGATGGCTTTGATGCCCTGCTCGGCAATGACATCTACGCCGTCACGGAATGGGAAGAAGGCATCGGAAGCGGCACATGCGCCGTTGAGGTCGAGATTGGCATCTTGCGCTTTGCGGGCGGCGATGCGGGTGCTGTCCACGCGGCTCATTTGGCCTGCGCCGATGCCGTAGGTTTGACCGCCTTTGCCGAAGACGATGGCGTTGGATTTGACGTATTTTGCGACGTTCCATACAAACATCAGGTCGTTCCATTCTTGCTCGGTCGGTTGGCGTTTGGAGACGACTTTCAAATCGGCGCGGCTGAGGCGGTGGATGTCGGGGGTTTGTACCAAC
>NZ_JBQCXA010001756.1:0-438 GCF_051956855.1 Neisseria sp. P0021.S007
TGTTTGAATTGCCTGAATCAGGCAGGTTGTTGAATCCTGCCCGCCCGAAAAAATAACGAGGGCCTGCTGTTTTTCCATAGTAAATTCCTAGTTTTGTTAACGCGGGAGGTTTGCGAACCGCGTGATTCGAAGATTGACGGATTATAACGGATTTCGTCTATAATCACGGCACTTCATTTTCTTTTATATAGCATAATCATGAGCATTTACGCCCTGAAACCAAAATTCCAAAACCTATTGCGCCCCATTGTTAAGCGACTGTATCAAAAAGGTATTACTGCCAATCAGATTACCCTGTTTACCTGCGCCGTTTCTATTTTGATCGGTTTGCTTTTAGCATTGTTTGCTGGTGTATCCACACTATTCTGGCTTTTACCGATCTGGTTGTTTGTCCGTATGGCGCTGAATGCGATGGACGGTATGCTGGCACGGGAGTTC
>NZ_JBQCXA010001757.1:0-438 GCF_051956855.1 Neisseria sp. P0021.S007
GACTTCCGCCTTGCAACTTGTCCTCGGCGCAGGCGATGTTGGCGCGGCACTGACAGGCGACCCGCGTATCGGTGGCGTGATTTTCACCGGATCGACCGAAGTGGCGCAACTGATTAACAAAGCCCTTGCCAAACGCGACGACAGCCCCGTATTGATTGCCGAAACCGGCGGTCAAAACGCCATGATTGTCGATTCTACCGCGCTGCCCGAGCAAGTTTGCTTGGACGTGCTCAACTCCGCCTTCGACAGCGCGGGACAACGCTGCTCCGCCTTGCGTATCCTTTGCGTTCAAGAAGATGTCGCCGACAAGATGCTCGCCATCATCAAAGGCGCGATGGACGAATTGGTCGTCGGCAAACCCGTTCAGCTCACCACCGACGTAGGCCCCGTCATCGATTCTGAAGCGCAGCAAAACCTGCAATCGCATATCAACAAAAT
>NZ_JBQCXA010001758.1:0-438 GCF_051956855.1 Neisseria sp. P0021.S007
GCATTCGCTGATGTTTGGACAAGATGCTTCTTCGCACACGGTATGCATTTTTTGTTCGCGAAGAATATTTTTGATTTCAAAGAATTTCTTGCCCGGTAATTTGGCGCGGATCCATTCGGGCTTTTTCAATTTTTGTTCCAATGGAACGACTTTAATCGGAATGCGTGCAGTTTTGTCTGCGCCTTTTAGTTTGATGCCGCGTTTGGGGTCGTTTTTTACTTCTTCACTCATGGTGATGTGTTCTTTCTGTCGTTATAAAGGCCGTCTGAAAAGCTGATTGCGGCCTTTATGGCCTAAGGGCTTGTGGGTTCAGAGGGGCAGTTAAAAGATGGCGTTGGGGTCGAATATTTTCAGACGGCCTTATGCTAGCTCTTTTTGTAAATGCTTAGTCAGTTTGTCTGAAACTTCTGCCAAACTGGGTGCCGGAGAGACATAGTC
>NZ_JBQCXA010001759.1:0-438 GCF_051956855.1 Neisseria sp. P0021.S007
CCGCCAATGCCCGTGAGTGCAAACACCTGTCGCCTTTGTTGGGAGAACTGCCCAAAGATATGACCGTCTATGCCGACAAAGGCTATGACAGTGAGGAAAACCGGCAACATCTGGAAGAACATCGGTTGCTGGACGGCATTATGCGCAACGCCCACCGCAAACATCCGCTGTCGGAAGCGCAAACCAAACGCAACCGATATTTGTCGAAGACCCGTTATGTGGTCGAACAAAGTTTCGGTACGCTGCCCCGTAAATTCCGCTATGCGCGGGCAGCCTATTTCGGTCTGCTCAAAGTGCGTGCACAAAGCCATCTGAAGGCGATGTGTTTGAACCTATTGAAAGCCGCCAACAGGCTAAGTGCGCCTGTTGCTGCCTAAAAGGCGGCCCGGATGCATGATTCTCGGGTGTCCGGGGAGGATTAAGGGGGCATTTGCGTAG
>NZ_JBQCXA010001760.1:0-438 GCF_051956855.1 Neisseria sp. P0021.S007
TGTGTGTTTGTGGTGGTTTGTTTTTTGGTGGTTTTGGGGGTGTGTTGGGTGGTGTTTGTGTTGTTGGGTGGTTTAGGGTCGGGTTGTTGGTGGGTTTGGGATGTTTGTTGTGTTTGGCGTTGTGGTTGTGGTGGGTTGGGGTTTGTTGGGGTGGTTTTGTGTTGTGGGGTTTGTGGTTTGGGTGTTTTTGGGTTGTTTGGTGTGTTTGTTGTTTGGGTGGGTTGGGTTTTGTTTTGTGTTTTTGGGGGGGTGGTTGGGGGGTGTGTTTTGTTTGTGGTGGGGTGGGGTGGGGGGGTTGTGTTGGTGGTTTTTTTGTTTTGGTTTGTTGTTTTTTGTGTTTTTTGGGTTGGTGGGTGGTTGGGGGTTGTTGTGTTTGGGTTTGGTGGTGTTTGTTGGTGTTGTGTTGTTGGGTTGGTTTTGTGTGTGTTTGTGTGGGGG
>NZ_JBQCXA010001761.1:0-438 GCF_051956855.1 Neisseria sp. P0021.S007
CCGCCTGATGTGAAACCCGAGCTTCAAGTCAACACATCCGAACCCCAACAACCCGAAACGCACAACATCACTGCCGAGCAGACAAACAGGCCGTCTGAAAAAATCATCAACTTCGGTGCCGATACCCTGCTTGCCAGCACCGAATTACTTGCACGCGCCATGTATTCCGCCGTCGTCGCCCACAACATCCCCGGCATCAAAGTCGTTTTGCCCATTTACGAACAATGGCCAGAACACGACCGCGCCATGGCACGCTATGCCAAAGGTTTGCTTGCCCAATCCGAAGGACGCGCCGCCGAAGCCATCGGCCATTACCGCCGCTTTATCGCCGAGCAACCCGATGCCTCCGCCGTCCGCTGGCAGCTTGCGACCGCCTTGTTTGAAGACAAACAAAACGAAGCCGCAGCCGACCAGTTCGACAAACTACAAACCGAATCC
>NZ_JBQCXA010001762.1:0-438 GCF_051956855.1 Neisseria sp. P0021.S007
AAATACAACTACTGAGCTGACTACTGCTCAAGCTGCTCCGACGCAAGCTGCTGAAACAGCCGATGAACTGATGGCGTTGGTAGATTCAAATCTTCGTACTCAAACTGAAAATGTAGCAGTCGCACAAGCCGCCAGCGAACACAATATTGCATCCGACGCAGTCAAAGCGCGTAGCGAGCGTATTGCCGCCAATACCGCCAAACAACAAAGCCGCACTTAGGCGCGTTTGGCCCGTGCAGGCAATCAGCAGCAATCTCAAACCGCAGGTGCGGGCATGCACCGTGTAGCCGATGGCGATACGCTGTTTAATATCTCACGTCGTTACAACTTGAGCGTTGCTGACTTGATTATTGCCAACAACATCAAAGGCAATAACATCCGTAAAGGTCAGCTGTTGCGTGTGACCGTAGCGCCCGCCAAAACTCGAAACAGTATCCG
>NZ_JBQCXA010001763.1:0-437 GCF_051956855.1 Neisseria sp. P0021.S007
GTATAGGGTTTGTGCGTCCAGTGGGTGCGGATAGGCTGCGAATACGCCTACGGGCGGTGTGGCGGCGAGGTAGGCATCCAGTTGGGCTTTATCTGCGGCTATGGCTTTGAGTTCTTCGTTGTTTGTTAATTCGGCGTATTGTTGGACGAATGCCGGTGTGTTTTGGGTGATGTCTGCGGATTCGGTCAGGGCGGTGCGGATGTCGGTTTCGCGGCCGTCTGAAAGTTGGACGGTTTCGCTGCCGGTCAGTTGGTTGAGGTCGAGGATTTCTTGAACGAGGTCGGCGGCATTCAGCGGCCATACGCCGAGTGCGTCGCCTGCCTGATAATGCAAACCTGAGCCGCTGAGGTCGATTTCGATGTGTTCGACGTCTTTTTCTGCGGTGCGTGAGGTGATTTTCTGGCGCACGGAGAGGGTGGCTGTGTAGGGGTTTTCTT
>NZ_JBQCXA010001764.1:0-437 GCF_051956855.1 Neisseria sp. P0021.S007
GCCAGCAGTGCGTCGATTTGGGCTTCGGTAATCAGCGTGGGCAGTTTGCGTTCCGATTTCGGCGCCTTGAGAAAACGGGTGGGATTGTCTGCTCTTTGGCCTGTTTCTTCCAACCAGCCGTACATACGCTTGCAAGCCGACAATGCCCGCGCTTGGGACGTGCTTTTTTCCCCCTCCGCATACACGGCATCAGACAGGGCAAATTCATCAGCACTCAACCAATCCTGCCCGCACTCGGCCAAACGCTCTGCGATTTTAACCAAATCACGGCGGTAACTTTGCAGCGTATTGTGGCTGAGCCGGTCTTGCAGCCAAAGGGATTCAAGCAGCTTGTCTATTAAATCGTCCATACTCATCAAACTGTATTGAAAGGCCGTCTGAACGGCATAACTTTACATCCGTTCAGACGGCCTTAGGTTTTCAAAGCCCTATTTAAG
>NZ_JBQCXA010001765.1:0-437 GCF_051956855.1 Neisseria sp. P0021.S007
GCCCTGTAGCCAAAGGATCAAGTACGCCGGTATGCCCGGCTTTTTCGGCACGGAACAAGCGCCGCGCCTTTTGCAGGGCGGTATTGCTGGAAAGGCTTTCAGGTTTGTCGAGGAGAAGAACGCCGTTGACAGGGCGTTTGGTGGGTTTGGCTGTCATATTAAGTTGGGGGAGTGTTAATGTTTAGGCCGTCTGAAAGGGTTCAGACGGCCTGTGTGTTTTAATCAATCAGTCTTCAACCGGTTTTTCCGCCGCTACTTGGTCGATCAGGCTGGAAATACTCATGCCGCGTTCGAGTGATTCGTCGTATTTGAAGTGCAGCTCAGGCGTTTTGAAGAGTTTGATGCGTTTGGCCAATTCGCTGCGCAAATGACCTTTGGCGTGTTCCAAAGCTTCTTCGGTAATGTCGCGTGTGCTGTCGTCGAGGACGGTGTAGAAC
>NZ_JBQCXA010001766.1:0-437 GCF_051956855.1 Neisseria sp. P0021.S007
TTGCAGACCTTCACCATTCAGCGTTGTACGGCCGGCAGTACCACCCAACAGGAAGCCGCGTGCGTGCATATCGCCGGCAGCCCATGCCAAGTCGCCGATACGTTGGAAACCGAACATAGAGTAGTAGATGTAGAAAGGAATCATCGCAAAGTTGCTGTTGGCGTAGCTGGTTGCAGCCGCGATCCAGTCAGCCATTGCGCCTGGCTCGTTAATACCTTCTTGCAAGATTTGACCGTCGACGGATTCTTTGTAGAACATCAGTTGGTCTTTATCTTGAGGGGTGTATTGTTGGCCTTTAGGGTTCCAAATGCCGTATTGGCGGAACATACCTTCCATACCGAAAGTACGGCTTTCGTCAGGAACGATAGGTACAACGCGTTTGCCGATTTTTTTGTCTTTCAGCAAAGTAGACAGGATGCGTACGAAAGCCATGGTGG
>NZ_JBQCXA010001767.1:0-437 GCF_051956855.1 Neisseria sp. P0021.S007
GGTAATACCCGATTTGCCAATTTTGCTTTTATCGAAAACGAAAGCCGTACACTTTTGGAGAAGCTGCAAAGCGAAAACTATTTGCGGGGGTTGGATAAAGATAAATTCGCCGAGCGTGTGGCCTATTATTTGGGCGAGTTGAACGTCCTACATCCTTTTCGTGAAGGAAACGGCAGAACATTGCGCCTGTTTATGACGCAATTGGCAATAAAAAACGGTTTGCAGATACATTGGCAAAATATCTCTGCAGAACAAATGATTCAAGCCTGTATTCAGGCATACCATGTCGATAGCAGCTTATTGGCACGCCTAATTTTAGAAAATTTAGAACAATCGTCTTTTTCAGACGACTAAAACATCAACAAACCACGATATTTTAAGCAAGCGTAGGTTGGGGTTGGAAACCCAACGAGTCTATTAAAGCGCCTGAAATGTTG
>NZ_JBQCXA010001768.1:0-437 GCF_051956855.1 Neisseria sp. P0021.S007
GTTCAAATCCTTGGCAAGCTGCTGCCATTGCCGTGTGTGTTTCGTCCCTTCTTTCTTCCCGTCTCTTTCTTTTCTTCTTTCCTCCCTTTCCCCCCTTCTCCTTCCTTCTTCCCCCCTCCTCCCCTCCCTTTTTTCCCTTCTCTCTCCCCTCCCCCCCTTTCCCCCCCCCCTCCCTCCCTCCCCCCCCTCCCCCCCTCCTTCCCCCTTCTCCCTTTTCCTCTTCCCTCCTTCCTCTCTCCCTTCTTCCTCTCCTTCCCCTTTCCTCCCCCTCTTCTCCTTCTCCTCTTTTCCCCCTTTTTCCTCCTCCCTTTCCTTCCTCCTTCCTCTTTTTCTTTTTTCCTCTTTCTTCCCCTCCTTCCTGTTTTCTTTCCTTCTTTCTCTTCTCCCCCTCTTCCTCTGCCGCCTCCTCCTTCCGTGTCTATCTCGTTTGTCGCCTT
>NZ_JBQCXA010001769.1:0-436 GCF_051956855.1 Neisseria sp. P0021.S007
CTCGACATGACCGTCGAAGAAGCCCGCGAATTTTTCGATGCCGTCCCCACCGTATCGCGCAAACTGCAAACCCTGATGGACGTAGGCCTCGGCTACATCCGCCTCGGCCAGTCCGCCACCACCCTCTCCGGCGGCGAAGCCCAGCGCGTCAAACTCGCCTTGGAACTCTCCAAACGCGACACCGGCAGAACGCTCTATATCCTCGACGAACCCACCACCGGCCTGCACTTCGCCGACATCGCCCTGCTGCTGGAAGTCATAGGTCGTCTGAAAGGCAAAGGCAACTCGATTGTGATTATCGAGCACAATTTGGACGTGATTAAAACCGCGGATTGGATTGTGGATTTAGGGCCTGAAGGCGGCGATGGCGGGGGGAGGATTATTGCGGAAGGCAGCCCTGAGATTGTTGCTAAGGTTAAGGGAAGTTATACTGGGA
>NZ_JBQCXA010001770.1:0-436 GCF_051956855.1 Neisseria sp. P0021.S007
CATCACGCAGCTGATGTGTAAAGGCAGCGCGATTACCTCGCCGCAGGATTTGGTCGGCAAAAAAATCCTCGTACCGTTTAAAAACGACATGCCCGACATCGTGCTGCAAGCCTTGTTGAAAAAACTGAAAATCGACGCGCACAAAGTCGGCATCACTTACACCGCCACGCCGCCCGAAGCGGTGGGGCTGTTTTTGAGCAAGGATTACCACGCCGCCATCCTGCCCGAACCGATGGCAAGCGCAAGCATACTCAAAGGCAAAACCATGGGCGTAAACGTCGTGCGCAGTTTTGATTTGGTGAAGGCATGGGGGCAGGCGTTTGACACCAAACCGCTGATTCCGATGGCGGGCATCATCGCCAACGAAGAATATTTCCACGCGCACAAGGCGCAGTTCGACATCTTCCATCAGGATTTGAAAAACGCGCTCAACTGG
>NZ_JBQCXA010001771.1:0-436 GCF_051956855.1 Neisseria sp. P0021.S007
ACAGGGTATCCGTATCCATTATCCGATGGAACAAAGCTGCTGCGGCCAACCGGCCTATTCGTCAGGTCATCCTAAAGAAGCCTTTGATGTTGCCAAAGCGCAACTGGATTTATTCCCTGAAAATTGGCCGATTGTCGTGCCTTCCGGTTCTTGCGGCGGCATGATGAAACACCACTGGCCGACTTTGTTTAAAGGTACCGAGTACGAACAAAAAGCCATTGATTGCGCCAACCGTATCATTGAATTTACCCACTTCCTGCTGGCGATTGGTTACAAACCTGAAGATAAAGGTGAGCCGGTTAAAGTGGCTGTCCATACTTCCTGCGCGGCGCGTCGTGAGATGAATGTCCATGTGTCAGGCTGGCAGCTGATTGACGGCATGGAAAATGTTGAACGTATCGTTCACGACCATGAAAGCGAGTGCTGCGGTTTTGGC
>NZ_JBQCXA010001772.1:0-436 GCF_051956855.1 Neisseria sp. P0021.S007
GTGTTCGGCCAATTTACCCGTTTTGACCACGATACCAAGCAAGACGGCAGCCGCGTGGTGCTCTACCCGAGCGTCAAATGGGACTTCCACAACCAATGGGGCTACATCCGACCTAAAGTCGGTGTACACGCCACTTATTACAGCCTCAACAGCTTCAATGGCCAAAGCGGCCGCAATGTCAGCCGCGTCCTGCCGATCATCAACGTCGACAGCGGCCTGACTTTCGAGCGCAGGGCCCGTCTCTTCGGCGGAGAATACCTCCAAACGCTCGAACCGCGCCTGTTTTACAACTACATTCCGACCAAGTCCCAAAACGACCTGCCCAATTTCGACAGCTCCGAAAACAGCTTTACCTACTCGCAGCTGTTCCGCGAAAACCTGTATTCGGGCAACGACCGCATCAATTCGGCCAACAGCCTGACGCTGGCCACACACA
>NZ_JBQCXA010001773.1:0-436 GCF_051956855.1 Neisseria sp. P0021.S007
GGGCGGCGTAGATGTCGGGTGCGCGTGCATTGTCCAGTTGAAAATTCGGTTGGATTTCAACGGCAAGCATATTGAGCAAACGGCTTTGTTGTGCCTGTTTCATACGGTGGGCATGAAAGGCCGTCTGAATATCGGCAGGTACGCCTTTCTTTTTTTCAGACGGCCTGCGGATACGTTTTTTCATTGCGGCCAAGACTTGCTTGGCATTGTGAAAATCGCCAGTCCAAACGGTTGCAGTTTGCGCGTGGGCATTTTTTAAGATTTCTGCTGCGCCTGTTTCTTGTATGTAAACCGCCTGCTTGGGCGGCTTTTGTGTACTTTCGTTGCGCCATTCGATGTCGGCGCGGTCGGTAGGGATGGTGTGGGGCATAGTGTGTTTCAAATCGGGGAAATAGGGGATTAGTTTACTATATTTAGGATGTGTTCGGTTTGAGAG
>NZ_JBQCXA010001774.1:0-436 GCF_051956855.1 Neisseria sp. P0021.S007
CTGCTGTGAACGGTGTCAGACGGTTTTTTAGCTGCGGTGTGGGTCAGGTACGCATTGACGCCCCAGCGTTTGGACGGCGCATCGTAGCCCAAATTGTAAACAGCAGACCACGGGGAAAGGGCGTTAATCGGGGTTTCCTGTCCGTTGGTCTGTTTGGCTTTGCCTTTGATGTAGCTGACGTTGACACCTGCGTGCGTGCCTTGCGGCAAACCGATGCTGTCAAGGTTCCATGTGCCGTTAAATTCCAAACCTTTCGCCCACGCTGAGGAGCGGTTTTGGTTTTGCCAAACGGGCGAGCTGACCAAGGCGGTACCATCGGAAATCGGCGCATAATTAGGGCTGTTGGGGTTGTCTGAGGACACGCCCATGTAGGTCAGTTCGATAAAGTTGCGGTAGCGGCAAAGCAGGAAACTTTAAACTCTCCGGCTTCCAAACC
>NZ_JBQCXA010001775.1:0-436 GCF_051956855.1 Neisseria sp. P0021.S007
ATCGTCAACTGGGACGAAGTCGCCAAACGCTTTGCCGCTTAAGCTGAACGTTTAAAATAAAATGTCGTCTGAAATCGATTTTCAGACGACCTTTTTGTTGAAGACCGTGATATCAATGTTAATGTTACTTAATACCCGCTATTGATTTGACTTTAGCATCAGCCTCTTTTCGCTGGACGGCTTGGTTTCGAGCCGAAAGAATCGTTGGCTTTACGTTTGCCTTTGAAGCCTTCGCCGCCTTTCTTAAATCCTTCTTTTTTGAAACCTTCGCCGCGCGATTTGCCGCCGAAGCCTTCTTTACCCGGTTTCTTATCGCCGCGCCAGCCGCCGGATTTTCTATCGCCCCAGCCGCCTTTGCCTTTCGGCTTGCCGCCTGCGGATTTGCGCTTGCGGGTCGGTTCCATGCCTTCGACGGTCAGCTCGGGCAATTTACGGG
>NZ_JBQCXA010001776.1:0-436 GCF_051956855.1 Neisseria sp. P0021.S007
ACATCGAAACCGTCGATACCGAAAGCAAAACCATTACCGCCGACTGGGGCTTAGACTACTGATGTTGATTCAAGCCATCACCATCTTCCCCGAAATGTTCGACAGCATTACCGAATACGGCGTAACCGGTCGCGCAAAAAAACAAAACTTTTGGCAATTCCAAGCCATCAATCCCCGTAAATTCGCCGACAACAAACTCGGTTATATTGACGATCGCCCCTTTGGCGGAGGTCCGGGAATGATTATGATGGCGCCGCCGCTGCAAGCAGCGATAGAAGAAGCCAAACAAACATCTTCAGCGCCTGCAAAAGTCATCTACCTTAGTCCGCAAGGTCAACCGCTGACCCACAAAAAAGCCGTAGAACTTGCAAAATCCCCGCATCTCATACTGCTTTGCGGACGATACGAAGGAATTGACGAGCGCCTACTGCAAAGC
>NZ_JBQCXA010001777.1:0-436 GCF_051956855.1 Neisseria sp. P0021.S007
GTAAAAGTTGCCCACTTGCTCGAACGCCTGCAACAAACCATAGACCGCCTGAAATTGTTGACCAATATTCAAATCGAAACTAGCCGTACCCGCTTAACTGTCAATTTGATGAATGCGATGATTTATGCGGCGGTGGAGCAATACAGCACCCGCCACTTGCGTAAAAGCAGTATCCGAATGCTGGCACGCAGTATTACGGAAAACAAAAGTCATCATGGCGAGCATTACATTACGCGCAACCGTAGCGAATATTTCAAAGTGTTTTATTCCGCAGCGGGCGGTGGCGTAGTTATTGCTTTGATGGCATTGAATAAAATCCATATTCCGTCTTTGGGGTTCGGCGAGTTTACGACTTCATTCCTTGCCGGACTTAACTACGGCTTAGGCTTTATGCTGATTCATATGCTGCACTGCACTGTTGCGAACAAGCAGCCAG
>NZ_JBQCXA010001778.1:0-436 GCF_051956855.1 Neisseria sp. P0021.S007
TTGAAATATAGGGCATCAAGGTAGTATTTGTTTTCAAACAAAACGTAAATCGGACGGAACGCCTGCGCGATTTTGGCGGGCAGGTGCGGCAATTTGACGTACAAAAGCCATGCGCTCAATACGCCTGCGATAGCGAGATAGAGGACGGGCGAATGCAGGCTGTGCGACACCATTGCCAATGCGCCGTGGAACTCTTCTTTCATGATGTGCATGGTCGGATGCGCGTCGGCATTGACGAAAATCACGTCTTTGAAGAAATCGCCGTAGAGCATCGGTTCGATGGCGATGTAGCCGATGATGACGGACGGAATGGCAAGCAGAATCAGCGGCAGGGTAACGACAAGCGGGCTTTCGTGCGGATTGTCGTTTTTGCCCAAGCCGTGATGCTCTTCACCATGATGATCGTCATGATGCTCAGGCAGGCTGCGCCATTTTT
>NZ_JBQCXA010001779.1:0-435 GCF_051956855.1 Neisseria sp. P0021.S007
GGGTGAGAATGGGCAACAGCTCGTTGTCGAAATAGTTTTCGATCCATTTTTTCTGCGCAGCCGTCCATTTGTGGCGGCGATGGAAATGAATGCCGGCGCGGCTAAGTGCAGGCTGCAATACTTTGTTAAACAGATCGTACTGCTCGCGAATCAAGGCCTGCGCCTCTTTCGCCACCGCTTCGATGGTTTCGGCCGCGGTTTTGCCGTTGTCGAGCAGCTGATGCGGGCGCAATTTGTTTTCGCGTTTCAACCACGCCATGCGCACTTCAAAAAATTCGTCCAAATTGGAAGACACGATACAAAGGAAACGCAAACGTTCCAACAAGGGAACTTTCGTATCCTGCGCCTGAGCCAATACACGACGGTTAAACGCCAACAGGCTGAGTTCTCGGCAGAGAATGCGGTTTTGCTCGGGCATGGTTTACTCCTGAAACA
>NZ_JBQCXA010001780.1:0-435 GCF_051956855.1 Neisseria sp. P0021.S007
AACCTATCTGGCGGCCGGCGGCGCACAAGAATTGCTGAATGCTTCCAAACAGGTCAGCGATGCGTTTAATGCGGCCAAGTAATTCGGCGCGGGCATAGCCGCCCGCTTCTTTCAGACGGCCTAAAGGGTTTGATGATTCACAGGATCAAGCTGCTTGATCTGAAGTCGTTGGATTTGGGCCGTCTGAAAATACATGGTGCAAATGGACAATTTTTGCCTGTTTGCATCTGTTTTTATGATGGGCAGACCTGCCTTTTTCGCAAAATACCTTAACCCTTCTTTCAGACGGCCTTATTTTTTCCGAACCATTTTATGTTTCACAAACCTTCATTTTTAAATGCGGCCAACGGCGTGGCGCTGCTGATATTGTTTGCCGTCAGCCTGTCGGTCGGCGTGGCCGACTTCAAATGGTCCGCCCTGTTTTCGCTATCCGAC
>NZ_JBQCXA010001781.1:0-435 GCF_051956855.1 Neisseria sp. P0021.S007
GTCTTGTCTTTACCAAAAGGCAAACTATGTGTGATGGTGGTTTTTTATTACTTTTTGGTAATGTTTCGACAGAAGGTCGTCTGAAAAACAAAAATTGCGTTTTCAGACGACTTTTGCTTGAAATCTGAACATTTGAAAGAATATGGGCGTTAAGTTCAACGCAACCGAAAAGGGTTTAAGCTGATGAAAATGGTTTACCGACTGATTTTAATATCTATTTTTTGTGCAGTCGCAGCGGCGGGCGGTTGGTTCTATGCCCAGCACCGCAATGACAACGCCCATGAAGCGATTTCGCGCGAAGGCGTTTTGATGCAGATTAAGCAGATGAACCGCTTGGAAAGCACGGCTTTTTACATCGACACCATCATCCGCACCGAGAAAAAAGGCGACTGGCGCAGATTGTGGCAGGACGCGCAAAGCGGTCTGTTTATCGTG
>NZ_JBQCXA010001782.1:0-435 GCF_051956855.1 Neisseria sp. P0021.S007
CAACCAACGATATTGCTGCGCCAAGCCGCTGCGAGTGCCGGTAATGAAGAAATAGTCTTCATCTTGTTTTACCGGCAACATATAGTTTTTATATTCGACCGCCTGCCCTGCTTTGTCGCGGATGCGGTAAACGATAGACGGGCCTATATTGGTGTATTTTTTGCCTTCCTGACGAACGGAGCGAACATCGTTGAGGGCGGATTTCAGGTTTTGCTCTTTTTCAGACGGCTCGCTCATGTCTTCGACGTTCATCGAAGTAAACTGGTCGAATTCCAATTTATAAGAAGCCTTGCCCAAATCCAGCGGAAACTCGCGCATGGAAGTTGCTTTGAGTTTGACCGGAGTGCGGTCGGCATCAGCCAGATTCCACGCTTTAAACGTCAAGTCCGAGCCGCCGTCGGCAAAACTTGCCTGATAAACTGTAATACCGTGCAG
>NZ_JBQCXA010001783.1:0-435 GCF_051956855.1 Neisseria sp. P0021.S007
GCTCTGTTGTTGACGATTTTATCGAACAACTCGTTCCGCTTTTGGACGAAGGCGACATCATTATTGACGGCGGTAATGCCAACTATCCTGATTCCACCCGCCGTACACACGAGCTGGCCGCGAAAGGCATCCGCTTTATCGGCGCGGGCGTATCCGGTGGCGAAGAAGGCGCGCGTCACGGCCCGTCCATCATGCCCGGCGGCGACGAAGCCGCATGGCCCGCCGTCAAACCTATCTTCCAAGCCATTGCCGCCAAAACCCCGCAAGGCGAACCCTGCTGCGACTGGGTCGGCCGCGACGGCGCAGGCCATTTCGTCAAAATGGTGCACAACGGCATCGAATACGGTGATATGCAGTTGATTTGCGAAGCGTACCAATTCATGAAAGACGGTTTGGGCCTGTCTTATGATGAAATGCACCAAATCTTCAACAAGT
>NZ_JBQCXA010001784.1:0-435 GCF_051956855.1 Neisseria sp. P0021.S007
GCTGTGCTTTAGCCAACTCTTCTTTTTTCATACTCTCTTTCAACGGCCCTTTTTTCAATGGTTCAGTAGAGGAATCACCGTATGTGGTGTAATAATCCTTATAATTCTTACACCACCCTCTACCATTCCTGCTATTGGTTGCTCCTTGTTTAGGGGTTGGGCATTCTACAAGCCTCGGATTAATCAACATCCCTTCCACCAAATTTTGAGTAAGTTGCGATACGATAGTCTGTCCTTCTGCTTCGCGCACGCTGGAAACGGTACGCAATTGAATGGCAAGCAAAGCGAGCACGCCGATTGCGAGGACAAACATGGCGACCAAAACTTCAATTAAAGTCATGCCTGATTGATATGGCTTAGAGGAACTTACCGATCTCGTTTTGACGAAACTCGATCCGTTCGTTTTCAGACGACCTTTTGTATTTAATGTCATGT
>NZ_JBQCXA010001785.1:0-435 GCF_051956855.1 Neisseria sp. P0021.S007
GTTCCTTATTAAGGGTGGGAGGTCGTCGGAAAAAAGGTTTGCAGTGGACGGGCAAGCGGCGGTGCATCTCTGAACGCGCCGAATACTTGTCTATCCGCTGCATCGGGTTGTGGACGGATTTCAGACGACCTCAAATATCATAACTTTATGTTTAACGGTATTTTACAGTATTTTTGCCGTTTGGGCGCGTACAGAAGCGATGCGGCATACAAACTTCCACGCTTTTTGAACAGGCGCGCCCTTGTCGCGAAAAGCGCCTATCCATGCCCAATGAAATCAGACTGCCAGCCCCGTCACCAACTGCTTAAATTCCGTCCACGCGTCGCCGTCTTCTGTGCCTTTGATGATGCGGTCGATTTTGGCGCAGGTTTTGAGCGCTTCGATCAGGCGGACGGCGGGAATGCGTTTGACGGCAATCGGCGCGAGGGTTTGTTT
>NZ_JBQCXA010001786.1:0-435 GCF_051956855.1 Neisseria sp. P0021.S007
GGTAAACGGGGTTTTTGCGTTCGTCTTCCAAAAGCGGATTAGGGGCGTTGCGTTGTTCTTCGGACATGGTCATCTCTGTTGTGAATGGGTGGCAAAAGCGTAAGGGTACGCCGATGGACAGGAAGATTCAAGCAGGGCGGTTTAATTTTCTCCGTATTCAAAAACATCGTCTTCATTCCAACTGCTTTTGAGCGCGGCGTGGATGGTGTCCATGTCGAATCCGCGATAGGCGAGGAAGCGCGCTTGTTTTTGTTTGTCTTTTAAATCGGCGGCGGGCTGTTTGAATTTTTTGCGCAACACGGCGATTGCGGTTTGCAGTTCGCGCGCTTTGTCGGGCATAAATTCGCGGCTGAGGGTTTCGTCTATGCCTTGCTGCGCCAATGCCTGTTTCAGACGCAGGGAGCCGTGTTGGCGGCTTTTGCTGTGGATGTAGGC
>NZ_JBQCXA010001787.1:0-435 GCF_051956855.1 Neisseria sp. P0021.S007
GTTTTAGGCTCCGCATTGCGCCACCACGGCTCCGACACCACCCGCCAAGTCGTCTCCGACCTCTCCGAAGCCGTGACCACCGTCGTACAATGGGTTATCCGCGCTTCGCCCCCTTGGGCATTTTCGGACTGGTCTCCCAAACCGTCGCCGAAACCGGCTTTGCCGCCTTCCTCAGTTACGGACGCCTGCTGGCAGTCCTGCTCGGCAGCATGGCATTCATCGCCCTCGTCGTAAACCCGCTCATCGTCTGGTCGCAAACCCGCAAAAACCCCTACGGACTGGTCTTCACCTGCCTGCGCGAAAGCGGACTCTACGCCTTCTTCACCCGCTCCTCCGCCGCCAACATCCCCGTCAACATGGCATTGGCAAAAAAACTCGGCTTGCATGAAGACACCTACTCCGTCTCCATCCCGCTGGGCGCAACCATCAACATGG
>NZ_JBQCXA010001788.1:0-435 GCF_051956855.1 Neisseria sp. P0021.S007
GATGTATAGCCTGGTGGCTAATGGTGCTGATGTTTTGGAACTGGGCGTGCCGTTTTCTGACCCGATGGCGGATGGCCCGACTATTCAACGTGCGGCTGAAAGGGCGTTGGCAAATCATGTTTCTTTGCACGACGTATTGGAAACAGTACGTTTGTTCAGTCAAACCAATGATAAAACGCCGGTTGTCTTGATGGGCTATTTGAACCATGTACATAAAATGGGCTATCAGGCGTTTGCGCAAGCGGCTGCCGACGCGGGCGTGGATGGCGTATTGACTGTGGATTCTCCGGTAGAAACCATTACCCCGCTGCATGACTCATTGAAAGCGCACGGTATTGATTGTATTTTCCTTATTGCGCCAACAACGACTGAGGAGCGTATTCAAACGATTGCCAAAGTAGCCGGCGGTTTTGTGTATTATGTATCGCTCAAAGG
>NZ_JBQCXA010001789.1:0-435 GCF_051956855.1 Neisseria sp. P0021.S007
AACCACACACGGTACATTCAAAATCCTGCGCCCTGTCTTGTTCAAATGGGAGTACACCAAACCCTACAAACAAACCATCGTCGTCGACGGCAAAACCATTTGGCTCTATGACGTAGATTTGGCACAAGTAACCAAGTCCTGACAAGACCAAACCATCGGCGACAGCCCTGCCGCCATCCTCTCCAACAAAACGGCATTGGACAGCAGCTACACGCTGAAAGAAGACGGTTCTGCCAGCGGTATCGATTACGTTTTGGCTACACCTAAGAAAAACAACGCCGGCTATCAATACATCCGTATCGGCTTCAAAGGCGACAACCTCGCCGCCATGCAGCTGAAAGACAGCTTCGGCAACCAAACCAGCGTCAGCTTCAGCGGCTTGAACACCAAGCCTAACCTGTCCAGCGGTATGTTCAAATTTACCCCTCCGAAAGG
>NZ_JBQCXA010001790.1:0-434 GCF_051956855.1 Neisseria sp. P0021.S007
GCATTTATGAAGTGCATTTGGGTTCGTGGAAACGCAATCCGGAAAACAATTTCTGGCTGACTTATGAAGAGCTGGCCAAAGAACTGGTGGCATACGTCAAAGACATGGGCTTTACCCATATCGAGTTTTTGCCTGTTTCCGAATATCCGTTTGACGGCTCATGGGGCTATCAGGCAACCGGTTTGTATGCGCCGACCAGCCGTTTCGGTTCGCCGGAAGAATTGCGCGCATTGATTAAAGCCGCACACGACGAGGGTATCAGCGTTATCCTCGACTGGGTAGTCGGCCATTTCCCAACCGACGACCACGGCCTGGCCAAGTTTGACGGCACTGCGCTGTACGAACACGCCGACCCGCGCGAAGGCTACCACCAAGACTGGAACACCCTAATTTACAACTTTGGCAGAAACGAAGTGAAAAACTTCCTGCAAGGC
>NZ_JBQCXA010001791.1:0-434 GCF_051956855.1 Neisseria sp. P0021.S007
GTCCGGATGTCATGTCTAAATTTACCACCACCATCGTTGCAGACAAAAAACGCTATCCGGTGTTGCTGTCTAACGGCAATAAAATCGGTGGCGGCGAGTTTTCAGACGGCCGTCATTGGGTGAAATGGGAAGACCCGTTTGCCAAACCGAGCTATCTCTTTGCTTTGGTGGCAGGCGATTTGGCGGTAACGGAAGATTATTTTACGACCATGAGCGGCCGTAAGGTCAAAATCGAGTTCTACACCACTGAGACAGACAAACCTAAAGTCGGTTTTGCCGTGGAATCGTTGAAAAATGCGATGAAATGGGACGAAACGCGCTTCGGCTTGGAATACGATTTGGATATTTTCATGGTCGTTGCCGTGGGCGATTTCAATATGGGCGCGATGGAAAACAAAGGTTTGAATATTTTCAACACCAAGTTCGTGCTGGCC
>NZ_JBQCXA010001792.1:0-434 GCF_051956855.1 Neisseria sp. P0021.S007
AAATGGGAGAGCGAGGGCGAGCGTATTTGGACCTTCCATCTGCGTGATGCCAAATGGAGCAATGGAGATCCGATTACTGCCGAAGATTTCGTGTACAGCTTCCGTCGTCTTGCCGATCCGGCCACCGGCGCACCTTTCGGCAGCTATTTGGTCGATGCCCAAGTGGAAAATGCGGAAGATATATTAAACGGTAAAGCCAAGCCTGAGACATTGGGCGTCAAGGCATTGGACGCGAAGACCCTGCAATTTACGCTGATTGCGCCCGTGCCTTATTTCCCCGATATGCTGATTCAGCAATTCACATTTCCGGTGCACCGCGCCACTGTCGAAAAATACGGCAACAAGTGGACGCAGCCCGGTCATTATGTTTCCAGTGGCGCTTATCTGTTAAAGGATTGGAAAGTCAACAGCCACATCAATATGGAACGCAATCC
>NZ_JBQCXA010001793.1:0-434 GCF_051956855.1 Neisseria sp. P0021.S007
GTATTGAACTCAGTAAAAGGTACTCGCGAACGTATCGGTCGTCTGGTGCAAATGACTGCTGCAGACCGTACTGAAATTGAAGAAGTACGCGCTGGTGATATTGCAGCTGCGATCGGTCTTAAAGACGTTACCACTGGTGAAACCCTGTGTGCTGAAAGCGCACCAATCATCTTGGAACGCATGGAATTCCCTGAGCCGGTAATTCACATTGCTGTTGAACCAAAAACCAAAGCCGACCAAGAGAAAATGGGTATTGCCCTGAACCGTCTGGCGAAAGAAGACCCTTCTTTCCGCGTTCGTACAGACGAAGAATCCGGTCAAACCATTATTTCCGGTATGGGTGAATTGCACTTGGAAATTATTGTTGATCGTATGAAACGCGAATTCGGTGTGGAAGCTAACATTGGTGCGCCTCAAGTTGCATACCGTGAAAC
>NZ_JBQCXA010001794.1:0-434 GCF_051956855.1 Neisseria sp. P0021.S007
ACTCCAAACTGCGCCGCCCAAGCCGTATTCGCTGTTGTTGGCCATTTTGATGACTTCTTCTTCGGTTTTGAATTTAATCACGGTGGCAACAGGGCCGAAGATTTCTTCTTGGGCAACACGGGCTTCGTTGCTGCTGGCCTCAATCAAAGTAGGCTCGACAAATTCGCCTTTGCCCAATTCGCCTTCGATTTTTTTACCGCCGGTAATGATGCGGCAACCTTCTTGTTCGCCGATTTTGACGTATTTCAAAATGGTCTCGAGTTGACCGGCATTGACTTGCGAACCCATTTGGGTGTCGTCTTCCCAAGGCAGGCCGACTTTGATTTTTTTGAACTCTTCCGCCAAGGCATTGACGAATTTATCGTAAATACCTTCCTGAACGAAGATACGAGAACCGGCGCAGCAAACTTGGCCTTGGTTGAACAAAATACCTT
>NZ_JBQCXA010001795.1:0-434 GCF_051956855.1 Neisseria sp. P0021.S007
GGCTTTTTTGTTACCGCCGTAGCTGATTTTCTCGCCGTATTCGTCATAGACTTTCGGGCCCAGCGTACCGCTTTCAAAGCCGCGGACGGAGCCTAAACCGCCGCCGTAGAAGTTCTCAAAGAACGGCATTGTTTTGGTTTTGCCGTAGCCGTTGCCATAACCGACTTCGCCACCCAGCATCAGCGTGAAATCTTTGCTCAACGGGAAGAACCAAGTTTGGTTGTGGGTCAGGGTGTAGTATTGCAGGTCGCTGCCCGGCAAAGCGATTTCGCCGTTTACGCCGGTCAGGTAACCGCGGGTCGGCCACAAGGCATTGTCGGTTTTGTTGCGGCCCCAGCCGATGGTACCTTTGTACAACCAGCCTTTGAAGTTACCCACGCCACTGCCGTCGCCTTTACCGTATTGATTGATAAAGTCGGCATAGCGTTTAGGCG
>NZ_JBQCXA010001796.1:0-434 GCF_051956855.1 Neisseria sp. P0021.S007
GCGTGTTTCTGCCGTTGGTTGGACATTTGCCAAATTGGAAGAAACCCTGCATTTTGCCGAACAATCCGCTATCGTAACGCACAACCACCCGGAAGGCATTAAAGGTGCGCAAGCCGTAGCCGCCGCCATCTTTTGGGCGCGTACTGGTATAAGCAAAGCGCAAATTAAAGAAAACATTACACGACAATTCGGCTACGACTTGAGCCAAAGTTGCGACCAAATCCGCCCGCATTATCATTTCAACGAAAGCTGTCAGGAAACCGTGCCTCAAGCGATTACTGCCTTTCTTGAAAGCGATGATTTTGAACACGCCATCCGACTGGCAGTTTCCCTTGGCGGAGACAGCGATACCTTGGCGGCCATTACCGGCAGTATTGCCGAAGCCTGCTACGGTATCCCTACGTCTATGCGCGAACACGCTTTAGCCATATTGC
>NZ_JBQCXA010001797.1:0-434 GCF_051956855.1 Neisseria sp. P0021.S007
CAATAAAGTGCCATGCTTGCGGATGGATAATCCAATCGCCGCTCTCAGGCGTCAGCTCATGCGTGGCCGTAACATTGCCCGCCTCGTCCAATTCATTGAAGTTCAGACGGCCTTGGAGGACATTGAGGCAGCCCCAAGTACCGGCGGCGGTATTGTGTTTGGACAACAAGGCTTCGGGAATCTCGTCCGCCGTCCACACCGGCATCTGTTTGTAACAAAACAATTCTTGCTGTTCGCTCATCATATTTCCTTTCTATTTTGACGGTTTCAATACGGCTTCTGCCAAGGCTTTCTGAATGGCAATCACGCTCTTGTCGCTTTTAAACTGCAAGGTTTCGGTTGGCGCCTCGCTAGAAGAAATCCAAATCTTCAGCTCGGCATCCAAATCGAAATGACCTGAGGTTTCCACCGAAAAGCGCGATACGGAACGATAC
>NZ_JBQCXA010001798.1:0-434 GCF_051956855.1 Neisseria sp. P0021.S007
TCGTAGCTGCGGAGCATGAGTTCGGCGAAATCGACTACGCCTTCGCGTTGGCAGATTTTGTCGTATTCGGCGTAGCATTCAATCATGCGGCTTGTGTGCGGGTCGGGCGCGCTCAACACGGAAGCGCGCAAACCGGATTCTTTTTGCGCGTTGATAAAGCCTTGCAGCGAACGCGGCGCGATGATTTCTTCGGCGATGTTGAGGCTTTTGAGCAGGCGTTTGATAAGGGAAAGCTGGTCGCCGCTGTCGAGGATTTGAAAGGAAGACGGCAGGCCGGCATCGCGGTGGTGCAACCGTAAAAAGCGGTGGCAGAGACCGTGGAATGTGCCGAGCCACATGGCGCGGACGTTGATGGGAATCATTGCGCCGAGACGGGTTTGCATTTCTTTGGCAGCTTTGTTGGTAAACGTTACCGCCATAATGCTGTGCACGCT
>NZ_JBQCXA010001799.1:0-434 GCF_051956855.1 Neisseria sp. P0021.S007
TCACCCACGTCATCAACTACGACCTGCCGAAACAGGCGGAAGACTACGTCCACCGCATCGGCCGTACCGGACGGGCAGGGCGCACGGGTATTGCGATTACCTTCGCCGAAGTGAACGAATACGTCAAAGTGCACAAAATCGAAAAATATATCGACCGTAAGCTGAACGAAGTGACCGTCGAAGGCATGGAGCCGACCCGCAAGCGCAAATCCGCAGGCGGCAAACCGAAAGGCAAAGGCGGCTGGGGCGAGAGAAAATCCGGCGGCTGGCGTGGCGATAAGAAACCGGCTAAAGAAGGCTTCGGCGGCAAATCACGCGGCGAAGGCCATAAAAAAGACGGTTTCAAGAAAGATGGCTTTAAGAAAGATGGTTTCAAAAAAGCTGATGGTTTTAAAAAAGGCGGCGAAGGCTTTAAAGGCAGGCGTAAGTCTAAC
>NZ_JBQCXA010001800.1:0-434 GCF_051956855.1 Neisseria sp. P0021.S007
GTTTTGTGTGAGCGGATGGTTGTGTTTTGTGTAGGTTTGTTCTTTTAGACGGTTTATGTCTGCTGTATGAATCGGGCAGCCTGTACACAGAAGGGGTTGGTTTTTCGGATGCGCTTTTGTAGGAGTGGCGGGTGGTGTTTAGGCAGCAATGGTGGCGGTGGGTGGTGGGTGTATGTTGTTGGGGGGATTTTGGTGTGCTGTTTTATCATATGGGGATTGGGTTGTTTTGGTGTTTTTGTGTTGGTTTGTGTGTGTTTTTTTTTGTTGGTTGGTAGTTGGGGGTGGGGGTGGTTGGGGTGGGTTTTTGTTTTGGTTTTGGGTTTGGGTTGGGGGGGGTGGTTTTTTTGTTGGGGTGTGGGTTGGTGTGGGGGGGGGGGTGGGGGGGGGGGGGGGGGGCCGCAGGAATTGCTCGATTGGGCGGTGGCACACTGGCA
>NZ_JBQCXA010001801.1:0-433 GCF_051956855.1 Neisseria sp. P0021.S007
AGGTATTTATACCTACGAAACCATGAACGGCGCCGTGTGCGAACCCGTCGTTTATATGATGGACCGTTTCGTTATCGGCGGCTTCTTCCGTGTACACGAAGGCCGTGGTGCAGACGAAAACCTCAATGCCGGCGGTATGGTGTTTGTTCCGCTGTCCAACAGCATCCCTACCGGTAACGGCGACAACTCCCAAGAAGCGCCTGAAGCCTGCAAACGCGTATTTGAACAATGGGATTCGCTCGGTATGCCGCGCTCCGAAAAAGACTGCGACGTGGACAATGAACACAACCGCCTCTACGTTTACGGCGTAATGGCGCGCCTGTCCTTGCTTGCTGCCGCATTGGAGTTGGAGAAAACCGCGCCTCAAGCCTAATAAAGCGTTGATCGATATTGTCAGGCCGTCTGAAAATTTGTTTTCAGACGGCCTTTTCTG
>NZ_JBQCXA010001802.1:0-433 GCF_051956855.1 Neisseria sp. P0021.S007
GTGTATATACATCCTATCAGTAATCATTCCTAATTTATGCATCCGATATGCTAAGGCAACAAGTGATACACCAAATCGTCTTTTGATTTTTAATAAATTTTCAATAGTGATAGGAACATGACGATATAAGCGTAGTGCAGCTTCCGGCATTAAAAAAGCTGAAGCAAAGGCATTAGCCTCTTTTTCAATAATATCACGAGGTTCATCTTCTGTAATTTCACTATTTTTACTATGTTCCATACTGTATTTATCACGGATTAAGTGCCCTAACTCATGGGCAGCATCAAATCGACTACGTTCTGCAGATTTTTGTGTATTTAAAAATACGAATGGATGATTTTCATACCAAGTACAAAAGGCATCAATGTCCTTTGTATCTAAAGATAATGAAAATACACGAACACCCTTAGCTTCAAGTAGGGTAATCATATTC
>NZ_JBQCXA010001803.1:0-433 GCF_051956855.1 Neisseria sp. P0021.S007
TTGGTCGATTGCGCATGGTTCACATGGTCGTTAGGATGGACGGGCTGGTACGCCGCCAAACCCGTACCGGCGATTTCGTTGGCGCGGTTCGCCAGCACTTCGTTCATGTTCATATTGGACTGCGTGCCGGAGCCGGTCTGCCACACTACCAATGGAAACTGCCCGTCGAGCTTGCCGTTCAACACGTCGTCCGCCGCCTGCGTAATCAAATCCGCCTGCTCAGGCTTAATCCTGCCGAGGGCGACATTGGTGGCGGCTGCGGCTTTTTTTACCAGCGCCAAAGCATAAATCAACGGCTGCGGCAGGGTTTCGCCGCCGATTTTGAAATTGTTGCGGCTGCGCTGGGTCTGCGCGCCCCAATAGGCTTCGGACGGGACTTCAACATTGCCCATGGTGTCGTGTTCGGTACGGGTACTCATGCATTTCTCCTATA
>NZ_JBQCXA010001804.1:0-433 GCF_051956855.1 Neisseria sp. P0021.S007
CCGTGATTCCCGACAGCAGCTACGCAGGCGTTTATCAAGCAACCATCGACTTCTGCCGCGAACACGGCGCGTTCGATCCGACAACCATGGGTACAGTACCCAACGTCGGCCTGATGGCGCAGGCGGCCGAAGAATATGGTTCGCACAATAAAACTTTCGAAATCGAAGCCGACGGTCAGGTTCAAGTCATTGATGCGGCAGGCAAAGTCCTGATGCAGCACGACGTTGAAGCAGGCGACATCTGGCGTATGTGCCAAACCAAAGACGCGCCCGTCAAAGACTGGGTACAACTCGCCGTCAACCGCGCCCGTCTGAGCAACACGCCAGCCGTGTTCTGGCTCGACGAAAACCGTCCGCACGACAAGAGCCTGCTCGCCAAGGTTAAAGCCTACCTTGCCGAACTGGATACCAACGGTCTCGACATCCGCGTCCT
>NZ_JBQCXA010001805.1:0-433 GCF_051956855.1 Neisseria sp. P0021.S007
CTTCCGCCAACTGCGCCAGTTCGCGCTCGATGTGTTCGCGGCGGATTTGCCCTTGGTTGGTGCGCGCTAAAAGTTCGGCGGCGCGTTGCTGCGCTTGGCTGTATTGGCGCGTATGCTGCTGTTGCTGCTGCATCAGGTTTTTATGTTGCACTTCGGACGAGCGCACGGTTGCCTCCGCCTGTTTGAACGAGGCTTCGGCGGCGGAGAGTTCGGGGGCGAGGTTTTCCAGTTCGGACGCAATGCCGTCGAGACGGGCTTTTTGGGCAATCAGGCTTTCCTGCGCGGGTTTGGCATAGAGCAGGACGCTGACTTTATCGACCTGATGGCCTTCGGGCGTGAGCCAGATTTGGTGGGCGCCCAAATCGCTTTGATGCGCGAGGGCGTAGCTCAAATCGGGCGCGCACAATACGCCGTCGAGCCAGTAGTGCAATCC
>NZ_JBQCXA010001806.1:0-433 GCF_051956855.1 Neisseria sp. P0021.S007
GTCATAGCCTACGCCTGCCAATACGCCTACGCCGGTTTTAGTTTTGCGGATCGATTCAGTCTCATGAAAATTCACACTGCGGTAATCGTCGTCATAAGAAAAGCGATTGATGCCTACGCGTGCGCCGACATAAGGTTTAACTGGGGAGTTTAAGTCGAAATCATAAATGGCGGAAACACCGACGCTTTGGAGTTTGATTTTTGAGTCGAGTGTGTAAGACCGACCCTGTTCATGGTCTTTCAAAGTTTTATAGTGGGTGTAATCGGCAGCGACACGGAAATCGCCGAAATCATATCCGGCAGACAGACGCGGGCTGAAGCCTTTGGCACTAGTTTTGCCACCTTCGTCATTGGTTTTAAGGGTTGAGTGGCCAAGATCGCCTTGAATGTAGAAACCATGGCTGTCATCTGCCAGCGCAACGGTTGAGATGGAG
>NZ_JBQCXA010001807.1:0-433 GCF_051956855.1 Neisseria sp. P0021.S007
TACCGATGGCACGGAGCATGAGCTGACCCGTTTGAGCCGCAAGTTTGGCCGCCGTTTGCACGGACGTTTTAATTTGCCGGTTTATTGGGTGGACGAAAGGATGTCTTCCCTATACGCGGAAAGCCTGCTTGCTGAAGCCCAAGTGTTTGGCCGAAAACAAAAATCCGTGCTTGACCAAGTAGCGGCGCAGGCGATTTTGCAAGGCTTTTTTGAAGGCGGAGCGGCCGAGTATTTCAATGGCCGCGAAGAATAGCACATGGTTCGTTATAGAGGCCGTCTGAAACTTGATTTCAGACGGCCTTGGTTTTATTACGGCTTTGAGATAAAAGAGGTTTAGTTTGGTTAAGTCTGATTTTTTTCAGTGCAAATTTTGCTACACTCCGTTCTCTTTTTTAGACACAAATACAAGGAAAAAGTCATGGCACTCATGGAC
>NZ_JBQCXA010001808.1:0-433 GCF_051956855.1 Neisseria sp. P0021.S007
TTTCAGACGACCGCTCCGTCCCGTTCCAACAATGTCCGATAGCGTTCGGCATCCTGCGGCGAATAGCAACAGAAAACGATTTTTTCGACAGACGGACACTGCGGCAAGGTTTTTTTCAAAATCGCCAAAGCGGTTTCGGCAGCCAAGTCGGCGGGGAAACGGTACACGCCTGTGCTGATACAGGGGAAGGCGATGCTGCGGATGCCGTGTTCTTGCGCCAACAGCAGGGAATTTTGATACGCCTCCGCCAGCTTGACCGCTTCGCTGCGATGTCCGCCGAACCAAACCGGCCCGACGGTATGAATCACAAATTTCGCCGGCAGCCGATAGCCTTGGGTGATTTTCGCTTCGCCCGTGCGGCAGCCGTTCAACTTTCTGCACGCTTCCAACAACTCCCGTCCCGCCGCGCGGTGAATCGCGCCGTCCACACCAC
>NZ_JBQCXA010001809.1:0-433 GCF_051956855.1 Neisseria sp. P0021.S007
TGGTCCAAGTCATCGTTGCGGCCGACGAGCAGAAACGCATCGTGTTGCAACACTTGGTTGCCGAGTACGGTAATACCCGCCGCTTCGAGGTCATGGCGAATGCGCGCGCTGTCGCCGAACATATCATGATTGCCCAAAGTCGCGTAAACGCCCAGCGGCGCTTTCAGACGACCCAGATGCGGCTGCATATTCTCTTTGCGGTAGGCATCGACGTTGTCATCCATCAGATCGCCCGGCAACAGGATTAAATCGACTTTTTCGCGATTCATGATGTCCACCAGCTTATCCAGTTGCCGCGCGCCGAACAAAATCCCCAAGTGCAAATCGCTTGCCACACCGATACGCAGCGGTTTGTCCATTTTCTTATCGATCACGACAGTCTGATGACGGACGACGGGCGTATAGGCGTTGTACAGCCCAAAGCCAATCAAAC
>NZ_JBQCXA010001810.1:0-433 GCF_051956855.1 Neisseria sp. P0021.S007
CTGAAGAAGAATGCGCCAAAATCGGAAAAGCCTGTGCCGACGCTTGCAAACGCATCGGCTATCGCGGCGCAGGTACGTTTGAATGCCTGTACGAAGGCGGCGAATTCTTCTTTATCGAGATGAACACACGCGTTCAGTTTGAGCATCCGGTTACCGAGCTCATCACCGGCGTAGACATCATTCAAGAGCAATTACGCATCGCATCCGGCCTGCCTTTGCAATACAAACAGGAAGACATTCAAGTCGAAGGCCACGCGTTTGAGTGCCGTATCAACGCTGAAGACCCGTACAACTTCATTCAAAGCCCGGGCCTGATTGAAAGTTGCCACTTGCCCGGTGGCTTCGGCGTCCGCGTCGACAGCCGTATTTACCAAGGCTACCGCATCCCTCCTTACCACGACAGCCTGACCGGCAAAGTCTGTGTCGTCGGTAA
>NZ_JBQCXA010001811.1:0-432 GCF_051956855.1 Neisseria sp. P0021.S007
GCCTGCATGACTGAGCAACAAACGGAAAGGCCGTCTGAAGAGCAACTGGCAGCCAGAAAAAAAGCCAAGGCAAAAATCCGCACCATCCGCATTTGGGCATGGATTATTTTGTCTTTGCTGGCTCTGACCGCCCTGCTCTCACAATGCGCCATGAACAAGCCGCAGATGAAACAAAATGTGGTGGAGTCTTGCGTGAAAAACATTCCTTTTGCTGAAAAATGGCAAGCTGATTTGAAAGCAAAAGGTTTGGATGCGCAAAACGAGAAATTGGCTCAAGACTATTGTGTCTGCATGTGGGATCAGCCTTTAAGCAAACTCTCTGACGAGCAAATCCGAAACTTCGGTAAAATCAGCCCTATGGAGCAACTCAAGCTCTTGGGTGGCGCGGAAGCTTTTGAGGCACGCGATAAGCAGTGCGTGGCTGATTTAAAG
>NZ_JBQCXA010001812.1:0-432 GCF_051956855.1 Neisseria sp. P0021.S007
GAAACCACTCCACCGTTTTCAGGCTGCCTTCCAATCACCCTCTCAACTTCGCCAATTGCCCTTCCACTTTCCCCATCTTATCCATCAACTCCGCCAATTCCGCCTTATCCTTCTCCACCAGATGTGCGGGGGCTTTGTCCACATAGCCGGGTTTGGAGAGTTTGGCGTTGAGTTTGTCCAAGGCTTTTTGCAGCTTCTCGGCTTCTTTGCTCAAACGGGCGGTTTCGGCGGCTTTGTCGATTTCGACTTTCAGCATCAGGCGCGCGCCGTTGCAGACGGCGACAGGTGCGTCTTCCGCTTCCGGCAAGCTGTCCACCAGCTTGGCTTCGGTCAGTCGGGTCAGCGACGGCAGGTATTTGAGCAGGCCTTCGAGTTCTGCGTTGCCTTCGACAAAGAGCGGCGCTTTGACGTTTGGCGCGATACCCATTTCGC
>NZ_JBQCXA010001813.1:0-432 GCF_051956855.1 Neisseria sp. P0021.S007
TGGTAACGGCGTTTACCGCGTTTCGTATGCTGGGCGGCGATTATCGTTGGAAAACTGAGTTTAAAACCAACGGCTCAATCAAAGGCGATACACTGAAAGGCAATGTGTATTGGGTGGGGAGCGGCGATCCTGTGTTTGACCAGCATGATTTGGTGCAAATGCAGCAACAGATGCGCGATAAGGGCATACGCCATATTGATGGGCATCTGATACTCGACCGCAGCCTGTGGGGCGATGTGAAGAATCCGGATGATTTTGCTTCCGATTCTGCCGAAAGCTTTATGACGCCGCCCGACCCCAATATGTTGGCGTATAAAACCGTTGAACTGCGTGCTGAAAAAGAAGAAGACGGAAGCTTGGTCATCCGTACCAATCCGCCGCTGCCGAATCTGAACATTCAAAACAAATTGACGCTTGAAGATAAGGAAGGGA
>NZ_JBQCXA010001814.1:0-432 GCF_051956855.1 Neisseria sp. P0021.S007
TTCTTCGGGTTTCAGACGGCGGTACGGCACGCCGTAGCGTTCCAAAACGGCAATGTCTTGTTCTGCCGCTTCGACTTCTTTAGCCTGACGGAAAATCTGCAACGTCCCTTTTTTGCGCCCTTCAAAATTCATGCCGGTTTGCGCTTCAAAACGGCGGAACATTTCTCGGCTGTATTCAGAAATCCTGACCATGCGCTCTTTGTTGATTTGATAGCGCGCGGCCGTGCAGTTTTGCAGCATTTGCCACAGCCATTCGATTTGATACAGGCTGCCGTCAGGGCGAAACAGCAAAGGCGGATGGCTTTTAAACAGCCATTTCAGCGCTTTGGTCGGAATACCGGGAGCAGCCCACGGCGTGGTATAGCCGTAAGAAAGCTGGCCTGCATTGGCAAAACTGGTTTCCATCGCCACACCCTCGGCGCGGTCGATGAC
>NZ_JBQCXA010001815.1:0-432 GCF_051956855.1 Neisseria sp. P0021.S007
GCGACGGGCGGTTCGCACAGCATGGATATTGACGGCGTGATGATTTCAAATTGGTTCGGATTTTCCTGCAAGGCGAGGTGTGCTTCGTTTTCCCATACCAGCAAAACATCGCCTAATCCGCGCCGTGTAAAGGTTATGGTCGAACCGCGCGCGCCTGCGTCCATGACCGGCACGCGGCGGTAGAGTTCGGAGACAAATTGTTCCGCCTCTGCATCTCCGCCTTTTTCTTGTGCGTACGCCCAAGCCGACAGGAAATTCCAGCGTGCGCCGCCTGAAGTTTTCGGGTTTGCCGTGATGATTTGTACGTCGCCTTTGACCAAGTCGTCCCAGTCATGAATCTGCTTGGGATTGCCTTTGCGTACCAGGAACACGATGGTCGAAGTGTAGGGTGTGCTGTTGTGCGGCAGGGCTTTTTGCCAGTCTGCCGATAGG
>NZ_JBQCXA010001816.1:0-432 GCF_051956855.1 Neisseria sp. P0021.S007
GTCAATACACCAACCAGCAAGGCGATTGCAGAGTGGCGAAATTTCATGGTCATCCTCCTTCGGTATTACGATACAGGCCGTCTGAAAACCGCAATCCGTTTTCAGACGGCCTTAAGGTTTATTCTTCCCAATCCTTCCCTTCTTCTGAAACGTCGGATTGACCGGCCTCCATCACTGCTTTAATTTCTTGGAACAACGCGCGGAAGTTTTTCGGCGGTTTGTTTTGTTCCTGCTCTTTTTTGGTGTTGCGGATCAAGGTACGCAATTTGCCGGCGTCGGCTTGCGGAAAATCGGCCATAAATTGGGTAATCGCGCCATCGTCTGCCAACAGTCGTGTACGCGCCTGCTCGACACGTTGCAAAAAGGCATTATGTGCCGTATTGTCGCCGCGCAGTTTGGCCAAATAAGCTTCGATGGGCGCAGGGTCGGTAT
>NZ_JBQCXA010001817.1:0-432 GCF_051956855.1 Neisseria sp. P0021.S007
GTTGACGGGAGCCGTAACCGAAAGTGCTCAAACGGGTGCTGCTTACGCCACGGGATTGCAGGAAGGTAGCGACAGATTCGGCGCGGTTGCGAGACAATGGCTCGTTGATGGCGTCGTTACCGGTATTGTCGGTATGGCCGTTGATGGTCAAAGTCGTGTCAGGATATTGAACCAGAGTTTGTGCAGCAGCAGACAAGGCGCTTTGAGCTTGACCGCTCAGGGCAGCGCTGCCGGTGGCGAAGGTTACGTTTTCAGGCATAACCAGTTTGATTTGGTTGCCTTGACGTTCAACTTCGATGTTGGTGTTGGCCAGGCTTTGACGCAGTTTTTTCTCTTGGTAGTCCATGTAACCGCCGATACCGGCACCTACTGCACCACAAGCCAATGCGGAGTTACGCGCGCCTTTGCCACCGTGGGTCAGCGCACCAACGA
>NZ_JBQCXA010001818.1:0-432 GCF_051956855.1 Neisseria sp. P0021.S007
GTCTGCGGCTTCGTCGCCTTGTCCTGATTTAAATTTAATCCACTATAGATTATTCGGCGCAATCTTTCAGCGTATCTTTATATGTATAAAGGTATGATGCGCCGACAAACGATGCGCCGCCTAAGACATTGCCTAAAAACACGGGAATCATGTTGAAGAAAAACTGCCCCCATGTAATATCTGCGCCCGCCAAAATACCGGCGGGGATGACGAACATATTGGCGACAAGGTGTTGGAAACCGTTTAACACGAAAATCATCACGGGAAACCAAATCGCCAACATCCGCCCTGCCGTATGTTTGGCGGCAAAGTGCAGCCACGCACCCATACACACCATCCAGTGACACGCGACCGCCTAGACGAAAGCCCTGCCGAAATCCATATGGACTTTGGCTTCCGCCACCGCAATCGTTTTTTCCGCCACGCTGCCTT
>NZ_JBQCXA010001819.1:0-432 GCF_051956855.1 Neisseria sp. P0021.S007
CTTCTGGCTTTGGTGCCGGTATTGACGGTGATGGTGGCGGTCGCTTCGATTTTCCCTGTGTTCGACCGTTGGTCGGATTCTTTTGTTGCGTTCGTCAATCAGACTATTGTGCCGCAGGGTGCGGACATGGTGTTTGATTATATCAATGCGTTCCGCAATCAGGCGGGAAAGTTGACGGCGATCGGTAGTGTGATGCTGGTGGTGACGTCGCTGATGCTGATTCGGACGATTGACAATACGTTTAACCGGATTTGGCGGGTCAATTCGCAGCGGCCTTGGATGATGCAGTTTTTGGTGTATTGGGCGTTGCTGACTTTTGGACCGCTGTCTTTGGGTGTGGGGATTTCTTTTATGGTCGGGTCGGTGCAGGATTCTGCGCTGGCTTCGTTTGCGCCGCAATGGGCGGTGGGGTTACTGCAAACCTTGGGTACG
>NZ_JBQCXA010001820.1:0-432 GCF_051956855.1 Neisseria sp. P0021.S007
TTGGTGCGAATTTGGCACACAGTTGCGCGCCTTTGGGTTGCAGTGGCGCAAGTGCTGTCTGCTGGTCGGGCTGCAATTCGGCACCGTTGAGGACGAAATCGCGCAATTCGTGGTTGAGCTTGGTTTGCTGCGCCGGGGAGAGGGTGTCGAATTCGGCAGAGTTTTTGATGATTTTAAAGCGGTGGTACAACTCGAGGGCTTGACCGATTTCGGTGAAGAAGATGGTGATTTCTGACATCAATTCGTTGTATACGGCACGCAATTCGGGCGTGTCGACTACGGAGTTTCGATTGGAACCCACGCTCCCACTTCGGCCTACGCGTTCGTTACTGTCGGTCCTTTTGTCGAAGGTGTTGGCCCAGTAGGTGTGCGTTTGCGCTTTGATGGCGGCGATTTGTTCGCGCGCCCAGGCAATGGCGGTTTGCAGGGCGG
>NZ_JBQCXA010001821.1:0-431 GCF_051956855.1 Neisseria sp. P0021.S007
TTGTTGGGACAGGTATTGACGGACGGCGTTTTGTTAGCGCTCTTCAGGTGTACCTGCTTCGCGGACGTCGTTCAGCTTGATGATGTGCCAGCCGAATTGGGTGCGGACAGGGGCGCTGATTTGGCCGGGTTTGAGTTTGTGGACGGCTTCTTCAAACGGGGCAACCATCATGCCGTCGGCAAACCAGCCCAAATCGCCGCCATTGCCGGCGCTGCTGTCTTGCGAGTATTGGCGTGCCAAACCGCCGAAATCTGCGCCGCTGCGGGCTTGTGAGTAGATTTTGCGGATGGTGCTTTCTGCACCGACGGCGGCATTGTCGTTGTCGGCTTTAATGAGGATGTGTTGGGCATGGTATTGGCGCACAGGGTCTGCTTCAGGCAGGGTTACGCCTTGTTGTTTGGCCTGCTCGATGTAGCGTGCCACTTCGGAGT
>NZ_JBQCXA010001822.1:0-431 GCF_051956855.1 Neisseria sp. P0021.S007
GAGCACGACGGCGAGAATCGGCACCATCAATGCGGTTACCGTGATGTGGACGGCTTCGGTAAACCAAAGCGCGGCAACGAAAATCAACAGCGCGATGCCTTTGTTGGCATCGGTGCCGTAGGGCAGGATGTGGTAAATGCCGAAACAGACGACGGCGGAGATGATGGTGGTCAGCAGACCTTTAAAGTCGGTAATCGGCTTTTGCGCGCTGAGTAACTCAACATTCTCGGGATGCTGGGTTTTGTCCTTTGCATGTAAGTCCATGAAGTATTCCTCTGAAACATAACGCGAAATCGTTAAAACCGCTGATGCCTGTGCTCATCGCCCGACATTGCTTTTTTATTGATTCCACTGAATCGGTTTTTCTTGTTTCCCGCAGCGGGGCGTTCGCAGGCTTTGGATTCCAGGCAAACAAAGCCATACAGTATGGC
>NZ_JBQCXA010001823.1:0-431 GCF_051956855.1 Neisseria sp. P0021.S007
GATTTTAACATGTTAAATGGGCATTCTTGCCCATCATTATCCGTGGAATATTCAATATCTTGATGATACCTGCTTGATGATTGTTCAAAGGCTTGAGGCCGTCTGAACTTTGGGTATATTTCATCCGAATGCGAATCCTAACAAAAACGGCGGCTTTGGAACAGCCGCCGTTGGTTTTGTTTGAAGCTTACAGGGTATTTTCCAATGCTTTGGCACACCAGTCGATAACGGTTTGCGGCATGATACCCCACAGGAGCAGCAAGAAGGCATTGACCGTCAGAACAAATTTAGCGGCATAGTTACTGCCGACCGGCTGGTCATGATCAGGCGCATCGAAGTAGATGACTTTGACCACGCGCAGGTAGTAGAAGGCGCCAATCAGCGACATGATGACGGCAAATACGGACAACCAAACATGGCCTTGTTTCAAG
>NZ_JBQCXA010001824.1:0-431 GCF_051956855.1 Neisseria sp. P0021.S007
GCCGACATGAAAGGCGGCCGCGTAGTCGCTCTGCGTGTACCGAACGGCGCGAAATTCAGCCGCAAAGAAATCGACGAATATACTAAATTTGTCGGCATCTACGGCGCGAAAGGTCTGGCATACATCAAAGTAAACGATATCAGCAACCTTTCCAACGGCGAAGACAGCGGCCTGCAATCTCCAATCGTGAAATTCCTGTCCGAAAACGCTCTGAAAGAAATCATCGAGCGTACCGGCGCACAAAACGGCGACATCATTTTCTTCGGCGCGGACAAAACCAAAGTCGTGAACGAAGCCATCGGCGCATTGCGTATTAAAGTCGGCTTGGAACACGGCAAAGACAACGGCTACTTCGTAGACGAATGGAAACCTTTGTGGGTTGTCGATTTCCCAATGTTTGAATACGACGAAGAAGCCGACCGCTACGTTGC
>NZ_JBQCXA010001825.1:0-431 GCF_051956855.1 Neisseria sp. P0021.S007
GTATTTGATGCACAAAACGGCGAAATGCTGTTCAAACTCAAATCGCCGTATTACCTGATTTCCAAGTTTCTGGGACGAAGCAATGAAGGCAACATCGGCCGCAAGCTCGACAAACGCCACGTCGATGAAGAGTTTTACCCCTTAATCGACCACATCCGCGAGCATCGCGAAGCGTTCAACGCCATACCGGAATTGGATAAGATTGCGTTTATCCAAGCATTCTTGCGGCAACTGTAAGGCCGTCTGAAAATATATGGAGCAACATGTATTTATTTTCCGCGCTCGTATGCTTCAATTTCGCCGACTTTAGGTGCATAGCCGCTGTTTGTGTCGTGACGCAAGTCCAACCAGATATCGACCAATGCCCAAGCGGCCGGAGCGGCAATCACGTTTTGCCCCATACATAAAACTTGCGCGTTATAGTTTTCCAC
>NZ_JBQCXA010001826.1:0-431 GCF_051956855.1 Neisseria sp. P0021.S007
GCGTCTATCGGTGCAGGTTTGGCAAAGGCAACGGTAGCGGGCAAGGTTAACGGTAAATTGGTGGATGCTTGCGATCCGATTACCGAAGATGCCCACGTTCAAATCATTACGCCTAAAGACAAAGAAGGCGTGGAAATTATCCGCCACTCCTGCGCGCACTTGGTCGGTCATGCGGTCAAGCAGCTCTACCCAGATGCCAAAATGGTTATCGGCCCGGTGATTGAAGACGGGTTCTATTACGATATCGCAACTGAAAAACCATTTACGCCTGATGATGTAGCAGCCATCGAAGCGCGCATGAAAGAGTTGATTGCACAAGACTATGACATTATTAAAGTGATGACGCCTCGTGCAGAAACCATCAAAATTTTCCAAGATCGCGGCGAAGAGTATAAATTGCGTCTGATTGAAGACATGCCTGAAGTGGAAGC
>NZ_JBQCXA010001827.1:0-431 GCF_051956855.1 Neisseria sp. P0021.S007
CACATCAGCTTTTTGGCCAACCCGAAATATAAAGCCGAAGTACACGACAGCCAAGCAGGCGCAGTGATTGTGTCGCCGAAAGCCGCAGACGAATTTGCGGGCCGCAACCTGATTGTGGCTGCCGATCCTTATCTTTATTTTGCCAAAGTGGCACGATTGTTCTCGCCGATTGTCAAAGCACAGGGCGGCGTACATCCGACCGCTGTTGTCGAAGCGAGCGCAAAAGTACCGGCAAGCTGCGAAATCGGCGCGAATGCCTATATCGGCGCGAATGCCGTATTGGGCGAAGGCTGCCGTATTTTGGCCAATGCCGTTGTCCAACATGATTGCACGTTGGGCGATGAAGTCGTGCTGCATCCAAACGCTGTCATCTATTACGGCTGCACTTTGGGCAACCGTGTCGAAATCCACAGCGGCGCAGTCATCGGCGC
>NZ_JBQCXA010001828.1:0-431 GCF_051956855.1 Neisseria sp. P0021.S007
GGCAATTTCAGCTTTCTCAATTGCCTCTCGTATGTCTTTTACACCTGAAAATACGGCGGAAACCGGCAGAAACTGGGCATTGAAACTCTGCGCCAAAATCCGCGCCAACGTCGTCTTGCCCACGCCCGGCGGCCCCCACAGCAACATAGAATGCGGCTTCCCGCCTTCCACCGCCACGCGCAAAGGTTTACCTTCGCCGATTAAGTGCTGCTGCCCGATGACATCGTCTAAAGAATGCGGGCGCAGGCGTTCGGCAAGCGGCGCATCAGGTTGGCGGGTAAAGAGGTCGGCCATGGCGGTTTCCGTGAAAGAGGGTTTTCAGACGACGTGGATTATAGCAGGTCATATGAAAGCGGATTAACGCTCTTTGGGCATAATATCAATATAGTTTTTATTCAAAATTTGCAGGAATTTCCCACTGATAACGATAC
>NZ_JBQCXA010001829.1:0-431 GCF_051956855.1 Neisseria sp. P0021.S007
GTTCGGAAAACTGTTTGTTTTCAGGGGAATGGGTGCTGTAATAATTGTCGTAGCCGATGCCGAAACCGGTAAAGTCGGCGAGGTGCTCTTCGCGCACTTTGGCAATCATGTCTTCGGGCGCGATGCCTTGTTTTTGCGCGGCCAGCATCACGGGCGTGCCGTGGGTGTCATCGGCGCAGCAGTAGTAGCATTCGTGGCCGCGCAGTTTTTGAAAGCGCACCCAAACGTCGGTTTGGATGTGTTCGACCATGTGGCCGAGGTGGATGCTGCCGTTGGCATAGGGCAGCGCGGAGGTAACGAGGATTTTGCGTGTCATGGTTTATGCTTGGGAAAACAATGGATAAAGATGTTGGGAATTATACCGTAAATCGTGCGGGCGAGACGGGGGAAAGGTCGTCTGAAAAGGGGATTCCGTGAAGCGGGAACAGGAT
>NZ_JBQCXA010001830.1:0-431 GCF_051956855.1 Neisseria sp. P0021.S007
GCCGATATATACGGCGGTAACAACATTCGGGTTGAAACCGACAAACCATGCATCTTTATTGTCGTTCGTCGTACCGGTTTTACCGGCGATATCGGAACGGCCAAGTGCGGAGGCGCCTAGTGCTGTACCGACGCGGACTACGTCCTGCATGATTTTATACATGATGTATGCGTTGCGCGGGTCAATGGCTTGAGGGGCGTTTTCACCTGCAACAAGAGGTTGCATTTGCGCTCTCAGACGACCTTCGCTGTCATAAATCTTGTCGATGACGTATGCGGAAATTTTGTAACCGCCATTGGCAAAGACGCTATATGCTTCAGCGACACGCAATGGTGTTGTTTCACCGGTGCCAAGTGCCATAGACAGGCTGGCTGGAATTTCGGATGGTTTGAAGCCGAAACGTTGGATGTATTGTTGCGCGTATCCAATGC
>NZ_JBQCXA010001831.1:0-431 GCF_051956855.1 Neisseria sp. P0021.S007
GCCTATGCTTTTCATGGCCACGCGCAGCTGATGTGTTTTGCCGGTAAACGTTTGCAACACAAACAGGCGCAAACCGGGCTTCAGGCTTGGGCTGCTGAAACGGGTAACGGCAAAATTATCCTCGTCTCGCGTCAGCTTCCATGTACCGCGCCGCGAACGCGCCATACCGCCTTTCACCCATCCCTGCTTTTTCGCCGGCTTGTGCGTACTGAGTGCCAAATACGTTTTACGCATAGTTTTCTCGGCAAACTGTGCCGACAAAGCCGCCGCGCGGGCGCGGTTGAGCGCAAACAGCAACAGGCCGCTGGTGGCCTTGGCCAAACGGTGAACCAGCCACACGCGTTCAACACCGAGCTGCTGCGCCGGCGAAGCGGGCAGGCAAACATCCCCTTCCGATTCGCTGTGCACCGATACGCCGCAAGGCTTATTAA
>NZ_JBQCXA010001832.1:0-431 GCF_051956855.1 Neisseria sp. P0021.S007
TAGAAAGAGCTACTGATTGTAATGCGCGGGTATTGTGAAAAACCGCGTACAACCGTTGGCTGGAAAGGTCTGATTAACGATCCACACTTGGACGGTACGTTTGACATCAACTACGGCCTGCGCCAAGCACGTCAGTTGTTGCTGACTTTGAACGAAATGGGCATGCCTGCTTCGACTGAATTCTTGGACATAATTACGCCGCAATACTACGCCGACCTGATTTCTTGGGGCGCGATTGGGGCGCGTACGACTGAAAGCCAGGTACACCGCGAATTGGCCAGCGGCCTCTCCTGCCCTGTCGGTGTTAAAAACGGTACGGACGGCAATCTGAAAATCGCCATCGACGCCATCGGTGCCGCCAATCATCCGCACCATTTCCTTTCTGTAACCAAAGCCGGCCATTCCGCGATTGTCCACACCAGCGGCAGTCC
>NZ_JBQCXA010001833.1:0-431 GCF_051956855.1 Neisseria sp. P0021.S007
TGATAGAGAAGCGGCGCAGGTTGCGGCTGCCGTCTTCTTGAGATTTTAAAGTTTCAGGGCGTGCTTGCAGGATGTAGAATTTGCCCTCCAAACCATCGCGCCCCCATTCGATGTCCATTGGGCGGCCGTAGTGTTTTTCGATGGTCAGCGCGTAATGAGCCAACTCGGTTACTTCGGCGTCGGTAATGGAGAAGCGTTGCCGGTCTTCTGCAGGTACATCAACGTTGGTTACAGATTTACCGGCTTCGGCTTTGTCGGTACAAATCATTTTGATTTGTTTCGAACCCATGGTTTTGCGCAGGATAGCCGGTTTGCCTGCTTTCAAAGTAGGTTTGCATACATAGAATTCGTCAGGGTTTACCGCGCCTTGTACGACGTTTTCGCCCAGGCCGTAAGAAGAGGTAACGAAAACGACTTGGTCGTAACCGGAT
>NZ_JBQCXA010001834.1:0-430 GCF_051956855.1 Neisseria sp. P0021.S007
GTAAGAATACATACCGAACGAACGCAGTTGCACCGCGCCAAACTCGGCATCGCGTACGGTAATCGGTTGAGATGTACCCCATTTTCGTGCGAGCTGTTGTTTGGTATTGAAAAAGTAAACATCCGATTTAAAAGGGGATTCAAAAAGCTTGTCCCAGTTTTTCAAGTTGGTCAGCACCGGCAGCGTTTGCGTATTGAGCGTGTAACGCCCCGGACCAAACACGTCGGCGGTTACGCCTTCATCGACAAACATCGCCATCTGCGCCTCACGCACAGTCAGGCTCGCACCGTTTTGGATCTCCTCATCGGCAATCGGAAAACGCCACATCAGCAGGCTGTCGTCGGGATTCGGCCATTGAATGACGTCGATAAACTGTTTCTTGATAAAGTTGAACATCGCAGTTCCTTATTTGAAGAAGAAGGGATAACTT
>NZ_JBQCXA010001835.1:0-430 GCF_051956855.1 Neisseria sp. P0021.S007
CTAAATATGTTTTTTATTTTCCATGTAGTTCAAAGTGTTTGATGTTGGGAGTCATGATATGGATTTGAATGATTGGAAGGAAAATGGCCGGCAGAAGCAGATGGGCGACCAAGGCAAACCTTTAAACGACGGCACATCTGCAGAATCCCAACAGGATGTTGATTTGTGGGATCACAAGCAAAACGGTGTTGTTGAAAACGAAGTTGAGGTTGTGGCTGACGCGGTAGAAATTCAGGAAGCAGTAGAAGGTCAGGATGTAGTTGAACATCCTGAAATGCCGTCTGAAAAAAACGAGAAGAAGGCCAAACGCAAAAAAGACAAGGCGAAAAAGAAAAAAAATAAAGCCGAGGATTTGAATGCGTCTGATCTGTTGGGTACGAATAAGGGCGTGGAAACCATGTTCCGCAATGCCGTACGCTCGGAGATGGAA
>NZ_JBQCXA010001836.1:0-430 GCF_051956855.1 Neisseria sp. P0021.S007
GCTTGAAGAAAACGAGTTGCAGGCCGAAGAAAAGCAAACCGAATTGGCGGAATGGGCGATGCAGGTTGCCGAACACGAAGAGCGTCTGCCCGAATTGGAAGAAGCTCAAGCCACGCTCAATGCCGCCTTCCAAACCCAGCAGGACGAGGCAAACCGCATCCGCCGCGAACTGGCGTTGAAGCAGCAGCAGCTTGCCCATGCCGAACAAACCGTTGCCAAGCACGAAGAGCGCAAAGGTCGTCTGAAACAGGAAAACCAAGCCCTGAACCTGCCCGACGAGGCCGAAACCGCCGCCGCGCAGGAAGCAGCCGCCTTGTTGCAAAGCCAGCAAGAGCATTACGAAGAACAAATCATTGCCACCGAAGAAGCCTTACACGCGGCCCGCGAGGCGTTTCAGACGGCCTCAGATCGCTTCCAAAGCCTGAAGCAG
>NZ_JBQCXA010001837.1:0-430 GCF_051956855.1 Neisseria sp. P0021.S007
GGGCGTACTTGGGGGATGGCTTCGGTTTGCCATTCGATATGATGGAAATGTTCGTGTAAGCGGTCGGCACGGTGTGGAGGAACCATCCAGAGATGCACATTAGGCAATAGGTTTTCCAAAACATTAACGCTGTTGAACTGAAGGCATTTCATGGCTTGAGCGAGACGGTTGTTTAGACGGCCTTCAAGCTCGGAGGGATGATTGGACAGCGGAAAATCGGGAATATTGTTTTCAGGCAGGCAGACAATCAAATAAAGCGGCGCGGTATGTTGTTCGATGGCGCGGCAAAGGGTAGCAAGGGTGGGTGTGGTGTTCCAAGCAAGGCAGGTCATGATGAAAGGCCGTCTGAAAAAAGAGGCTTTATTGTAACGCGGTTTGCGCGGATAGAATATCCGGACGGGTTTTGATAGAATCGCATGATATTTTGATT
>NZ_JBQCXA010001838.1:0-430 GCF_051956855.1 Neisseria sp. P0021.S007
CGCCAAAGTCTCGCCATTTTGAGCACGGCGGACAATCAAACTGCCTGACAGCTTGTCAGCATCGAAAACATGCATAGGCTGACCGATTTCCAGCATCACATAGTTGCCGATGTCCACCAATGCGGAAATGCTGCGGATACCGCTGCGTTCCAAACGTTGTTTCATCCAATCGGGAGTAGCCGCTTTCGCATTGACATTTTCAATAACGCGACTGATAAAACGGCCGCAGTCGGCCGGTGCGTCAATACGGACAGCCTGTTTTTTCTCACTGCCGATAAAGGCCGTCTGAATTTCAACAGGCCTAAACGCACATTGAGTCAACGCAGAAACCTCACGCGCAATACCCTTAACGCTCAAGCAATCAGCGCGGTTAGGCGTAATTTTCAACGTAAACAGCGTATCGTCCAAATCCAAGTATTCACGGATATTG
>NZ_JBQCXA010001839.1:0-430 GCF_051956855.1 Neisseria sp. P0021.S007
TCTCTAGCGTGAGGCACTGGACAACGCGCCTGATGGTTTTATTAAAAACAACGAAACTCGGTTTTCAGACGGCCTGACAACAGCAACAGGCCGTCTGAAAGGAATGGTGCGTAGATTTGTTACAAACTAAGGAGATTATAGCGGAAAGATTTAAAAAAAAGATATATTTTTCTTTATAAAACATTTAATTAACAATTAAACCATTTATCATCTTATCGGCATTTTCAATTTATACCACCAAGCCAAAAATAAACAAATACCAACAAAATATCAAAGAGTTAATAATATAACGGCTTGGTTTTCATTTAATTCGTTTTATGTAAAACCCAAATCCCCATGTGTTCGACAACACATTTCCCAGCCTCTTCGTAATTAAATTTCTCAGATGGTACGCAAGAAATTTCCCAATTGCCTTGAGGCAGGTTAAATA
>NZ_JBQCXA010001840.1:0-366 GCF_051956855.1 Neisseria sp. P0021.S007
ACGTTGCACCGAAACTCTTTGCCGATATGTACCGAGCCGCCCTTGAGGGCGATATTGCGACCGCCCGTCGTCTAAACGAGCAACTTATCCCAATTTATAACACCCTGTTCTGCGAGCCCAGCCCGGCCGCGCCCAAATGGGGCATGAGCTTCTTGGGCAAATGCGAACCCCATGTTCGCCTGCCTTTGGTAGCACTGACCGAAGCCGGTCAAGCCAAAGTCTGAGCCGCTCTGGAAAAATCAGGACACATCTGATCCGGAAATAAGGCCGTCTGAATCCAAAACACCCTTTTTCAGACGGCCTACATGTTAAGAACTCCATCCACAGGAAAACAAGATGACCTATATTTGTCTATTATACACATCT
>NZ_JBQCXA010001841.1:0-429 GCF_051956855.1 Neisseria sp. P0021.S007
GTATACGGCTTGGGCATGAATGGCTTTTTCTTGCATAAATTTCTGGAAGAGTGCGGTCAGTTGAGGATGGGATTCGCTCAGGTGCAAATCGGCGATGAAGTAAATCGGCATGATGATGTGGGACGTGTGGGAAGGGTTTTATTATAACTTGGGTTGCCGCATTTGGATTTGGGCTTGGTGTTTTTCGTTTGTAATGCAGTGATTTTATTATTTTGATTTGGTGTGATAAAGGCCGTCTGAAACATCTTTTCAGACGGCCTTTTGGTTTATTGGGCTTTGCCCTGATAGGTGATTTGTTTCAGTGTCTCTTCTTGGTACAAGTCGCTAATGGGGACGGTATAGAAGAATTCGTTGCTGCGAACAAAGCGGTTGACCAAGTCTTTGTCGAGATGGAGGACATGGTGTCGCAGTTTGTTTAAGCCTTTGAAT
>NZ_JBQCXA010001842.1:0-429 GCF_051956855.1 Neisseria sp. P0021.S007
GCCTTCTACACCCGTTGCCGTGATTTCCAATGGGACTTTACCGAATCAGACCGTGCGGACAGGCAGTCTGAAAGATTTAGGCTTGTTGGCCGCCGAAGCGGAGCGTCCGGCTTTAATGGTAATTGGCGAAGTGGTTGCCCTGCGCAATGAGATGAAATGGTTCGGAGAAGGTATCGAATATTTCGAAGAAGCCGCGTAAAGAGAATGGATTAAATCAGGCCGTCTGAATATTGGTTTCAGACGGCCTTGCCTTATTTAAAAGCTTGGCAATATTGCTGATAACGTTCTGCCAGTCCGTATAGAATGAGTGCGGTCAGCCCCCAGATGTCGTAGTGTTGGAAAGGCAGGGCGGGGAGGGCGAGGGTTTGATTGTTGTGATGAAGTTGACGGAATGTATAGTTTTGCAGGTTTAAGGCACAATCCAAAGGC
>NZ_JBQCXA010001843.1:0-429 GCF_051956855.1 Neisseria sp. P0021.S007
CGCCAACTGCGCTAGTGGCGCACAGCTTCACACGGAAATCATATAAAACGTCAATTAACCATGTCAGACGGCGTGCTTCTGCTTTTTCTTGCGGGGTTAGACGTTCTAATCCTGAAAGGAAAACCATCTCGTAATGTTCGGCTAAATACAAATAGTCAGCTTGTGAGCGCGGGCCAAAACATAATGCACGGAAATCAAACCAGATGGCGCGTTCTGACTGGGCTTTATGGGGGATTTCCCGTCCATGGATAATGCTGATGCCTGGGTTTAATTCAGAGATTCCGCTCATTTCTTTAAATAAAGCAGCGAGTTTTTGCTCGTTTTCTTCATTATTGGGGACAAAGAAAATTTCGGCAGGACGCAGCGTACGCAAGCGGTAATCTTCTCCGCCATCTACATTTAAAACGGTCAGGTTGGACTCGATAAGGG
>NZ_JBQCXA010001844.1:0-429 GCF_051956855.1 Neisseria sp. P0021.S007
CTTCTAGCAACAGCAGCTTCGGCACTCATCATTTTGGTACGGGCGAAACCTAAACGGTCGTCGATGGAGCGGTTGCCAATGTGGCCTAAATTGAGTTTGACGATTTTGTAGTTGGAAAAGCCGAGTGTTTTCGCCAAATCTTGCGCACGGTCTTTGAAGCGCAGGATGGCGGCTTTGCTGACTTGATCGACGGCGGCTTCGCGTTTTTCTTTGGAGATGCTGAAGCCGATGTGGTCGAGAGTGGCAGATTGCAGCGTCTCGTCAGTCAGGCGGTTGATGGCGTCAAAGTCTTTGCTTTCGACTTTGAACGAAGCAACTTCTTCCCAGCCTGTTTGGATGCGTTTGCCGTTGTTGTTGTATTCATGGCGCGGGCTGGCACTGCGGCTGAGGAGCTCGGTTTGGAGTTTGTTGTTTTGTACGGCTTTGTTG
>NZ_JBQCXA010001845.1:0-429 GCF_051956855.1 Neisseria sp. P0021.S007
GCCCATGCCGAAACCGATTTCCAACACCTTGGGATGGTCGCTGCCGAAACGCTGATTCAAGTCCAACACGGAATCTTGGTAATCGATGCCGAACTGCGGCCACATCGTATCAATGGCACGCTGCTGCGCCGCAGTCATATGCCCTTGACGCAACACAAAGCTGCGGATGGAGCGTTTGTGCCCTTCAGGAACGGTGGAATCCAGAGTTATTTCGTTCATAAATCATTTCTTGTATCTGATAAAACTGGGGAAAGGTCGTCTGAAAATCTACAGTATGGTTTCAGACGACCTCTGAATGTATGGGGTCAACCGTCAAACGGTTTGTTTTTATAGTCGATGAATAAGCATGAAACAAGCCACGGACAGTATCAATCCTGCCGAACTCGTTTGTTTGCTGTTTTAAAGCATGACTAAATGGCTGACTTGGAG
>NZ_JBQCXA010001846.1:0-429 GCF_051956855.1 Neisseria sp. P0021.S007
TGCTGTTTTCGCCTTGTTTTTAGAACTTGCCCCATGCGCGGAAACTGGATTGGGCAAGTGTTTGTTTCAGACGGCCTTGTGTCTGCTGGACGCGTGTGATGCCTTGTGCAAGCAGGGTAAGGTAGGCTTCTGGGCTGATGGTTTTGCTTCTAGCAAGAAAGAGGTCGTCGTAGTAGGAGGTAATGCCTTCAAATGCCCAAAGTTGCTCGGTATAGTTTTCTTGGTCTAGATTGTAAGGTGCGAAGACAGCCGGTTTGATGGATTTGACGCTCCATGCGTGGAAGTATTCATGGGAGAATAGACCGAGTAATTCGGGTATAGGCTTTGTCGGCTTCGCCCATATCGTAAGATGGCAGACTGTGGCGGTCGGCAAGAAGGGCGGTGCTGCTGATGTGTTCCAGTCCGCCGTAGAGGTTGTCTCCCAGATGT
>NZ_JBQCXA010001847.1:0-429 GCF_051956855.1 Neisseria sp. P0021.S007
TTGATGCACTGTCCGGCGAATACACCGACCGCTTTATGCTGCACTACAACTTCCCGCCATACTCTACCGGTGAAGTGGGTCGCGTAGGTGCGCCAAAACGTCGTGAAATCGGTCACGGCCGTTTGGCTAAACGTGCGTTGTTGGCCGTATTGCCGGAACCTGAAGATTTCAGCTACACCATGCGCGTGGTTTCTGAAATTACCGAATCCAACGGCTCTTCCTCTATGGCTTCCGTCTGCGGCGGCTGCCTGAGCCTGTTGTCTGCCGGTGTGCCTTTGAAAGCACACGTTGCCGGTATCGCCATGGGTCTGATTTTGGACAACACCAAATTTGCCGTCCTGACCGACATCTTGGGTGACGAAGACCACTTGGGCGATATGGACTTTAAAGTAGCCGGTACAACCGAAGGTGTGACCGCACTGCAAATGG
>NZ_JBQCXA010001848.1:0-412 GCF_051956855.1 Neisseria sp. P0021.S007
CATTGCCGTTGTCTTTAACGTCGGCTTCAGCATTCTTACCGTCTTCACCTTTAGCACCAGTATCACCCTTAGCTGCAGCTTTACCGTCTTTAACGATGGTAGTAGTGGTGTTACCGTTACCGTCTTTAATGGTCACAGTATGAGTGCCGTCGCCGTTGTCTTTAACGTCGGCTTCAGCATTCTTACCATCTGCACCAGTTGCACCGGTAGCACCAGTTGCACCGTCTTTAATGATGGTAGTAGTGGTATTACCGTTACCGTCTTTGATGGTTACAGTGTGAGTGCCATTGCCGTTGTCTTTAACGTCGGCTTCAGCATTCTTACCGTCTTCACCTTTAGCACCAGTATCACCCTTAGCTGCAGCTTTACCGTCTTTAACGATGGTAGTAGTGGTGTTACCGTTACCGTCTTT
>NZ_JBQCXA010001849.1:0-392 GCF_051956855.1 Neisseria sp. P0021.S007
ACATTGATGGTGTCACCCAATGCGTAGTTGTTGCTGCCGGTGGTACCACCGAAGTTGATGCCTTTGGCGATATTGGCGGCGTTGTTGGCTACGTTTTGGTTGGTCGCAAACAGTTGGCTGCCGTTAACGGCATCTTTACTGTTGGCGCTGACGGCGCCATCGGCTACGTTGGTCACTTTGTTGCCGGCGTTGTTCAATCCGTCTTTGGTCAGTTTGACATCACCTGCTTTAACGCCGTCTTGGGTCAATGCAACATCGTCGCCTACTTTCACACCGTCGTTGTTCACGGTGGTGTCGCCGGCTTTGACGCTGTCTACCACCAGGTCTTTGTTCAGCTTGACGGTCACTTTATCGTCTTGGGCTTCAGTGGTGATGTTGTCGTCGCCGGCAAC
>NZ_JBQCXA010001850.1:0-376 GCF_051956855.1 Neisseria sp. P0021.S007
CTGCAGCAAGCTGCAAGCCCTTCGCCAAGTCAACGATGTCTTTATCTTGGCGAGTGATAGCCGCGCTAGTTGCGTCGCTCAGGGCAGTTACTTCATCACCGATGTCGTTAACTTTTTTGCCCATATTGTCAGTGTATTTCACCAATTCGTCAACATCAGCTTTGTCGGCTTTGGTTGCAATTGCTTCTTTGTTGGTGTCAATTGCTGCTTTGTTGGCGTCAATTTCTTTACGATTGTCTTCTACAGCTTCTGCAGCAAGCTGCAAGCCCTTCGCCAAGTCAACGATGTCTTTATCTTGGCGAGTGATAGCCGCGCTAGTTGCGTCGCTCAGGGCAGTTACTTCATCACCGATGTCGTTAACTTTTTTGCCCATATT
>NZ_JBQCXA010001851.1:0-326 GCF_051956855.1 Neisseria sp. P0021.S007
CGTTCCGACCCGCGATTGGGATATGGTATCAATAACCAGCCGCCTTCGGGCGGCTGTGTGTTGAAACTAACTAAAAATTTATAACTAGAGGGTTAGACGTGCAGCCGCCTTCGGGCGGCTGTGTGTTAAAACCGCCGTCCACACCACGCGCCGACAAATAAAACGGCGCAGCCGCCTTCGGGCGGCTGTGTGTTGAAACCGTTCCGACCCGCGATTGGGATATGGTATCAATAACCAGCCGCCTTCGGGCGGCTGTGTGTTGAAACTAACTAAAAATTTATAACTAGAGGGTTAGACGTGCAGCCGCCTTCGGGCGGCTGTGTGTT
>NZ_JBQCXA010001852.1:0-307 GCF_051956855.1 Neisseria sp. P0021.S007
GCGCCGGTATCACCTTTTTCGCCTTTTTCGCCAGCGGCGCCAGTGTCACCTTTTTCGCCTTTTTCGCCAGCAGCGCCAGTGTCACCTTTTTCGCCTTTTTCGCCAGCGGCGCCAGTGTCACCTTTTTCGCCTTTTTCGCCAGCGGCACCCGCGTCACCCGTTTCGCCTTTTTCGCCAGCGGCGCCGGTATCACCTTTTTCGCCTTTTTCGCCAGCGGCGCCAGTGTCACCTTTTTCGCCTTTTTCGCCAGCAGCGCCAGTGTCACCTTTTTCGCCTTTTTCGCCAGCGGCGCCAGTGTCACCTTTTT
>NZ_JBQCXA010001853.1:0-255 GCF_051956855.1 Neisseria sp. P0021.S007
TGGCGCAAGACACCAAAGACGACATCCAAAAAGGTGTAGATGCCAAAACCACCGTTGACACCAAAGGCCTGACCTTCAACGGCGACAGCGGCAGCACCAATATCGAAAAACTCGGCTCCACCGTGACTGTTGCCGGCGACGACAACATCACCACTGAAGCCCAAGACGATAAAGTGACCGTCAAGCTGAACAAAGACCTGGTGGTAGACAGCGTCAAAGCCGGCGACACCACCGTGAACAACGACGGTGTGAAAG
>NZ_JBQCXA010001854.1:0-255 GCF_051956855.1 Neisseria sp. P0021.S007
GGGGGGGGGGGGGGGGGGGGGGGGGGGGGGGGGGGGGGGGGGGGGGGGGGGGGGGGGGGGGGGGGGGGGGGGGGGGGGGGGGGGGGGGGGGGGGGGGGGGGGGGGGGGGGGGGGGGGGGGGGGGGGGAGGGGGGGGGGGGGGGGGGGGGGGGGGGGGGGGGGGGGGGGGGGGGGGGGGGGGGGGGGGGGGGGGGGGGGGGGGGGGGGGGGGGGGGGGGGGGGGGGGGGGGGGGGGGGGGGGGGGGGGGGGGGGGG
>NZ_JBQCXA010001855.1:0-253 GCF_051956855.1 Neisseria sp. P0021.S007
GCTTTAGCATCTGCCGCTACAGCTTTATCGTCTGCTGCTTTCGCTGCATCTTTAGCTTCGCCTGCTTTCGCTAATGCATCTGCTGCATCTGTTGCCGCTTTACCGGCTTTAGTATCAGCTGCTACCGCTTTAGCATCTGCCGCTACAGCTTTATCGTCTGCTGCTTTCGCTGCATCTTTAGCTTCGCCTGCTTTCGCTAATGCATCTGCTGCATCTGTTGCCGCTTTACCGGCTTTAGTATCAGCTGCTACCG
>NZ_JBQCXA010001856.1:0-229 GCF_051956855.1 Neisseria sp. P0021.S007
GCCTTCGCCGTCGGTATGGGTGGTCAAACGACCTGCAGCATCGTAGCCGAAGGTCTCTTTGCTGCCGTCTGGATAGAGGGCGAGGGTGAGGTTTTGATTGGCGTCGTAGTGGTATTCGGTGTGCTGTTCCAGCGCATCGGTAATACGCGCCAACTGTCCTTCGGGGGTGTAGGCCAGTTTGGTTTCGTAACCCGAGCAGTCGGTAATCCGGTCGGGCTGATGGTTTTCG
>NZ_JBQCXA010001857.1:0-229 GCF_051956855.1 Neisseria sp. P0021.S007
TGGACGGCAACCTCGTCCGCGCCGCCAACAGTCACAGCATTACCTGCTTCGACTACAACGGCAACGGCCAAATCATCGGCCAGCACCAATGGAAAGTACCGGCTAAGGAAGAGAACGCCCGAAACGGTTTGCCCGAAACCGACTGGCGCGATGCGCAGTACGACATGCTGTACCTGCCCGTTACCGAAAGCATCCGCTACCACTACGACTTCAACGGCAACCGTACCGC